>DATNOU010000171.1:0-2676 GCA_035601195.1 Gaiellaceae bacterium | reverse complement strand
TGCAAGCCTCGCGATCGGTCAGATCCGAGCGTCTGTGCTTGCACCGGCCGTTCGCCAAGCAACGGCTTGGAGACCGCAGGACGAAGACGTGCGAACGCGAATCGCGAACGCAGTAGCTCGGGCGGTGAGATCGATCGAGTCAGCGTCGCCTGATGTTGAGAAGCGGGTGCCGGAAAGGCGGGAACGGGGCTGGGATGAGCCTCGTTTCCTGCCGCCCCGCACCGACTCGACGACGTTTGGCTGGGATGATCCCTTCACGCTGACGTGGTTGATCGAGACGATTCGCGCACGTGGAGACGCGGATCTTGGGAACTTCCAACAGCTAGTCGAGACACGCGCCAGCGAAACCGTCCACTACGCCTTGGATCACCCAGACGAGCGTGTCCTTCAAATCCGTGAAAGAGAGGTCGTAAAGCATGCGTTCCCTCTCCTACGCGTGCTGCAGCTCGGCCGGCTTGTTGAGGGCAAGGACTTCACGCAAAAGGACACCGTGGCCCTTGCTCGGATCCGCCTACTCGACAATGTTCACCGCGGACTCTCGGAGAGCCAACTCGTCGACGCTGCCTTCGATGCCGCTGACCTAGTTTTCGCACTTGAGGGTTGGCTCCTAACCAGCCCACCCGGCAGTGTGGACCTCGGGCTCGTCGATCGCGTCTTCGAACTCCTCAGCCAAACGCAGTCGCAGACTTCCTATTGGCACCCGCTCAGGCCGTTCAAGGCCACCAGTACGGGCCTGATACTTCTTCCACAGAGCGTAGAGCTGGCAAATGCGCTTCTGCGCATTTCCACAGCCGCCGATCTCTCAGCGAGAGGCTACTTCTCAGCCCACCTCCCTCTTTTGCAGCGGTACGCCCTCTGGCTCCGCGGCCGTGTGTTCCGGGGTAACACGGACGACGGACGGTCATTCACTGGATGGGAGTCCGAGCACACGAACGAGTCAAGTCGGCTGAGGTGGTGTAACGCCTCGCTCGTCGGACGGGCGGCTCAGGCTGGTTGGAGGGCGCGCGCCTCCTCTCGCTCGGAGTCGCGCTGGTTCTCGTCGACGAGGACGAGCGCGAGCGACTCGGCCGACAGGTAGCGGCGGCCGACGAGCCACTCGTCGTTCTGTTCGATCAGCAGCGCGCCGGCGAGGCGGATTGCGGCCCGGTCGTTGGGGAAGATGCCGACGACGTCGGTGCGGCGGCCGATCTCGCGGTTGACTCGCTCGAGCGGGTTCGTGCTCCTGAGCTTCGACCAGTGCGGCGCCGGGAAGGCGTAGAAGGCGAGCAGGTCCTCCTCCGCCTCCTCGAGCAGCTCGGCGACCTTCGGCGCCGGTCCGCGCAGCCTCGCGATCACCTCGCCGACCCGCTCGCGCGCCTGGCCGCGACTGTCGGCGTTGAAGATCTCCCTGAGCGCGGCCGAGACGAGCCCGCGTTGGGAGGGCCGGCAGTGCTGGTGCATGTTGCGGACGAAGTGGACGGTGCAGCGCTGCCAGGGGCAGGCCAGCACTCGGGCGATCGCGCTGCGAAGCCCCTCGTGCTGGTCGGAGACGCAGAGCCGGACACCCTGCAGGCCGCGGCGGCGCAGGTCGCGCAGCAGCTCCGTCCAGAACGCCTCCGACTCGACCTCGCCCAGGTCGAGGCCGATCACCTCGCGCCGACCGGTCTCGTGGACGGCGTAGGCGATCACGAGCGCCTTCGAGCGAACGTGGCCGCCGTCTCTGACCTTGACGTGCTTGGCGTCGAGCCACAAGTACGGGTAGTCACGCTCGAGCGGCCGCTGCCGGAACGCTTCGACCTGCTCGTCGAGCGCGCGGCAGAGCGCCGAGACGCGGTCCTTCGACATCCCCTGGATGCCGAGCTGCTCGACCAGCCGATCGACCTTGCGGGTGGAGACGCCGTTGACGTACGCCTCGAGCACGACCGCGACGATCGCCTGCTCGGAACGCCGCCGCGGCTCCAGGAACGACGGGAAGTAGGCCGCGCCGGAGCGCTTGCGCGGGATCGCGAGCTCGATCTCGCCGACCCTCGTCTCCCAGCCGCGTGACCGGTAGCCGTTGCGGTGCGTCCTCCGCTCGACGGAAACCTCGCCGTGGGCGGCGCCGATCTCAGCCGAGACCTCCGCCTCCATCAGCTCACGCGCGACGATCGCAACCGCCTCGCGCACGAAGTCGCCCTGCTCGCCGCCGAGCACGTTGGCAACGACATCAGCAACAGTCATCCTTGGCCCCTCGGCCATCGTGGTGCTCCTCTCATCGATTCGTGACGGAACCGACGAGCTTGGAGCCCGCGGTGGCCGGAGCCCCTTCCCTCCGGACCTACGCGGGCGCCGTTACACCACTTCTACCGACGTGACCATCCCGCAGGACGTCGCCGGAAGCCCCGCCGGTACCCGGCAATTCCCGCAAGCCACCGGGCGAAAGGCCCTGCTCTCTCGGCAAATCCCTGCCTATCCCCGGTCAGGCGGGAAGCGCCAAGACCGGCCTGTCACGCCGGAGGTCGCGGGTTCGAGACCCGTCGCCCCCTCGTAAAAGACCTGCAAATCTGATTGTTTTGTTGTCAGAACAGGCGGAACCAGCCGCCGTGAGGGTTTCAAAATTCCGGTTCGGTTCGCGCCGAGGCACATTAGTGACTTGCTTTTTTGCGTTAGTGGCTTGTTTTTGGTTCACGCGCGCGCGCGAGTACCAGATCCTCCCGG
>DATNOU010000170.1:0-10275 GCA_035601195.1 Gaiellaceae bacterium | reverse complement strand
CGACTCGATCGACTACGACCGGGAGGCCTGATGCTTGTCTCTTCGAGACACCGGGGTCTGACCCCTCCCGTGGCCGCTTCAGCCCTGTCTGCACACGACGGGGGTGCTGAAAAGCCCCTGCAAACCGAGTCCAGACTTGTTGTTTTTGGACGTGGTGGGGTCTGACCCCGACGTGATCGCTGAGCGGCACATGACCTTTCCGACCGACGCGAAAGAAGTTCCGTGCCGCTCTAGCTGAGGGATTGGCGTTTCGATTGGCGAGACGCTTGCCTAAGCTTTGCCGATGTCAGCACCTGATTTTCTGCTGACGGTCATCGTCCTGATGGGGCCGTTGGTGGCAGGCGGAGCGTTTGGCTATTGGCTCGTTCGAGGTTGGCGAGGCGTGATCCTGGCGCTCGCTCTAGGAGGCCTGCTGACCCCGGCGGGCTTGCGATCTGGTATCTCGATGCGCCGTACGTCAATGCGCCAAACTCAGACCTTGACTGCTTCGAATGCAGCGACTATCGAGGCCGCTGGATGGACCCGACGATGTTCACGGTCTGGGTACCGTGGACGTTGAGCTTGTGGACACTCGGTGTGTTCTGGAGCCTGTGGTGGAAGCGCAGCGTTCTAGGCGGCGGCCAGATGGCGCCGCCGAGCAAGCGCAACTGACAACAGCCGGGCAAGCCAACGTCAGTCGGCGCGGGAGCGTCAAGGTTGCAAGCGGGTTGCAGGCGGGCGTTTGCGTTGCCAGCCGAGACGACCGAATGGCACGCCCGACCGCGTCCGAAGCCACACTGCGCGCGTCGCATAATCACGTCCGCTCCGCTGTTTACCTGGGCTGAGGTTAACTGACGCCGTGGAAGCACTGCTCGCCTTCGCCGCGGCCCTGCTGGCGCTCCGTCTCGCCGGCGATCTGGCAGCCCGCTTTCGCGCCAGGCGGGCGCCGCAGCTCGCCGCCTGGTCGGCGTCGCTGCTCGCCTATGCGATCGCGTCGGCCGCGCTGGCGTGGGGTGCCGCTGCCGGATGGGACGACCGCGCGTTCCGGGTCTACTACCTCGCGGGAGGGCTGCTCACAGCGCCGCTTCTGGGAGCGGGGTCGCTCCTGCTTCGCGGCTACCGCTGGGCCGGGCCGCTCGCGTTCGCGTATGCGGGCCTGGCAATCGGGATCATGGTCGCCGTCCCCTTGACGGCAAGCGTGAGCGGGACGTCCATTCCCGAGGCCCAGAGCCATCTCGACTTCATGCCGGCGCGACTCGTCGCCCTCCTCGGAAATTCGCTCGGAACGCTCGCGGTCGTCGTGGTCGCGGCGCTGACGCTGAGGCGCCGCCCGCTCGGAAACACCCTCCTCCTGGCCGGGGTAGCCGTGGCAGCCGTCGGCAGCGCCCTGGCCGGGCTGGGCGCAGCCGGGACGGCGGCCTTCATCGCAGGAGGCGCAGCCCTTCTCTACGGGGGCTTCCTCTTCGCCAGCGGGGAATCGGTGCGGCTTATCCGAAGCCCGAGAAAAGCTGCTCGAAGAGCGCGTCGAGCGGCTTGAAGTCGGCGGGCGGGTGGATCTCCACCTGCTTGCCGAACTCGGAGAGCTCGAGCGTGGCGGTGAAGTTCTCGGCGCCGTCGAAGCGGCTGACCCCGCTCGCCTGCATCTCCTTCAAATCTTCGGCGGAGAGGTTCACCGAGACCTCGAGTCGCCGCGGAAGCTGGTCGTCTTGCCGAACGACGAGGAGGAACTTCGTCGCTTCGGCCACCTTGGCGAACATCTCCTCTTCGCGGTCGGTCGGTTGAGCATCGAACCGCTTGGCGAACTCGATCACGCCCTCCGGGTCGAGCCGGCCTTCGAACTGCCAGGTCGCCGGGCCGCCTTCGACCGCGGGGCCCTCCTTCACCTCGCCGTCGAAGAGCTGGTCGAAGTTGCGGCGGAGGCCTTCGGGCGTTGCGAGCTCGTCCCAGACCCCGCCGTCGCGGTCCGTCTTCGCCTCCTTCAGCATCTCGACGAGACCCTGATGCTCGCCGTACCACTGATCCATGAACTGGACGAAGAAGTCGTGCTCGCCCACCAGGACCCGCCCGCGGAGCGAGCCGGCGCCGAAGCTGACCGACCCTTCGGCGTCGAGCGCGTCCTTCGAGGCGTCGCCCTCGAAGTGGAGCGAGATCTGGAAGGGGACTTGGCTTTCGGCCGAGCCGCTTCTCAGGTCGACGACGAAATGCGCGCTGCCTGCGGCCTCGAGCGCCGCGAGCGCATCGGCGGCCAGATCGGCGGAGGGAGGAGCGTTTCCGGGCTCGCGCTCGAAGCGCTCGCCGCAGCCGGCGGCTCCGAGCACGACGAGGAGCGCGGCCAGGAAGGCAATGGCGGAGATGAACCGGCGCACGGCCCTCCCGATATCGGCGCTGCGTCTCTTGCCATAAGCCCGAACGGGGGAGACCATTTGCCCAATGGTGCGCCCAGCTTTCTGGATCGACGTGGCAATCAAGGCAGCGCTGATCGGCCAGTTGGCCGTCGCTGTGGCCTGGCCAGACCTGCCGCAGTTCGAGGGCAAGGCGTTCCAGGAAGGGCGATCGCCTATCCCATCGCCGTCCTCCTCGTCCCGGCCATCTGGTGGCTGCTGCGCCGGCGGCGACGTATCCAGTTTCCCTACGCCCTCGACATCCTCTGGACGCTGCCCTTCCTGATCGACGTGAGCGGGAACACTGCCGATCTCTACGACACGATCGGCTGGTGGGACGATGCGAACCATTTCGTCAATTGGGGAATCCTCGTCGCCGCGTTCGGCCAGCTTCTGATCCGGCTCCCGATCGGGCGGCTCGAGGCCGCCGCCCTCGCGATCGGGTTCGGCGCCGTTACAGCTCTGCTCTGGGAGTTCGGCGAGTACCTGACCTTCATCCGCTTCAACGAGGAAGAGTTCCGGACTGCCTACACGGACACCCTCGGTGACCTCGCCCTTGGTCTGGGCGGCTCCGTCGTCGCAACCATCCTGATCGCGACGGTTCTTTGGCCGGTCAGGAGCTCAGCTTCTCCCGCAGCCGCTCGTTGACGACTTTCGGGTTCGCCTTGCCCTGGGTCTCGCGCATCACCTGGCCGACGAGGTAGCCGAGCACGCCCTCCTTGCCGGCCTTGAAGGACGCGACTTGGGCCTCGTTCGCGGCTATGACGCGGGCGATCACAGGGTCGAGCTCCGACGCGTCGCTGATCGTGGCCTCGCCCAGGTAGCGCTCGGCTGAGAAGTCGCCGTTCCCGCTCGCGGCGAGCGCCTCGTCGAACGTTGCCCGCGGGATGGTCTCGCGTGCGGCGATCAGCTTCCCCAGCTCGGCGGGGTTCACCTGAGCGGGGTCGATACTCAGAGCCGCGAACTGGTTCATCAGGACGTTCGCGACCGCGCGCCTGTCGCCCGGCACTTCCTCGAAGAGACGGTCACGGCCACCCGAGACGAGCCCTTCGGCGAGGTCGAACCCGACCTCGGCCTCGAGGCGTCGGATCCGCGCCGCAGGAAGCTCGCCGATCTCGGCCCGGGCGGCCTCCACCATCCCGGCCGGAGGCTCCACGGGCACGAGGTCGGGCTCGGGGAAGTAGCGGTAGTCGTCTGCGTACTCCTTCGACCGGAGCGGCGCGACCGACCCCGTCGACGGGTCGTAGTGCAGGGTCTCCTGGACGACCTCGCCGCCGCTCTCGTACACCTCTTTTTGACGCTCCAGCTCGGCCGCGATGCCGTCGGCGACGAACTTGAACGAGTTCATGTTCTTGAGCTCGGTCTTCGTACGGAAACCGCTCTCGCCCACTTCGCGCAGGGAGACGTTGGCGTCGCAGCGGAGCGAGCCCTTCTCCATCTCCGCGTCCGAGATCCCCAGCTCGACGACGGTCCGGCGGAGGAGCTGGAGAAAGCGGCGAGCCTCGTCCGGGGAGCGCACGTCCGGCTCGCTGACCACTTCGACGAGGGGCGTTCCGCCGCGGTTGAAGTCGACGAGCGAGTACTCGGCTCCCGCGATGCGACCGGCGGCGCCGCCGACGTGGATCGTCTTCGCTGCGTCCTCCTCCAGGTGGGCGCGGAAGATCCCGATCTCGCGGTCGCCCTCCGCCGTCGGGAGTGCGAACCGGCCGCCGGAGGCGAGCGGGATGTCGTACTGGGAGATCTGGTAGCCCTTGGGGAGATCGGGATAGAAGTAGTGCTTGCGGTGGAAAAGGGCCCGCGGCGCGATCTCGCAGTCGAGCGCGAGGCCGAGCTTGATCGCCCATTCGATGGCGGTCTTGTTCGCGACGGGAAGGGTTCCAGGATGGGCGAGGCAAGTCGGGCAAGTGCGAGTGTTCTCCTCCTCGCCCCAGACGTTCTCGCAGCGGCAGAACATCTTCGTCCGCGTCTTCAGCTGGACGTGGATCTCCAGCCCGATGACTGGCTCCCACTCAGGCATGCCTGAGCCGTTCCGGAACGAAGTCGAAGCCGAGCGCCCGCTCGAGCGCGTGGCCCGCGCGGAAAAGGAGATTCTCCGAAAACTGCGGGCCGATCAGCTGGAGGCCGACAGGTAGGCCCTCGGAGAGGCCGCAGGGAATGGACAGGCCGGGCAGGCCGGCCATGTTCGAGGGGATCGTCAGCAGGTCGGAGAGGTACATCGCCAGCGGGTTCTCAGCTTTCTCCCCGATCTTGAAGGCGACGGTCGGCGAGGTCGGGCTCACGAGCAGGTCGAACTGCTCGAAGGCGGCGGCGTGCTCCTGCGCGATCATCGTCCGCACTTTCTGGGCCTGGCCGTAGTAGGCCTCGTAGTAGCCGGCCGAGAGCGCGTAGGTGCCGATGAGGATGCGGCGCTTGGGCTCGGCGCCGAACCCCTCCCAACGCGTGCGCTCGTAGAGAGCGGTGAGGTCGCCGTCGCCGGCCGCCCGGTGCCCGTAGCGGACGCCGTCGTAGCGCGCGAGGTTCGAGCTCGCCTCCGCGGGCGCGACGAGGTAGTAGCACGCGAGGCCGTAGTCGACCGAGCGGGGGAGCGCCGTCTCCCCCACCTCGGCGCCGAGCTCTCCGGCGAGTGCGATCGCTTTCTGCACCTGCTCGGAGACACCGGGCTCGATGCCCTCGGCCTCGTTCAGCTCCTTGGGGACTCCGATGCGGATCCCCTCGAGGTTCTCCCCTGTCGGAATCCGAACCGGTTCGGGGAGGTCGACGGTCGTCGAATCGCAGTGATCGCGCCCCGCGATCACTTCGTACAGGCGCGCGCAGTCCCGCACGGTCTTCGTGATCGGGCCGATCTGGTCGAGGCTCGAAGCGAAGGCGACGATCCCGTAGCGCGAGACCGTGCCGTAGGTCGGGCGCAGGCCGACGAGCCCGCAGAGCGAGGCGGGCTGCTTGATCGAGCCTCCCGTGTCGGAGCCGAGCGCCCAAGGCGCGAGCCCGCCTGCCACCGCGGCCGCCGAGCCTCCCGACGAGCCGCCCGGGACGCGCTCCGGATCCCAGGGGTTGTGGGAGGGCCCGTAGGCCGAGTTCTCCGTGGAGGAGCCCATCGCGAACTCGTCCATGTTCGTCTTGCCGAGAATTGGTAGCCCCGCGTCCTTGCAGCGGGCGGCGACGGTCGAGTCGAAGACCGGGACGTACCCTTCGAGGATCTTCGAGCCGGCCGTGGTCGGGATGCCCTTCGTCGTGACGAGGTCCTTGTGGGCGATCGGGACGCCGGCTCCGCTCTCGCCGACGACGTGGAGGTACGCGTGCAACTCGCCGTCGCGTTCGTCGATGGCCTCCATGTGCGCGCGCGTGAGCTCCTGGCCAGAGACCTCCTTGCGCTCGAGGAGCCCCGCCGCAGCTTCCGCGGTCAGGCGGAGGGTATCGATCACACCCATGCCCCCCGGGGCCGCCGCGGGCCTCCCTCCGCTTCGAGCGTAGCGTCCGAAAACGCGCCTGTGGCACGCGAGCTGTGACGAGAGAGGGACAAGCTCACGAGCCCACCGCCGGCACGCGGAAAGCCCCGTCCGCCGGGTCCGGAGCGTTGGCCAACGCGTCCTCCCGAGGCAGCGAGGGGCGCGGCTCGTCCTCGCCCCAGACGTTGACCAGGTCCAATGGGTGAGACGTCGGCTCGACGCCCTCCAGGTCGAGCTCGGAGACCTTGCCGACGGCCTCGAGGATCGCGCCGAGCTCGGCCTGGACGTGCTCGATCTGATCCTCGGGGATCTCCAGCCGCGCCAGTCGCGCGACGTGCAGCACGTCTTCTCTGCTAATGGCCAACTCGACTCCAGACTTTAAGAGGGACGGGCCCCTGCGCGGGGCCCGTCAACGGCACTCGAACTGTTCGGGACTAGATGATCTGAACGTTCGCCGCCTGCAGGCCCTTCTGGCCCTGAACGACCTCGAACTCGACGCGCTGGCCTTCCTGGAGGGACTTGTAGCCCTCCTGAGCGATGGCCGAGAAGTGGACGAAGACGTCCTCTCCCTCAGCGCGCTCGATGAAGCCGTAGCCCTTCTCGTTCGAGAACCACTTGACGGTGCCTTCAGCCAACTTACTGCCTCCTTCAACAAACAAACGACGGCCCGGCGAGGCCGCCGCCCTGGGCATACGCCGCATTCGTGCGCGGCGTCTGCAATCTAGCGTCAGTCCAGGGGGAAGGCAAGCTCGCCGGACTGGTACCGCGCGGCCCGCACGGTGTTGCGCAAAAGCGAGGCGATCGTCATCGGTCCGACGCCCCCAGGCACCGGCGTCAGGAGCCCTGCTCTCTTGCGCACATCCTGCGCTACGTCCCCCACGAGGCCGTCGTCGGTGCGGTTGATTCCGACGTCGACCACCGTCGCTCCCTCCCGCACCATGTCGGCCGTCACCGTCTGGGGATGCCCCACGGCGGCGACGATCACATCCGCCTCGCGGACGACCGCCGGGAGATCCCGGGTGCGGCTGTGGCAGATCGTCACGGTCGCATGCTCGGCCAGGAGGAGGAGTGCCATCGGCTTGCCCACGATGTTCGACCGGCCGATGACCACCGCTCGCGCGCCCTTGAGCTCGACCTGGTACTCCCGGAGGATCTCCATGATTCCCGCCGGCGTGGCAGCGACGAACGTCGGGCTCCCCTGGAAGAGATGGCCGGCGTTGAACGGATGGAAGCCGTCGACGTCCTTGATGGGGTTGATCGAGCGGATGATGTGGTCCTCGTCGATCTGGTCCGGCAGGGGAAGCTGCACGAGGATCCCCGTGACCGCGTCGTCCTCGTTCAGCTGCTCGACGAGGGCGAGCAGGTCTTCCTGGCTCGTATCGGAGGACAGGTTGTGGTCGAAAGGCTCGATTCCCACCTCGCGGGAGGCCTTCTGCTTACTCCGCACGTAGACGGCCGAGGCGGGGTCGTCGCCGACGAGGACCGTGGCGAGGCCGACACGGCGCCCGAGGGCAGCCACCTCC
This sequence comes from Gaiellaceae bacterium, assembly GCA_035601195.1. GTDB lineage: Bacteria > Actinomycetota > Thermoleophilia > Gaiellales > Gaiellaceae > JAIBJP01. Next base: position 2,946 of record DATNOU010000170.1, on the reverse strand, counting down.
CCGGCAACCTCCTTTCGCACCCGCCCGGCGAGCGCCTTGCCATCCATCAAGACAGCCACGGCGCGACACGTTAGCCTCTCGGGCCATGGAGACTGCGCAGGTCCCGGAGAAGCCGGCGGAGGACCGCAGCGCTTATGCAGGCGTCCTTCGCTACTACGAGCTGGCCAAAAAGGCCGAGTGGCAAGTGCGTGACCTCCCGTGGAAGGAGCTGCCACCCATACCGCAGTACACGGGCAGCCCGCAGAAACTCGCGCGGCGACAAGACCTGTGGCGGTCGGTCATCACACAGCAACTCCAGGCCGACGAGCTCGCCGTCGAGATGGCGACGCAGCTCTTCTCGATGGCGCCGGATCCCGAGGCGAAGCTCTACTACACGACGATGGTGCAGGACGAATCTCGTCACACGGAGGCATGGCTGCGACTGACGGAGGACGCCGGCGGCCGGGCCGAGAGCGACCCGTATCTCGACCAGCTGGCGAAGATGCAGCTCGGCGCCGACACGGTCGAGGAGAAGGTCTTCCTCATGCAGGTCTTCTACGAGCGCCTGATCATCCCGCGCTTCCGCCTCATTGCCCGCTCGTCCAAGGGGACGGTGCTCGAGGACCTCTGCAACCGGCTCACCGTGGACGACGGCATCCACCACGGGTCGGGGATGGCCTACGCGAAGGTGCTCCTCACGGACGCCCCCACGAAAACGAAGCGGAGACTCATCGAGGGCGCCAACCGGATGCTCCCCATCTTCGTCCAGCACGCGCTCTGGCGGCCCAAGGCGCGCGAGTTCATCGGCAGCCTCATGCGCGACACCGACGAACGGCGCCTGCGCGAGGACCTGGACCAGGGCGTGCGCCTCGCTCAGTCACTCGGGCTCGACGTCAGCGACGTCAACATCTCGATCTGAGCGACTCGCCCCGCACCCGCTGGCCGCGTAGGAACGATCCCGGCTCGATCCGCGTCCGCCAGGAGCGGCTCGGGCTCGAGGGCAGCGTCGTCGACCAGGATCTCGAGCCCTACGCCAAAGCGACCGAGGCGCTCACCGGCGTGGCTCCGGTTCCCGTCGCCGTGGTCGGGCCCATCGACCTCGAGCTCGGCGAGTACGAGCTGGAAGAGCCCGAGGGAAGGCTCCTCGAGCGCACGCGCGCAGACGACTCCGTCTACGTCCCGCTCGCCAATACCGAGGGGGGCCTCTCGATCTCGCTCGCGCGCGGAGCCCGGGCCGCAAGCGAATCGGGCGGGTTCCGTACGCACGTCCTCCGCGACCGCATCACGCGCGCCTCGGCCTTCCTCTTCGAGTCCACCGCCGACGCAGCGACCTTCGCCCGCTGGATCGAGACGCGGGTGCCGGACCTGCAGGAGTGGCTGGCGGGCGCGCCGGTGGAGGGCCTCTCACGCCACGCCAAGCTCCGCGAGGTGGAGACGCACGTGGTCGGCCCGATGTGCCACGTCCTCTACGCATACACGACCGGCGACGCGGTCGGCATGAACATGATCACGCGCAACTCCTACGCCCTGAATCAGGTCTTCGTGCTCGAGCACGCGCCGGTGAAGCCCCGCCGGGTGTATCTCGAGGGAAACATGGGCGGGGACAAGAAGATCTCGCACCGCTATTTCGAGTCGGGGGGGCACGGGAAAACCGTCATCGCCGAGGCCACGCTCACCGACGGGGCGATCCAGCGCGTCTTGAAGACGACGGCAGAGGAGCTGCTCGATCTCGCCTTCGTCGGCACCCACGGCGCCGTCGCCTCCGGGATGCAGTCCGTCGCCTTCACCCCAGCGACGGCGATCGCAGCCATGTTCATCGCCACCGGACAGGACGTCGGCATGGTCGGCACCAGCTCGATGGCCCATGGGACCGCCCTGCGCGTCGATGGTGGCCTCAACGTCTCAATCCGGCTGGCCGGGCTCGAGGTGGCGACGATCGGCGGCGGTACGACCCTCCCCTACGCCCGTTCCTGGCTTGCGCTCATGGACTGTGAGGGCGCGGGCAAGGTCTACCGGCTCGCGCAGATCGTGGCGGCGGCCACGCTCTCCCTGGAGATCTCCGCCTCGGCCGCGATGGCGACGGCGGGCTCGGAGAACTTCTACAAGGCGCACTTCGAGCGAGGCGGGCTCCGCTGACCCGGCGAGGGCTCGCTCGGTCTCCCCGGGGCCAGGCGCCGGCGAGGTCGGGCTCCGCCCGGCCGTGAGCGGCGCCGGCGAGGGACGCGAGCGGATACCGCCCCATCATGATGCTGCGTGCTGGGGCTGCGGCGACAATCCGGAGGGTATTCACCTTCCTCGTCCGACCGAGGAGGGAATCGAGCGCTACGAGGCGACCTTCACCTTCCGGGAGAGCCACCAGGCCGGGCCGAGAATCGTCCACGGCGGCCTCGTGGGCGCGGCGCTCGACGAGGCGTGCGGCCTCCTCGCCACCTGGCACCGCTTCCCGGCGGTGACCGTTCGCATCTTCGTGCGCTACCGCCGCCCGGCTCTCATCAACCGGGAGCTCGCGGTTGTCTCCTGGGTAAGCGACAGCCGCGGCCGGCGCCTGCACGTGGAGGCCGAGCTTCGCGACGGCCCGGAGATCCTGGCCGAGGCGCGCGGCGCCTTTCTCCACGTCCCGCTCGAACACTTCCTCGCCTCGCCGGAGGGCCGCGCCGCCGGCGAAGCCTGGCGCCGCCGACTTCACTCCGACGGGGAATAGCGCCTCACCCGCTCCCGCAGATACTTCGATCTGTATGGAGCGCTGTGAGGGCTATTTCCGCCTCGAAAACCGACGTTGCGACCGGACGGCGACGCGTGACGTGCGGGCGACCGACGGCCAGTACTACCAGGTGTGCGAGCACCACGCCCGTCAGGCGTGGACAGCAAGCGTTGCGCACTGGAACGGCCAATCGGACATCCGTAGCTCTGCGCCCACGCCGCTTCGGCCCGTCAGGCCGCAGGGCCGCGCGCTCGCGTTGCGCTAGG
>DATNOU010000169.1:0-2241 GCA_035601195.1 Gaiellaceae bacterium | reverse complement strand
TGACCGCGGTCGCGCAGCGTCTGAGGTCGCCTGTGTGGGGAAGTCTGTGGGGAAGTCCTACACCGAAACGGCGGATTTCAGCGTTCTAAGGCGGAAACCGCGCACCACCCAGAAAGAGCCAAAAGCCGTATGCGTTCAGTCCCCTGTGTTCAGGCGAGCGTGGGGAGCGGGTCGCCGCGGGCGTGGGTGGTGAGGAGTTGGGTGAGGTAGGTGAAGAGCGAGCGGCCTTGGAGGCGGCAGGTGACTGAGGCGGAGAGGGCGCGCTCGGTGAAGTGTTCGCCCTGTTCGGATTGGTTGCCGTGGGAGAGTTTTCGGTGGATGACGGGCCCGCGGAGCGCGCGCTCGGCGGCGTTGTTGGTTGGCTCGACGTCGTCGGCGCTGGTGAACGTCCAGAGCGCCGGCCAGATCTTGAGCAGCTTGTTGGCGAAGACGCGGTGGTGGCGGGTGTGGGTGCTCTTGCGTCCGGCCTGTTCGAGCAGGGGGCGGAGCTGTTGTTGGATCGGTTTGAGCTCGTGGGCGAGGCGGCGACGGTCGTCGTGCTGCTGGAAGTTGTGCCAGGCCGCGAACAGGCGCGTGGTGAGCGCCAGGCCGGCTTCGCCGAAGCGCTTCTGCTCGAGTGAGCCCTCGGCGTGGCGGCGGAAGTCGCGCTTGAGGTGTTCCCAACATGCTTGCCGTCGGTCGGGGTCGAGGTGCTCGTAGGCCCACCAGCGATCGGAGCAGACGATCCCGTCGTAGTCGCCGAGTAGCTCCTCCAGTCGTTCGCGGTGGCGGTCGGCGGCGATGCGGAAGATCGCTGCGGTGGGCGTGGCGGCTGTCCAGAGGGTGCGCTGCTGGCCGCCGCGGAACCAGCCGGTCTCGTCGACGTTGACCGCGTCGGCTTCCAGCACCGCGGCGACCAGCCGCTCGTACGGCTCGGCGAGCGCGGCGCTCGCGCGCTGGCAGATCGCGTCGACCGTGCCGCTGGCGAGCCTGATTCCGAACAGCTCGCCGGCCAGCTCGCTCATCTCCCTGCGGGAGACGCGGTTGCGCGCGGTCAGCGTCACCACCGCCGCTTGCAGCCTGGGCCCGAAGGCCGAGCCGGCAAGCTCGGCCGGCGGCGTCGCGGTCGTGCTCTGCTTGCAGCGCGGGCAGCGCAGCCGGTGCGTACGGTGCTCGCTCAGGATCACCGAGATCGGCGGCAGCTCGGCGATCTGGTGGCGGCCGCAACGCTCGCTTGCTGCCCGCTCCTGCTCGCTGAACTCGTGCCCGCAGCCGTGGCAGCAGTCCGGGTAGTGGTCGACGATCTCGTCGACCTGATCCTCCGGCAGCAGCTTGCGCCCTGCGCCCGGATGGCCGGGCTGGCCGCCGGCGCGGCGGCGCTCAGCCTCCTCCTGCACGAGCGCCTTCGCCTTCGCTCTCGCCTCGGCCCGGCGCTGCTGGCGCGTCTTCGGCGGATCCTGCGAGGGCGGCTTCGAACTGGTGCGCGAACTCGAACGCGTCTGCTCCTCCAAGCGCGCCACCCGCGTCTCCAAGCGCGCGACCTCGCGCTCATAGCGCGCGCTCAGCTCGAGCAGAAACTCGACGCACGCCCCCCGGCCCGCGTCATAGATCCTCTCCGCCTCGGCCCGCTCCACAGGGCCCAGTTCGCCCGACCGGCACAGGTCCCTTCCAACTTACAAACAGTAAAACCCGCTTACTTCGGCGCCGCTCAACCGACCCCTCCCCACCACAAACGGCCCGACCCCGACGACAACTGAACGGTTACCGAGAAATCAGGATTTGCAGGCGGAACGCAGGTTTTGAAACCCTACAAGTCGTTCAGGCGCTGCGCTTCCGGCAGCGACGCGAGCGTCTTGAGCGTGGTGTCCTCGATTTGCCGAATCCGTTCGCGGGTGAGGCCCAAGGCTCGGCCGACCTGATCTAGCGTCCGCGGCTGACCGCCATCTAGGCCGAAGCGCAGCTCGATTACGGATCGCTCGCGCTCGGGCAGCGCGGAGAGCGCGTGCCCGATATCCTCGCGTCGCAGGGAGACCGAGGCCACATCGAAGGGCGACTCGGCCAGCTCGTCTTCGACAAAGTCACCCACCTTCGAGTCCTCCTCTTCGCCGATCGGCTTCTCCAGCGAGATCGGAAACTGCGCCATCCGCAAGATCTCCCGCACTTCCTCGGGCGTCAGCTCGAGCTCGGCGGCGATCTCGTCGGGCCGCGGCTCGCGGCCGAGGCGCTGCGCGAGCTCCCGCTGGATGCGTGCGACCTTGTTTA
>DATNOU010000168.1:0-7033 GCA_035601195.1 Gaiellaceae bacterium | reverse complement strand
TTGAGCACCTGAGCCATCTCGACCAGGAAGAACCCGGTCGAGATCGACTTGACCTCGGCCGGCTCGACCAGCGGCAGCTGGCGGCCGGACGAGATGAGGATCAATGCGCGGCGCTTGGTGGTGGGCATGACGTTGCTCCTTCCAATACCTGCGGGCGTCGTTGGATGGGTCGTAGTCCTGAAGGTGAAGAGGTTCATGTTCGACTCCTTGAACTAGGTTAGGCTACAGTCATAGGATTACATACATCCGTAGGTTTGTCAACGCATAATGGAAAAGCTACGTCTGACCAGGGATCGTGTATGCTGAGTACGTGTCCATGACCGACAACGGCAGGGCATCCACTGGCGACCGGCGCGTGCGGCGGACACGGGCGAGCCTGCAACGCGCCCTGATCGAGCTCGTCGCAGAGCAGGACCTGTCCGAGATCGGCGTCGCCGATGTCGTCGACCGCGCCGACGTGAGCCGCTCGACGTTCTACGACCACTATCGGGACGTGCACGAGCTGGCCGAGGCCGCCTGCGCGTCCATGATCGACGACCTGCTCGCCTCCCTCACCACGGTCGACCCCGCCCCGGCGAAACCCTCGGATCCCCGAGAGGATCCGAGTCCCGCAGTGACCGCGTTCTTCACGCATTTCGCCGAGCACGCGGCCCTCTATCGCAGCCTGTTGGGGCCGACCGGGAGCGCACGCGTCATCGACCACGTACGCCGGCGCACCACGGAGGCGGCCCGCCTCTACCCGCGCCTTCCCGCGACGGACGACAGCCCAGAACGGGGCGCGGCCGACCCAGCGGACGCGTCGCGCGACGTACCCGCAGCGTTCGTCGCGGGCGCCCTCCTCGGCGTGGCCACCGACTGGCTGCAGCGCGGATGCCCGCGACCGCCGCGCGAGATGACCATCCTGACCGAGCCACTCCTGACCGCCCTACGCAACAGCACCGGGACGGCGACCGCGTAACAGATGGAACCGAGTCCGCTTGCGTCCTGCTCTGTGTTGCCTTTGGGGACGACAGAGGATGGAGCATTTATGGAGCAGAGCGGTCGCAACCGGTGGCAACCGGTGGCAAAGGAGTCGGCCCTGAAAACGGCTCGGACAAGCGAAAACCGTTGCCGTGGGTTGCGACCAGTTGCCGATCGGAGCGCATGGTAAGTGTCGATCCCTTCCGTGCTATGGAGGGGGTCACTTCCCTGGCTCCGCAAAGAGAGGTCGAATCCTCCCAACCCGAAGGCTCGCAGGACTCATCCCAACCCTAACACCCGGGCTGCGCCGACGGCCACTGGACTAGGGGAGTCAGATGTACACGACGCGACGCGCAGGGGGCACTGATCGCGGGCAGTGGAGCCACGATCGGTGAGATCCGTGCCTCGGTGCGGTCACTAGTGGGTAAGGATCCCGAAGAGCATGCCTTTCGACGATCGATGACTGAGCCACGTACGTTACGAGCGTTGGTTCAAGGGCCGGAGCCGTCGGTGCAGGACTACGCTGAGGGTTTCCCCTCGCCACCGCTCGCCCGGTACGTGGTCTGTTGGTCCGTGCACCGGATCGACGCGGGGTCGAGTTCCTATCTCCACCGCTCCGCGCCAAACGGAAGCGTCGAGCTCGTGTGTGAAGTGGGTGGACAACCACTTCTCGTCGGGCCTCAGACGGGGCCGCTCGTAAGGACGCTTTCTCCCGGCACGACCATCGTTTCGCTCCGCCTCCGTCCGGAAAGTGCCGCGGCTGTGCTCGGCGTGCCGGCGCACGAGCTCGCCGACCAGATTGTCTCGCTGGAGGATGTGTTGCCTGCGACTCGGTTCCTATACGAGCGGATCGCAACCGAACCCAAGCGGGCGGTCGCGGTGCTGGAGGGCGCAGTCAGCGCGCAACTCGCGAGAGGCGCCGCTACCGATCGCATGGTGGCGTTCGGTGTTGAGCGGCTGGCGGCACGAGCAACCCGGGTCTCGTCGGTCGCCTCCTCGATGTTCGTGTCCGAGCGCCAGCTGCGCCGTCGCTTCAAGGCGGCTGTCGGCCTTTCGCCGAAGACGCTCGAGCGCGTGTTGCGCTTCCAGCGCTTTCTGGCGCTCGTCCATACCGGCGGCTGGAGCAGACTCGGCCTCGCGCGAACCGCTGTCGCATTGGGCTACGCCGATCAGGCTCACTTGACGCGCGAATGCGTGTACCTGTCGGGGTTGCCACCTGCCGAATTGATCCGTCAGACGGACATCCACTGCCGCGGCCGACACGATCACTCGCCGTCGTTCCGCGCGCTGCTCGGCGGCACGGGATAGCGGCTCCCGGGCCTGAACTCGTCCGTTTTCTTCAATGCTCCGGCGCCCCCGCAGAGGACCATCTCGGCTTCGGCCCGAAGTCCTCGAGAGAAGGGACGAGCCCATGAAGCTCACCACCAACACGCAAATCTCCGTCGATGGAGTGGTGCAAGCAAACGGTGCAAGGAATGAGGAGTTCGATCCCGGAATGGAGCGCGGCGGCTGGGCCAGGCCGCTGTTCGATAGCGAGGCGATGGCGTTCGTCAACGACTTCTACCAGCGCGCCCACGCGTTCCTGTTCGGCCGGCGGACGTACGAGCTCTTCGCCGGCTACTGGGGCGTCCAGTCGGGCAACCCGATCGCAGATGCGTTGAACTCGCGGCCCAAGTACGTGGCATCGAACACTCTCACGGACCCGCAGTGGGCGGATACCACCGTCCTCTCCGGAGACGTCGCTGCGGCCATCCGCGAGCTGAAAGCCGAGCCGGGCGGCGAGCTGCAGGTGCACGGCAGCGGCAGCCTGGTCCGCTGGCTGCTCGAGAACGAGCTTGTCGACGAGATCAACCTGCTCGTCTGCCCCGTGATCGTCGGCCAGGGCACGCGGCTCTTCCCCGACACAGGCCCGGACACCGCGCTCGAACTCGTCGACTCGCGCGCCTATCCGAAGGGCATAGCGCTCCAGGTCTACCGCCCCGCCGGGCGCCCGCAGTACGCGCCCGCCACCACCGACTGAAGACCGGGACCGACGTGCCGTGACCGAAAGACGATCACGACGGCCCGGGGCGAACGCTCGAGGTGTACGACGCGTAGGTGAATCGTGACCGAGAACCGCAGTCGCCAGACGAGCACCGATCCGATGACGCTGAAGCAGGGAGACCTCGGCCTGTTGGAGAGCGACGTCGCTCGCCGTTTGCTCTCGTCGCAGATTCCCGCGCGCTTTGCCTACATCGGTCTCGATGGCACGCCGCGCGTGTTGGCGACGTGGTTCCACTGGACGGGTGAAGTGTTGGCGATGCCGACCTTCCTGGCGGCGCCGCACGTTCGGCACGCAGCCGGTCGCCTGCGGGCGCTACGGGCGAGCCCCGACGTCGCGGTCACGATCGATACTGAGGCCTTCCCGCCCGAGGTGCTCACGATGCGCGGGAGCGTGGAGATCAGCGAGGTCGAGGGCATCCCTCTCGAGTACGCGTCCGCGGCCCGCCGCTACTTGGGTGAGGACGCGACTCGGGCCTACCTGGCGGAGATCGATCAGCCGGGCACGCGGATGGCCCGGATCGACCTCCGCCCGGCCTGGGTGGGCCTGCACGACTTTCGATCGCGGCTTCCGAGCGCACTCGGAGGCATCTCGTGAACGAGATCAGGTCGGATACAGCACCACCGAAGCTGCGACGCGCCGTCCAAGGGGACGCTCAAGCCATCGGAGCGGTCTTCGACGCCGCCGTCCGCGCGGGATGGACCTACCTCGGCGATCTCGCCGCCGAGCCGATGTTCGCCGCCGAGGACTGGGAGCAGCTCGTGGCTGACCACCAGCCGCCGAAGGTGCTCCTCGTCGCTGTGGACGAGACGGATGGCGTCGTCGGCTACACGGCCGTTCATCCCGAGAACGGCGAGATGTTCCTCCTTTTCGTCCATCCCGCCCACGCCGGGCGCGGGATCGGCCGCGCGCTCCTTGCCGCGGCTCATGACGCGCTCCGCGCCGCAGGTTGCACGGAGGCGTATCTCTTCGTTCACGAGCAGAACGAGCGCGCGCTCGCCGTGTACCGGGCTGCGGGGTATCGCCCGGACGGCTCTGATCGCGTATCGGATTTCCGCGGCACCGATATTTCGCGAATTGCGGCTCGTCAAGCAGCTCGAGACGTGAGCACTTCCGGTGAGAGCCGTCTGGAGCCAGCCGACCTCTCTGGGCTCGCGGCGCTCGAGGCCGTGGTGGAGGGACCTGTCGTACCTCGCGACTCGCCCGACCTCGAGGCCCTGCGCAAGCCCGCCTGGGCGCAGTTCGAGCACATCGCCCCGGAGGCGGTCGTTCTTTGCCTGACGGCGGCAGACGTGGCCGAGACGATCACGTTCGCACGACGAGCCGGGGCCGAGATCGGCGCTAGGAGCGGCGGGCACTGTTTCGCTGGCCGCTCGTCGACCCGAGGAATCCTGATCGACTTGAGTGAGATGCGCTCCGTCTCGGTCGCCGACGGTCTCGCCACGGTCGAGGCCGGGGCGCTGCTCGGCGACGTCTACGAGCGGTTGGACAGTGATGGCCTGACGATTCCCGCCGGCGCCTGCCCGTCGGTCGGGATCGCCGGGCTGACGCTCGGCGGTGGCTTCGGCATCCTCGGTCGCAGGTACGGGCTCACCTCTGACCAGCTCGTCGGAGCGCGGGTCGTGCTGGCAGACGGTCGCGTCGTCGAGTGCGACGAGCACCGAGAGCCGGATCTCTTCTGGGCCTTGCGTGGAGCCGGCGGTGGCCAGTTCGGGATCGTCACCACCTTCCTCCTGAGAACCGTCCCGGCCCAGCACCTCACCTGCTTCAGACTCGACTGGCCGTACGCGCAGGCAGCGGCCGCGGTCGAGCTGTGGCAGGACTGGGCTCCCGACGCGTCCGACGAGCTCGCGGCGAGCCTTCTCGTCACCGCAAGCGGCGATCTCGACGAACCCGTGGTCACGATCTTCGGCGCCATGCTCGGCACGGAAACCGAGACCACCGACACGCTCGACCACCTGATCGTGCGGCTAAGCGCCGACCCGGTCTCGACCAAGATCAAGCAGCTGCCGCATCGAGCCGCCAAGACCTTCCTGGCGGAGCACGCGCCGGGTGCGGAGCGCTCGGGCAGCACGACCCCGCTCGAACTGCCTCGGCCCAGCATGATGTTCGCGAAGTCGGAGTTCTTTCGCCGGCCCCTACCTCCGGACGTGATCGCCGCGCTGGTCGACTCCTTCGTGGAGGGACGAGGAACGGGTCAGGCCCGCGAGCTCGACTTCACGCCCTGGAGCGGCGCGTACAACCGCACGCGCACCGACGCGACCGCCTTCGCCCACCGCAACGAGCGCTTCCTACTCAAGCACGCGGTCGTGCTCGACGCCGACGCAGCAGCGCACGAACGAGACACGGCCCGCGACTGGCTCGCACGCTCATGGTCAATCGTCCACCCGCACGGGTCGGGCGGCGTCTATCCGAGCTTCCCCGACCCGGACCTGACCAACTGGGCACGCGCCTACCATGACGCCAACTACGAGCGCCTGTCCCACGTCAAGGCGCACTACGACCGAGACAATCTCTTTCGGTTCCACCAGTCGCTTCGGCCTATTTGACTGAATGTGCGCCGGTTCCCTCGTCGCCGAGACCCTCTCGCCAACAGCGAAGGATCAAGGTCCGCCTCTGCCCCGCCGCGTGTTGTCGCCATGGACGACAGCGGATGGAGCACTTATGGAATGTCATGAAGAAGGGCCTCCTGGCCGGAGACACTCTCCGGTGACCAATCCCATCGGGAAGGAGGCCCGAGGTGAAGTATGTCGGAATCGATTGGGCGTATCGAAAGGCGCAGTGGTGCGCGCTTTCCCCAGGCGGTCAGATCGCCAGCGAGGGTCAGATACCCGCTGACCGCGACGGGCTCGCTCGGCTCGTCCTCGAACTGGGCGATGAGGTGAAGGCGTGCCTGGAGATGATGAGCGGCGCGCTCTGGGTGCGGGACCAGCTCGTCGATTGCGGCTGGCAGGTGGAGGTCGCCGATGCGCGCAAGGTCAAGACCGTGGCGCCGCTGGCCGCGAAGACCGACAAGGTCGACGCGCGTCTGCTCGCCGAGCTCTCCCGCCGCGAGCTCGTGCCGGCCCTGTGGCTTCCCTCGCTCGATGAGCGGGCGCTGCGGGAGCGGCTGCGTCGGCGGATGCATCTGGTCCGGCTACGGACGAGCGCGAAAGCGCGCATCGCTGGTCTGCAGACGCAGTGGGGCGTCCGCGTCTCGCTGCAACGCTTGCGCCGGGCGGACGGGATGGCGCTACTCGAACGCGCTGGCGTGCCCGAGGTCTGGCGCCGCTCGGTCAGCGAGTGTCTGTCAGTGATCGGGTTCCTCGACGCGCGGATCGCGCCGCTGGACGCCGAGCTGAGACCGTTGGCCCACGCCGACCCGCGCGCGGTCCTGCTCGACACGATCCCCGGCGTCGCCGAGCTACTCGCCTTGACGATCGCCGTCGAGATCGGTGAGGTGAGTCGCTTCTCGAGCCCGGCCAGGCTCGTTTCCTACGGTCGACTCGCCCCACGCGTCCACCAGTCCGGTCAAGCTCGGCCGCACAGCGGCCCGCTCAGCAAGTCCGGCTCACGCCTCCTCGCCTGGGCGGCGGTCGAGGCCGCCCAGCAGGCCTGGCGCGAAACCAACCCGTGGCACGACCTCTACGCCGACGTCGCTCGCCGCTCCGGCAACAAGAACTCCGCCAAGGCCGCGGTCGCGCGCAAGATCCTGATCGCCGCCTGGTACATGCTCTCCCGCAACCAACCCTTCAAGCCTGCCCCTCGCTGCACCAGGGGCACCTCTGTCCCGGCAAGCTCCCGCTTGGCTTTGGCCGCCTGACGGCCCCTTATGGAATTGAGAAGCCGGGACAGCTCCCATCGACACGGTGTGCACCCAAACGCCAAGAAAGAGATGAGCATCCAACCGTCCGGGAGCATCAGAGGAGGTACACCAACGAAAACGCGCTGAGATAACTCCGCCGCGGCGGCCGCCAAGCGCTCCTCGCTCGGCCCCGCAGGCCGGACTCGACAAGCGGCCCTTCTTCAGAAAGAGCAGAGCGGTCGCAACCG
>DATNOU010000167.1:0-34019 GCA_035601195.1 Gaiellaceae bacterium | reverse complement strand
CCTCTACCACGACATCGAGCCCGCATCGCGCCTTGATCTCAAGGCCGTCTGGATCAACCGCTTGCACGAGCGGAGCGACGTCCCGCGCGCAGCTGAGCTCAAGGATCTCGCCCGGCTCCCCGAGCTCCTGGACGAGCTCGTCCCGGCAGCTATTTTTTAGGCGTGTCGCACCTTCGGGCACGGTGTCCCGACTGCCGCACGCTCACAGCGGTCGCGCTTGGTGCAGGCGAGTACGAGTGCCACTCCTGCGGGCGAGGCTTTCCGGCCGCGCTCGTGCGGGTGCCGCGGGCGTGGGGCGATGGCGGCGAGGAGATGGTGGAGGCCGCCTTTCTGCCGCTCCCCTACCCAGAGGCGGGGGTCGTCGAAGAGGACACCCTCACGGAGCAGAACCTCGCTCTCGCGGCCTCCCTGCCGGATCGCCCCCTCGTGCTGGGCGGATGCTGCTGCGCTCACGTGGGCGCCGTCGAAGGCCTGGCCACGCGGTACGAGCGCCTCGCGGTCGCCTGGTTCGACGCCCATGGCGACCTGAACACGCCGGAGAGCTCGCCGAGCGGGAACCTATGGGGCATGCCGCTGCGGATGCTGCTCGACTCGGGCACGGTCACTCCCGGAGACACGGTGCTCGTGGGCGCGCGCAGCCTCGATCCGCCGGAGAAGGAGTTCATTGCGGCGACCGGCCTGCGCTCGGGCACGGAGGAAGTTGCGCCCGCGCTCGAAGGCGTGGACGCCGTCTACGTCGCCTTCGACTGCGATGTCCTTGATCCGGAGGACGAGATCGCCGCCTACATGCCCGAGCCGGGCGGGCTCTCCATCGCGGCGAGCGTGGAGATCTTGGCCGGAATCGCAGCGCGGAAGCCGCTCGCCGGTATCGGCCTGACGGGTCTCTCCGCCGATCGGGGCAACGTTGCGGCACTGGCCCGGGTCTGCGGCGCCTTAGGCCTCTAGTGGCCCATCTGGCCCAACCAGGCCACGCCACCGGCCCGTGAACGGCTGCAACGCTTCGCCAGACTGTGTCCTCGGTCGCCCGCGTATCTATCGTCGATACGCGTGCTCCCTGCGTCCTTGCCTGGCTTGCGTTTCGCGCGTCACGGCCTCGGCGCCGCGACCTGGCCGGACCATCGCCGTAAGATAGGCGCCCATGGCCAGCCGCATCGACGTGTCGATCGAGCACCGCGGACCCGAGCCCGAGCAGGAGCGGAAGCACCCGAATACGTGCCCGAGCTGCCATTCCCACTACAAGGACGAGGAGCTCGAGGCGAACCTGCGCGTCTGCCCGCAATGCGGCCACCACTTCCCGGTGCGTGCACGGGAGCGCGTGATCCAGCTCGCCGACCGCGGCACCTTCAAAGAGGTCGACGCCGACCTTCGCTCGGCTGATCCGCTCGGATTCTTCGACCTGAGGGCGTATACCGAGCGCCTCGCCGAGGCCGAGGTGAACACGGGTCTCGGCGACGCAATGATCGCGGGCGGTGCGATGATCGAGCGTCGGCCCTGCGAGCTCGCAATCATGGACTTCGGCTTCATGGGAGGCTCGATGGGCAGTGCGGTCGGGGAGAAGTTCGTACGCGCTTGTGAGCGCGCTGCGGATCGGCGCGTCCCGCTCGTCTGCGTGACCGCCTCGGGGGGCGCGCGCATGCAGGAGGGGATTCTGTCGCTGATGCAGCTGCCGAAGACGGTTTCGGCCGTCGACGAGCTTCGCCAGGCGCCTGCGGCCTTCATCTCCGTGATGACTCACCCGACGACGGCCGGAGTCCTTGCCAGCTTCGCGAGCCTCGGAGACGTCGTCGTCGCCGAGCCCGGTGCGCTGCTCGCCTTCACGGGGCCCCGAGTCGTCCAGCAGACCACCCGGGAGAAGCTTCCTGAGGATTTCGGGCTGGCCGAGTCCAACCAGCGTTTTGGCCACGTGGACGCGATCGTCTCGCGGCCGGAGCTCCGGCCGTACCTCGGCCGCGTGCTCACCCTGTTCCGGCGCGATGGCAATTGAGGAGGGAACCCAGGGCGCGCTCGAGCAGCTGAAGCTGCGGGAGCGGCTCGCGAAGCTGCGTGAGCTGCCGCTTCTCCGAGGCGTGGGCGTCTCGGGTGAGATGGCACGGCTCCAGCGCCAGATCGACCGCATCGGCGAAGAGCCGACGGCCGACGACGTCTGGCATGCGGTTGAGCTCGCACGCCACCAGGATCGCCCGTACACGCTCGACTACGTCGAGAGGATCTTCGACGATTTCGTCGAGCTGCACGGAGACCGGTCACTGGGCGACGACGCCGCCGTGGTCGCGGGCCTCGGGCGCTTCGAGGGTCGAACGATGGCCCTGATCGGGCACCAGAAGGGACGCGACATCCGGGAGCGGACGCATCGCAACTTCGGGATGACCTACCCGGAGGGCTACCGCAAGGCGATGAGGACGATGGAGGTAGCCGAGCGCCACGGATTCCCTGTCGTCACGCTCGTGGACACGCCCGGCGCCTATCCGGGCGTGATCGCCGAGCAGCACGGCCAAGGGGGGTGGATCGCGCGCTCGCAGCTCGCGATGCTCCGCCTCGGAGTGCCGACGGTCGCCTGCATCATCGGCGAGGGCGGATCCGGCGGGGCCGTCGCAATCGCCGTCGCCGACCGCGTCCTCATGCAGGAGAACTCCATCTATTCAGTCATCTCTCCGGAGGGCTGCGCCGCCATTCTCTGGCGCGATGCAGGCGAGGCGAAGAAGGCGGCTGCCGCCTTCAAGCCCGACGCCGCCCATTGTCTCGAGCTCGGGGTGGTGGATGCCGTCGTCCCCGAACCGCCAGGCGGCGCTCACAACGATCACGACGAGGCCGCGCGGCTCGTGGCAGCGTCGCTCAGCGAGGCTCTGCAGGATGTGGAAAGCCTCGATCCGGTGGAGAGACGACGCCTCCGGCATCGGAAGTTCCGCGATATGGGCGTGTTTCTGGAGTAACCGACCGGTCTCCGTCCATCCACATTATCCACAGGGTTTTCCCCTGCTCGACGCGATCTTTCCACCACGGCCTTGAGGCCGGTATCGCTACCGGCCTCAAGTGCCAACCCCCCTGGTCGGCAGAGAAGTCGCAAAGGAATCTTCTCGGGGTGGCTTCTACCCGGCACAGGACCGGCTAAACGTGGAACCGTTCAAGAACCGGCATGGGGAGGCATGCTAGGAGCGTGGCGCGCCTTCGCGAATACGAGCGCAAGCGGGATCGCAAGAAGACGCCCGAGCCTTTCGGCGGGGGAGCGCGCCGCGACAAGCGGCCGATCTTCGTGGTGCAGCGTCACGATGCGCGGCGCCTCCATTACGACTTTCGGCTGGAGCGAGACGGGGCGCTCGCCAGCTGGGCCGTCCCCAAGGGGATTCCGCTCGAACCGGGGCAGCGAAATCTGGCGGTGCACGTCGAGGATCACCCCCTCGACTACGCCGGCTTCGAGGGCGAGATCCCTCAGGGCCAGTACGGCGCCGGCCAGGTCGAGATCTGGGACAAAGGCACCTATGAGCTGGTCGAGGAGAAGAAGGACGGCGGGCTTACGGTCCGGCTCGAGGGGGAGCGGCTGCAGGGGACCTGGACGCTCGTGCCGGCGAAGCTCTCGGGCGATCCCAAGAACTGGCTGCTGATCAAGAAGCGGGACGAACAGGTCGCCGAGCGGCCACGTGGCCACTACGCCCCGATGCTCGCGACTCTTGCGAAGGAGCTGCCGAAGGGCCCTGGCTGGCTATTCGAGGGCAAATGGGACGGCTACCGGACGATCGCCTACTTTCGCGGTGGGGACCCGAATCTGCGGACGCGCCGCGACCAGGACTACACGGAGCGCTTCGCCGCGGTCGCCAGGGAGCTGCCGAGGGCGCTCCGGACGTCGGACTGCGTCCTGGACGGGGAGGTCTGCGCGATCGACGAGCAGGGCCGGACGAGCTTCTCCGCCATGCAGAAGGGCGGCTATCCGCTCGTCTACTACGTCTTCGATCTGCTCGAGCTCGAGGGCATACCGCTGATCGACCTGCCGTTCGTCGAGCGCCGCCAGCGGCTGGATGACATTCTCGATCGCAGGAACCGGACGGTTCAGCTCTCCGAGGCCTTCGAAGACGGCCACTCTTTGGAGCAGGCCGCGCTCCAACAGGGCCTGGAAGGAGTCATGGCCAAGCGGGCACAATCGCGCTACGAGCCCGGGCGTCGCAGCCGGGAATGGCTGAAGGTCAAGCCGGGTAAGAAGCGCCAGGAGTTCGTCATCGCCGGCTACACGAAGGGACAGGGTCGCCGGGCGGGCCGGCTGGGCGCGCTCATCCTGGCCGCCAATCGAGGTGGCGAGCTTCATTACGTCGGGAACTGCGGCACCGGCTTCACGGAGACGGAGATCGACAAGCTGCTGAAGCTCCTGAGGCCGCTCGAGCGCCCGACCTCGCCGTTTCCGGCCGTCCCCAAGATGCCGCGGATTCGCAAAGGCGACGTCGTCTGGGTGGAGCCCAAGCTCGTCTGCGAGGTCGAGTTCGTCGAGTGGACCCACGACGGCCACCTGCGCGCGCCGTCGTATCAGGGGCTGCGCGAGGACAAGAGCCCCGACGAGGTGCGCCCGGAGCTTCCTCTCGAGTCGGAGATCCGGCGCGGGAGGCGCGTTCTGCGACTCTCGAACCTCGACAAGGTCTTCTGGCCGGAGGAGGGGATCACTAAGGGAGATTTGCTCGCGTACTACCGAGATGTCGCCGGCGTGCTCGTCCCTCACCTCGAGAACCGCCCCTTCACGATGAAGCGCTATCCCGACGGCGCCTTCGGGAAGTTCTTCTTCCAGAAGGACGCGCCCAAGCACATGCCGGAATGGATCGCGCGGAAGGCTTTCCGCGCCACCTCACGCGAGAGCCGCCAGAAGCGAATGATCAGCTATCCGTTGGTCAACGACGAGCTGGCGCTGCTCTGGATGGTCAACATGGGCTGCATCGACATGAACGTCTGGTATTCGCGCGTGGACAAGCCCGAACGGCCCGACTTCGTCCTGTTCGACCTCGATCCCTCCCCTGACGTCGGCTTCAAGGAGACGGTGCAGGTCGCGCTCCTCGTCAAGGAGGTGCTGGACGCGCTGGAGTTGGAGGGATTCCCGAAGACGAGTGGCTCGGACGGGATTCATGTCCTCGTTCCCGTCGCCCGGCGCTACACCTACGCGGACACTCGCGAGTTCGCCGAGATCGTCGCACGCACGCTCGCTTCCACCCACCGAGGACTCGTCACCACCGAGTGGTCGAAGCAGAAGCGGCGCGGAGTGCTGATCGACTCGAACCAGAACGGGGAAGGGAAGACGATCGCGTCGGTCTATTCGGTGCGGCCGCGGGAAGGAGCGCCGGTCTCGACTCCGCTCCGCTGGGAGGAGGTGACCGAGGAACTCGACCCGCGGCACTTCACCATGGAAGTCGTCCTCGGCCGGATCGAGCGCGACGGCGATCTCTACGAGCCGGTGCTCACGAAGCGCCAGTCGATCGGCGCAGCGCTCAAGAAACTTCGCTGAGGCCGAAGAGAGCCAAACAGCCGTGGAGACCGGCGATCTCAACCGGCACGGGACTGGCCCAGGCATCCTGCTCGATCCTCAAGTCGTAGTGCTGGAGGGGCTCGCCCCGGGGTGAGACCGTGCTCATACCCTCGATTGTGTAGCCGAGCTTCTCCGACACCCGCTTCGAGGCCTCGTTTCCCACGATCGCGCCCGAGGTGGCCGCCTCGGCGCCGAGCTCCCGGAAGGCGAGCTCGAGCACCGCGCTCCTCATCTCCGTCCCGAGCCCCTGTCGCTGGAACCGCTTGCCGAGCCACGAGCCAGTGGCCACGGTCCGGGTCGAGGCGAAGTTCTCAGCTGCAATCGTCTGCGAGCCCGCCGGCCGGCCGTCAGCGAAGACGAGCAGGTTCAGCGTCCACTTCGCGGGGCGCCAGTCCCGCAAAGCCGCTTCGTGAAACTCGACGAAGCTCTCGACGAAGCCCTCGTCGCCACTGCGGTCGGTCCAAGCCATCGCGAAGGGCATCTCTTCCGGCGGGTGGATGCCCTCCTGGGCCAGACGGCCGAGCTCTACGAGCTCATCCTGGGTGCCGAGCCGGAGCTCGAGCCGCGGCGTCGTGAGGCGAAGCTCGTTGAGCGGATCGACGTTCAACCCGCCTCGGCCGGGCTCCGAAGGTAGGCATAGCGCTCGCCGACGCCCTCGAAGCCGAGCCGCCGGTAGAGCTCCTTCGGCCAGTCCCGGGCGTCCGCGGTCAGGAAGACAAATTCGTGGCCCATTGCGCGCGCTTCCTCCAGGGCACGCATGACGACCGCGCTGGCGTGGCCTTGGCCGCGATGGTCCGGAAGAGTTCCTACGTCCTCGATCTGCGCCGTGCGGCCGTCGGAGTAGAGGTCGCTGGAGCTGACCGGAACCCCGCCTACGACTGCCGCGAAATGACGTGCGTTCCCGGCTGCGGCGACCAGGCGATCGGCCTTTCCGACCTGGCGAACGACCTCCTCGTTGGGCTCGGTGAGCCACTCGCGCAAGATGCTCTCCCGGATCGGCGCGAGCGCTTCGCGCTCGACCTCGGCGACGTCGCTCGTGTCCACGGGGCGGTTGGGCTCCCGGCGCGGGACCATGAAGAGGTACGCGTCCGTCTTCCAGCCCAGCGCGTTGAAGGGGTCCTCGAGCCCGCGTCCCTCCGCTTCGTCGAGGACGACGACCCGGCGGTGCGTGAGCCCGGCCTCGCCCTGGAGGCGCTCGGCCTCCGCCGCGATCCCCTCTGCCGTTGCGCCGGTGCGCTCGACCCGGAGGGTGTTCAACGACCACACGAGCGGAAGCGTGTCGTTGAAGATGGCCGAGCCGAGGGGCGAGGCGACCACCCGCTCGGCGGCGGCGTCGCGCAACGCCTCCTCGAAGGCCGCCGCCCGGGCGAGGTCACTCGTCATCGCGGAGCGAGGTCGGGTGTCCGAGCATGCCGAGCTCGGCGATGTCGCGACGGAAGAAGAGGGACACCGTCCAGTCGGTGACGACCCGAAGCTTTCGGGTGAGCAGCGGGAGCTGGTACAGGTGATAGGTACGAGTCACGAACCAGCCGAGGAAGCCGCGCAGCCGCAGACCGAGGACATCTGCAATGCCTTTGTGACGGCCCAGGGTGGCCACCTGCCCCAGCATGCGGTACTGGTAGGGACGCGGGCTGCCGCTGAGGTTCTTCGCCAGCCGGCGTGCCTGGCGGAGGGCGTGCTGGCAGGTGGGCGGATCGAAACGACCAGGCGTCGCCTCGTTCGGGACGCGGGCACCGTCGCCGAGCGCCCAGACGTCTTCGAAGCCCTCGACCTGGAGCAGGGAGTTCACCACCACCCGCCCACGGTCGTCGAGCGGCAGGCCCAATTTTGACTGAATCGGGTTCGCCTTGACTCCTGCGGTCCAGACGAGCGTCTCCGTGTCGAGTCGGCTCCCGTCCGAAAGCGTGACGGCGTGCTCGTCCACGGACTCGAGTGTGGTCGAAACCCGGATATCCACGCCGCGCTTCCAGAGCTCGCGGGCTGCATAGTCGCCGAGCCGCGCGGGGATCTCAGGAAGGATCTTGGGCGCCGCGTCCACGAGGACCCAGCGCTGGCGGACGTTCTTCAAGCCCGGGTAGAAGCGCGAGGTGTCGCGGAGGAGGTCGGAGAGCTCGGCGAGCGCCTCGACTCCCGCGTAGCCGGCGCCGACGAAGACGAAGCTCAGATGGCGCTTGGCGTCGTCGGCGGTGAGAGCGGCTTCCGCGAGCTCGAGCTGGCGGAGGACATGGTTACGCAGGTAGATCGCGTCCGCGAGGCTCTTGAAGCCGAGCCCATGCTCGGCGAGGCCGGGGATGGGGAGCGTGCGAGCCACGGCGCCGAGCGCGATCACGAGCCGCTCGTAGTGGATCTCTGCCGGCCCGACCTCGGTCTCGACCCGCACGGCGCGTGCGGCGGTGTCCAGCGAGACAGCCCGTCCGAGGACGAGCTGCGAATGGCGGCACATCATTCGGAGCGGGACGACGACATGCCGCGGCTCGAGCGTTCCCGATGCAGCCTCGGGGAGGATCGGCGTGTAGAGCATGAAGTTCTCCCGGCTGACGATGGTCGAGCCGCGCTTCCCGAGCAGTCGCGCCACGTAGCCGCCGGCGAACCCGCCGCCGAGGATGAGGGTCCCGCCGCGTGCCTGACGCTGTTGCAATCCGGTCACGGTCTTTTCTCGTACCCCACCCCAAACGACCCTGGAGGGGAGGGTTTCATGAAACTGTTTCTGGTGCTGGTCATGCTCGTCGTCGGTCTTGCGCTCACGGCGGGGGCAGCGCGCGCCCATGTTCACGGAATCACACCGCTGAGCACGCTCGCAGACGAGTGCGGCGTAACGACCGAGAGCAATACTGGCGCAAACCGAGCGCAGGGCGATCCCATCACCGGCCTCATCCCGCGTGACGTCGGTAACGCGCCGTTGACGGGCGGCGACGGAGGACGACTGGCCCCGGTGGGCTGCGCCTAACGCTGGACCTCCGGGGCGGAGTCAAGGGGCCGGCGCACGGGTCGGCCCCTCCATCCTCAGGTGGCCCTTGCCGTGAGCATTCGTCGGACGAGGGTGAGCGCGCCGGTCTTGTCGAGGAACTCGTTGAGGTTGCCGCATTTCGGTGACTGGACGCACGACGGACAGCCGCTCTCGCAGGGACAGCCGGCCAGGAGCCGCTCGGTGTCGGCTACCCAACCCTCGAGCTGGTCAAATCCGCGCCGTGCGATGCCGACGCCGCCCGCGTGGCCGTCGTAGATGAAGACGGTCGGGCGGCCGGTCTGGAAATGAATGTTGGTCGAAAGGCCGCCGATGTCCCAGCGGTCGCACATGGCCCACAGCGGCAAGAGGGCAATCATCGTGTGCTCGGCGGCATGGAGCGAGCCGAGGAGGCGCTCGATCGCCTCGAGCCCTTCGAGCATCCAGGGCTCGGGTAGGTACCAGACGGCTTCGGTCTCGAAGGTGGTCTCGGGGAGCTCGAGTGCGACGAGCTCGAGCGTCGCCTGGTCGCGGATCCCCTTCTTCTGATACGCCACCACCTGCTCGGTGACGCTCACCGTGCCGAACGAGGCTTCCATTCCCAGACGACGCTCCGTGAGCTCGGCGCGCTCGATGGCCGTGGTGGTCTCCTTCTTCGGCTGCGTGTAGTAATCGCTCGTGAAGGGCTCGACGAGAGCCGTGCGCGCCTCCAGGTCGAGCTCCAGCACGCGGTAGGACTCCCCCAGGTGCAGGTAGATCGCTCCTTCGTGAACCGTCGAGTAGGCGCGCTCACGCTCGACGACGCCCAGCACCGAGCCGGTCGCGACATCCACCACCGAGAAGGCATCGGGCGTTGTGGAACGGAGCGAGAAGCGCGCCGCGGGGTAATCGCGACCGGACCACACATAGCCGGCCTTCGTCAGCTGGAGGTCGCCCGTCTCGACCAGGGCTTCCGCGCGCTGGAGAGCCTCCGGCCCCAGGAACGGCGTGTCGCCCTCGTCCAAGGGAGCCTCGAAGGCCGCCGCGCGAACATGGCCGTCGAGGACACGTGGGTTCGAATGGTCGAGGATCGCAGCCTCGACGCGTCGGTCCATGAGCGCTTCGGGTTCCCGCATGAAGAACTGGTCCAGCGCGTCTTCGCTCGCGACGAGCACGGCGAGGCCCTTGGCCCGGCGGCCCGCGCGTCCCCATTGCTGCCGCAGGCTGGCCACCGTGCCGGGGAAGCCGACGGAGATCGCGCAGTCGAGGAGCCCGATGTCGATGCCGAGCTCGAGGGCGTCGGTCGCCGTGACCCCGAGGAGCTCGCCCTCGACGAGGCGGCGCTCGATGTCGCGGCGCTGAGCCGGGGTATAGCCGGCGCGGTAGGGGGAGAGCCGCTCTGCGAGATCCGGCCCGACCCGCTCGGCGGCGAACCGGTGGATGAGCTCGGCCGACTTGCGGGACTTGGCGAAGCAGATGGTGCGCATCCCGCGCTGAACGAGGTCGGCCAGCAGGCGTGACCCCTCACCCAGTGCGCTCGCACGGAGCTGGAGCTCCTCGTCGAGGACCGGCGGGTTCCAGAACGCGATCGTGCGCGCGGCGCGCGGCGCTGCGTCGTCGCCGATGACCGTCGTGTCCACTCCGAGGAGGGAGTGGGCAAGGTCGCCGGGGTTGGCGATGGTCGCCGAAGCCAGCAGGAACTGCGGGTCGGCGCCGTAGATCGCGGCGGCGCGGCGTAAGCGCCGGAGGACGTTCGCGACGTGGGAGCCGAAGACGCCCCGATACACGTGCGCTTCGTCCACCACGACGTAGCGGAGGTTCTGGAGGACGTCCCCCCAGCGGTCGTGGTGGGGGAGCACCCCGACATGGAGCATGTCCGGGTTCGTGAGGATGACGTTCGCCCACTTGCGAATCTGCCAGCGCCGCTCGGCCTCCGTGTCTCCGTCGTAGATGGCCGGCCTGAGCCGGGGCACTCCGTAGGAGGCGAGCGCCCTGGCCTGATCCTGTGCGAGCGCCTTGGTCGGGTAGAGGTAGAGGGCGCGCAGCTTGGGCTCGGCGGCGAGGGCGTCGAGGACGGGGAGGTTGAAAGCGAGCGTCTTGCCGCTCGCCGTTCCCGTCGCGATGACGAGGTGCTCGCCCCGGGAGGCCGACTCGAAGGCCTCCGCCTGGTGGCCGTAGAGACCTGTGAGCCCCTGCGCCGAGAGCGCTTGCTGGACCTGAGGATGAAGGCCTTCGGGGATCGGGACGAGGCGCGCCTCGCGCGCGGGCACTTCGGTGACGTAGGCGAGCTCCTCGCCGCTGAGGAGCTCGTCCCAGACGGCGGCGACGGTAGCCACGAAGTCCGATGCTAGCCTCAACCGCGTGATCCCTCGCTGTCTCACGATCGCCACGTCGGACTCCGGCGGCGGCGCCGGCATCCAGGCCGACCTGAAGGCCTTCGCCCGCCTCGGTTGCCACGGCATGAGCGTGATCGTCGCGCTCACGGCGCAGTCGACCACGGAGGTGCGCGCCGTCCACGAGGCCCCGCGCGACTTCATCCGCGACCAGCTCGAAGTCCTCTTCGACGACATTGGCGTCGACGCCGCCAAGACGGGGATGCTCTTCAGCGCTCCGATCATCGAGACGGTCGCTGACTTCCTGGGAGGCCATCGCGTGCCTCTCGTCGTTGATCCCGTGATGGTCGCTGCGTCAGGGGCGAAGCTCCTCCAGGACGACGCCGTCTCCGTGCTGGTCGAGCGGCTCTTTCCGCTCGCTACTGTCGTGACGCCGAACCTGCACGAGGCCTGTGTGCTCGCGGGCGTGCCCTACTCCGAGCAGGCGAACCGGGAGGAGCTCGCCGAGGCTATTCACGGACTGGGGGCCCCCGCCGTTGTCGTCACGGGGGGGCACGGGACCGAGGCGGTGGACTGGCTCTTCGACAGTGAGCGTCATGTGCCGATTGCGGTCGAGCGTTACGGCAGCCAGGCGACGCATGGTGCGGGCTGCACTCACTCGGCTGCCCTCACCGCGTTCCTCGCCCACGGCGCAACGCTCGAGGAGGCAGCGCGGGGTGCCGCAAGCGTTGCCTCGGAAGCCGTTCGCTCCGGTCTGCAGGAGATCGGCTCCGGCTCAGGCCCCGTCGACGTCTTCGGGCTTGGAACCGTTGAGGCGCCTCTCAGAGCTGGGTGAGTTCGGGCTTCTCGCGGAGCTCGAGCGCCGGGGCCTCGTCTCCGGCCAGGACGCCGAGGGCGCCGTTCTCGAGGGTGGCTTGGTGGTCACACAGGACGTGCTCGTCGAAGGCGTTCATTTCAGATCCGAGTGGACTTCGTGGCGCGACCTCGGTTACAAGGCCGCCGCGGTCAACCTCAGCGATCTCGCTGCCATGGCCGCCAAGCCCGTCGGATTGCTCGTCGGGCTCGCAGCCGCGCTCGAGACCGGGGACGCCACGATCCTGGAGCTGTATGAGGGCATCGCGGAAGCCGGCGTGCCCGTGCTCGGCGGCGATACGACGGCAACAGGGGAATTCAGCCTCAGCGTGACAGCCGTCGGGCGCAGCGAACGTGTTCCCGGCAGGGCGGGGGCTCGGCCAGGGGACGTGCTCGTGGTGACGGGCCCCCTCGGCGGGGCGGCTGCGGGGCTCTACGCGCTGGAACACGGGCTGGAGGGCTTCGCCGAGCTCGTGGAGCGTCACCGGCGGCCGCCGTTCCGTCTCGAGGAGGGCCGGCGTCTGGGCCCCGTCGCGCACGCGCTCATTGATCTTTCCGACGGGATCCTCTCGGATGCCGCCCGCATCGCTGAGCGGTCGAGCTGCAGGCTCGTGATCGACGTGGAGAGCGTGCCGCGCGCGCCGCGGCTCGAGGAGGTCGCTGACCTGCCTTTCTGGACCATGGGTGAGGATTACGAGCTTCTGGGGGTGGTGACCTCGGAGGACGCGGCAGCGCTCGGACTTCCCGTCGTCGGGCGCGTCGAGGAAGGCGAGGGCGTCGAGCCGGACTTGCCCGCCGGCTGGGACGCGTTCGCTCGCTAGTCGACGAGCAGGGTCGTCGTCTGCTTGGTCTTCAGCCGTGACACGACTGCTCCGGTCGACATGTCGACCACGTCGAACCGGGTGTTGTTGTCCATGCCAACGTAGAGATAGTCGCCTACGACCTGTGGGTCGAAGCCCTCGTCGCGACAAAGGCGGAACCGCTGCTTGCCGCTGAGATCGTAGGCGACGAGGGCGAAGCTCTCCGGTGCGCTTGAGCACCCTGCTTCGTATGCGAAGAGCCGGGAACCTAGGAGTTGGACGCCGGAGACCTTCCCGTCGACCCTGCGAACGCTCCAGTCATCGGTGTCGATGAGGGACAGCCCGGCAGGCTCGCCGACCAGGTCGGTTTGACCCGCCTCGATCGGCGGATAGTCCGTCCCACTCACGGCAACCAGGCCGTTTGCGAGCCACAACGCCTGTCGGTCCTTTCCTTCGATCATCTTGGCCTCCGCGGCTGGGTCGAGCCAGTCGAGGAAGCGGCTGAAGAGCCAAACGGGTTCCGAGAGCGTGTGGTACTCGACTCGCAGGTTGCTCAGCGAGACCTCGGCGACCGGGCCACCCGCCGGCACGACGAGCGCCCGTCGGCCCGTCGGGTCGACGGCGAGTCCCGGCACCAGCTCACGCGAGCGAAAGTCGGATTCGTTCTCACCTTGCTCCGTTTCCCAGCCGCCCACCATCCGGAGGGGGACGGCTGACGTCCCCTTGCCACCCCAGACGACCAGCTGCAGTGGCCCGATGCGGTCGGCAGGCGCGACCAGACCAAGCAGACCCGCCTTTGTCGGCGCCGCCGCGATGAGCGTGCCTTCGACCTGCCTCGTCTCGTAGACCTTTAGGCCGACAGGGTCGATCACGACGACGAACTGCTGACCGACGGCGGCGAAGAGCATTCCAGGGGGAGGCCAGGACAGTCGGCTGATGTAGCCCGACATGCCGATGTCGACCTGGCCGCGCGAGCGAAACGTCCGCAGGTCGACGAGGTTGATCTCGCCTTCCTCGCCGCCGGTGATGGCAAGGGTCCTTTGGTCGGGCGAGAAGGCGATCAGAGTCCCGGGTCCCACATCGATGCGCACAGACCGAGGCGCAAGCGTGCGCGGATCGAGTTTTGTGAGCTCTGCGCTGTTTCGATTCCAAACCAGCCCCAGCAGGTCGTCGGCGGGTGGATGGAATGTCTGCTTCGGCGGTGCTTCCTCTCGAGCGCGTCCTCCGCCGCAGGCGGTGAGAACGGCGACGAGAGCCAAGCCGGCGCAGAGAGAAGCGATTCTCACAAACGCATTACACCCCGACTCGGGGCCGCGTTCCAGTCAGCAGTCGGTCAGGCTGCGGCCGAGAGCCAGCGCTGCCACGCGCTCTCGTAGTGGCTCTTCGAGCGGGCGCCGATGACCGTGTCTTGCGGTTCGCCACGCTCGAAGAGGATCACCGTCGGAATCGAGAGCACGTTGTAGCGTGAAGCCGTGGCCGGGTTGTCGTCCACGTTCAGCTTGAGGAACGAGACCTGGTCGCCGTGCTGGCCGGCGAGGTCGTCGATGATCGGGCTGACCACCCGGCACGGGCCGCACCACGGGGCCCAGAAGTCGACGACCACGGGGCGATCCGCCTGGAGAACATCCGCCTCAAAGGTCGCGTCGGTGACCTCGCTGACCATCGTCTCACTATACCCAGGGCTAAAGACGGCCCAGGAGAGCCCGCAGCCGGAGCGCGGGAACCTTGGCCATCGCCTCGAGGACGATGGCGCGGCTCATCTTCGACGTGCCGACCTCGCGCTCGGAGAAGACGATCGGAACCTCCACGACGCGAGAGCCGACCTTGAGGGCGCGATACGTCGTTTCGATCTGGAAGGCGTAGCCCTTCGTCGAGATCCGCTCCAGGCCGATTGCCTCCAGCACGGAGCGGCGAAAGCACTTGAACCCGCCCGTGAGGTCGCGGACCCCGACTCCCAGCAGAATCCGCGCGTACAAGGAGCCGAACCGGCTGACGGCTCGCCGCGCCACGCTCCAGTTGCGGGTACCGCCGCCTTCCACATAGCGGGAGCCGAGCGCGAGATCGGCGTTCTCCGTGGCAGCGAGGAGCCGGGGAAGGTCTTCCGGGTCGTGGGAGAAGTCGCAGTCCATCTCGACGATGCGATCGGCGTCGGTCGCCAGTGCCCAGACGA
Source organism: Gaiellaceae bacterium (assembly GCA_035601195.1). Classification (GTDB taxonomy): domain Bacteria; phylum Actinomycetota; class Thermoleophilia; order Gaiellales; family Gaiellaceae; genus JAIBJP01. Next base: position 19,447 of record DATNOU010000167.1, on the reverse strand, counting down.
ACCCCGCCAGATATGCAGGGCCGAGTCCCTCCTTCTTCTGACGGTGGAGGACCGAGAGGAAGCGGAACTCGCCGGTGAGCCGGTCGGCGAGCTCGCCGGTCCCGTCGGGCGAGGAGTCGTCGATGACGAGAACACGTGCGTCGAGCTCGTGCCGGCGGACGACGTCGTCGAGGGCGCGCACCATCGGCCCGAGGTTGTCGCGCTCGTTGTACGTCGGCAAGCAGACGACGACCCGCACCCGCGTATCATCGCCGCGTGGCCCGCGGCCTGCCCTCGAATGCCCAGCTCGCCGACGAGTTCGAGCTCCTCGCAGACATGCTCGAGCTGGACGGGGCCGATGCTTTTCGTTTGACGGCGTACCGGCGGGCGGCCACGCGCATCCGGGAGTCGGCCGTCCCGGTGGCGCAGCTGGCTCTCGACGGCAAGGCGACTCGCCTCTCGGGGATCGGGACGACGATTCAGAACAAGATCATCGAGTTCTCAGAGACCGGAGACCTGAGCGCGATCGCGAAGCTCCGGGACAAGTTGCCCGCCGGGCTGGTCGAGGTGATGCACGTGCCCGGGCTCGGCCCCAAGACCGCGCGGAAGCTCCACTCCGAGCTCGGTGTCCAGTCGGCCGCGGACCTGCGTTCTGCAGCCGAGAACGGTCTGCTCGCGAGCCTTCCCGGCCTGGGGCCCAAAACCGAGGAGAAGATACTCAAGGCGCTCTCGAAGCCGAAGGCCGGTGTAACTCAACGCGGACGTGTTCTGCTGGGCGGCGTCCTTCCGGCGGTCGAGCGCGCCGTGGAGGAGCTGCGCGAGCATCCCGCAGCGGAGCGCGTCTCCGAGGCCGGAAGCGTACGCCGCCGCTGCGAGACGGTACGCGACCTCGACATCATCGCCACGGCGAGCGATCCCTCCGCCCTCACCACTCATTTCGCGGCCCTGCCGTGGGTCGCCGAGGTCGTCGCTCAAGGCTCGACGAAGGCCACAGTCGTCTCCCACGACGGCCTTCGCTTCGACCTCCGCGTCGTGCCGCCGGAGAGCTACGGCAACCTCCTCCAGCACTTCACCGGATCGAAGGCGCACAACGTCGCTCTGCGCGAGGAGGCCGTCGGGCGGAAGCTCTCGGTCTCCGAGTACGGCGTGAAGAACGTCGAGACCGGAGACGTCTTCCGTGCCGCTGACGAGGAAGAGCTGTACGCCTTCCTCGGCTACGAGTGGATACCGCCCGAGCTGCGCGAGAACCGTGGCGAGCTGGCCGCCGCGCGCAACGGCTCGCTCCCGCGGCTTGTGGAGCTCGGGGACCTGGCAGGCGACCTCCACTCGCACACCGACTGGTCCGACGGGCGTGGAACGCTCGAGGAGATGGTCCTCGCGGCTCGAGCCTTGGGCAGGCGATACCTCGCCGTCTGCGACCACGCGAAGCGGTTGAAGGACGGGCGTCTGGAGCGGCAGGCGGAGGAGATCGCGGCTCTCAACGAGCGCGTCCACGGGATCGAGGTGCTCTCGGGTGTCGAGGTCGACATCCGCGCGGACGGCTCGGTCGACGTGGCGAACGAGGCGCTGGCCGAGAGGGCCTGGGTAATGGCCTCGGTTCATTCCGGTTTCGACAAGCCGCGCGGGGAGCTCACCCGGCGGATCGCAACTGCGATGGAGAACCCCCACGTGGACTGCATCGGTCATCCGACGGGCCGGAAGATCAACCGGCGCGACTCCTACGACATCGATTTCGAAGCCCTGCTCGAGAAGGCGGTCGAGACGGGAACTTTTCTGGAGATCAACTCGCAGCCCGATCGGCTCGATCTCATCGATACGCATGCGCGCGCCGCAGCGGAAGCGGGAGTGCGCATCGTCATCTCGACCGACGCCCACCGGGTGCACGAGCTGGACTACCTTGGCCTCGGAGTGGCGCAGGCACGGCGCGGCTGGCTGACCGCTGACCGGATCGTGAACGCGCGCCCGTGGCGTGAGGTCAGGAAGCTGATGAAGAAGCCGTGAGAGCGAGATTGTGTTCCACACGCACAAGCCTCTCGAAGGTCCGAAGAGGACAACGTGGACCGCTTGAATGAGCAAAGAGAGCCCAACGAAGACTTTGTGCCCGTGAAACACAAGCCAGATTCGACGGGGGAGCAGTTTCGCCGGGACGGCGAGGCGGCGGTCGCCTGGGTGGCGGACTACCTCGAGCGCGTGCGAGACCTGCCCGTGCAGGCTCGGGTGCAGCCGGGCGAGATCCGCGGAAAGCTTCCAGCCTCGCCGCCCGATCGCGGGGAGCCTTTTGCAGAAGTCCTTGCCGATCTGGACGAGCTTCTGCTCCCGGGGATCACCCATTGGAATCACCCGCGGTTCTTCGGCTACTTCGCCATCTCCGGCTCCGAGCCGGGAATCCTCGCCGAGCTCTTGATTGCCGCCCTCAACGTCAACGCGATGCTTTGGACGACGTCTCCGGCCGCCACCGAGCTGGAGGAGCTGGCGCTCGACTGGCTTCGCCAGCTCCTCGGCCTGCCTGAAGGTCTCCACGGACACATCGAGGACACGGCCTCGACCGCGACGGTCGCCGCGCTCGCCGCGGCCCGCGAGCTCCGCCCGGGTGGGGCGGTTCTCACCTCGGAGCAGGCGAACTTCTCCGTGGCGAAGGCTGCGCGCCTGGTGGGGCTCGAATGCCGGCTGTTGCCCGTCGACGGCGAGTTCCGTCTCCGCCCCGACGCGCTCGCCGCGGAGATCGAGGGAGCCGCCGCAGTGGTCGCCACAGCGGGGACGACCTCGACGACGTCCGTCGACCCGGTCCCGGAGATCGCCGACCTGTGCGAGCAGGCCGGCGCATGGCTCCATGTCGACGCGGCCTACTCCGGCTCCGCGGCCGTCTGTGAAGAGTTTCGCTGGGCGCTCGCGGGCGCTGATCGCGCCGATTCGATCGTCGTCAACCCGCACAAGTGGCTCTTCACGCCCGTGGATTGCTCCGCGCTCTGGACGCGCCGGCCCGATGCTCTCTTCAGAGCCTTTTCGGCCGATCCGGAGTACATGCCCGAGCGGGCCTCGGGGGTCACCGACCTCAAGGACTACGGGCCCGCCCTCGGCCGCCGCTTCCGCGCTCTCAAGCTCTGGGCGGTGATGAGGTCTTACGGCCGCGAGGGCTTGCAGGAGCTCATCCGGGAGCACGTCCGGCTCGCGCGGCTCTTTGCATCCTGGGTGGAGGCGGATCCGGACTGGGAGGTGATCGCCCCGTATCAGTTCTCGGTCGTCTGCTTCCGCCGGCGAGGTGAGGACGACGAGAACGAGGCGCTGCTACGAAAGGTGAACGAGACCGGCGAGGTGTTTCTCTCGCATACGCGCCTGAACGGGCGCTACGTGCTCAGGCTCGCGGTGGGCAACGTACGCACCACCGAGGCGGACGTCGAGAGGGCTTGGGAGGTCCTGCGCGAAGCAGCGACGATTTAGATCGAGCCCGAGAAGGTGTCGCAAGCGGCGGGACTGCCGTTCTCGTAGCCCCGCGAGAACCACCTCCTGCGTTGCTCGGAGGATCCATGCGTCCACGTTTCCGGATTGACCTGTCCCTGCGCCTTCTCTTGGATCCGGTCGTCCCCGATCGCCGCCGCTGCGTCGAGGCCGTCGTTGATGTCGGTCTGCGTCAGATCGACGATTACATCTGTGTCCACCGCATGAGCGGCCCAGACGCCCGCGTAGCAGTCGGCCTGCAGCTCTGAGCGGACCGCCCGGCTCTCAGGCCCCTGCGTGTCGTTACCTATCTGGCCGAGGACGCCGAGCAGGTCCTGAACATGGTGGCCGTACTCATGAGCGATCACGTAGGCCTCGACGAACGGCGTGTCCTTCGCGCCGAAGCGCGACGAGAGCTCGTCGAAGAAGCCCAAGTCGATATAGACGAGCTTGTCGCGTGGGCAGTAGAACGGGCCGACCTGCGAGCTCGCGAAGCCGCAACCCGTCTGCACCTGGTCCGTGAAGAAAACGGTGTCGACATATTCGTACTGGCTGTCGCTCCGCTGGAAGACTCCGTCCCAGAACTCCTGCACGTTGTTGACCACCCCGACGATCCGACAGTCCTGCCGCTGGTTCGCGTCCGCTCCTGTGCGGCACTCCTGTGAGACCTCGGACGGTGTGTCGCCCTGGCCGACGCGCTGGTCCTCGAGGGGGCCCAGCTGACCTAGGCCACCTCCTCCCGAAAGCAGTGAGATGACGATGTAGATCAGGAGACCGACAAGGCCGAGCCCGCCGCCGCCGACCGCGACCCCACCAGGGCTCATGCGGCGACCGCGTACGTCGGTTACCTGGCCCGGATCCAGCCGGGCACGACGCCGAAAGCGCACGAAGGCTGTCTACCTTCACGCACCCCGCGCCAAACGTAGCCGGCGCTAGAGCTGGGCCAGGATTCGCGCCAGTCCCGCCGTGCCGCCCACGACCAGATCCGCGGCCGCTGCGAGGCCTGGCGGGGCCTCCTCCGAGGAAACAGCCACGCGGACGACATGCTCGAGGCTCGCGTCGGCCAGGGCCGCGAAGGCGTCCAGGTCGGTGGTGTCGTCCCCCGCGTAGAGCGCCCGCCGGGCGCCGGCCTCCCGGATGAGCTCCTGCACCGCGGTGCCCTTGTCGGCCTTCACGGCCGGACGAATCTCGAGCACTTTGCGGCCCCAGCGTGGAACCAGGCCTGCGGCAGCGGCGCGACGGGCGATCTCCTCGAGCTCAGCGCGTGCTTCGGCCTCGTCGCGAGCCTCGCGGAAGTGGTAGGAGAGCGTCAGGCCCTTGTCCTCCACCCTGCGCTCCACGGTGTCCCGGAACGCAGCGATCTGCGCTTGGAGCTCATGTGCGCTTGGATCGAGCTCGAGGCCGTGGTTGCCGACGTACCGAACCCCGCCGAGCCCCACAAGCCGTCTGGCTTCCTCGCCGCTTCGACCGCTCACGAAGGCGACGAGGAGATACCGGCCCGCCAGCCGTTCGAGCTCCGCTTTCGTCGCCGGCGGTACCTCCGCGAGCTCGGGCCGCGACGCGATCGGGGCCAGTGTCCCGTCCACGTCGAAGATGAGCGCGCTTCGCTCGGGAGCTTCCTGGAGCGGCGCGAGCAGGTCGGCCGTCATGAGCGGGAGAATACGACCGTGCCGCGCGCGCTCCGATCGAGGACTGTGTACATCGGCATCGGGGTCGCGGCGGGCTTCTTCAGCGCGCTATTCGGCGTCGGCGGAGGCGCCATCGTCGTGCCTCTCCTGGTCTTGCTCGCGGGTTTCGCCCCGATGGTCGCGACGGGCACTTCGCTCGCTGCGATCGGAATCACGGCGCTCTTCGGAATGGTCGCGTTCGGTGTGCTCGGCGAGGTGAGCTGGGCCGACGCCGTCGTCGTCGGGCTTCCGGCCATGGCGGGCACTCTCGCGGGGATCTGGCTCCAGCAGCGCGTCGCCTCCCGGCTCCTAGCCGGGCTCTTCAGCGTTCTCTTGCTCGCGATCGCCGCGAGGCTCTTCTTCGAATGACGCTCGTGCTGGTCGTTTTCCTGGGGTTTGCCGCAGGCGTTCTCTCAGGGATGTTCGGCGTCGGCGGCGGCATCCTGTTCGTGCCGACCCTTTCTCTGGTCGTCGGGCTCACCCATCTCGAGGCTCAAGCCACCTCGCTGGCGGCGATCATCCCGGTCGTCGCGGTGGGTGCGTGGCGTCAGGACCGCTACGGACACGTCCGCTGGAGGGCTGCCTTGACAATCGGCCTCGTCTCGGCGATCGGCGTCGTGGGCGGAGTCGTTCTCGCCGACAGGCTTTCGGACGAGACCTTGCGGCGCCTGTTTGCGGGGTTGCTCGTGGTCATCGCGACTCGGCTCGCCTGGTCGATCCGACACTAGAATCGGGGCATGGCGGACGACGACATCTGGCTTCCGCTCGTCGAGGAGCCGATCGGCGAATTCGTGGCCAGCCTCCACGAGGAGGACGAGGAGCTCGCCGCCATGGTCGCCTCGCCCCGCCGCCAGCTGGCCTTTCGCACGTTCGCCTATATCCGGGTCGGCATCCTGCTCGGCAGCCTGCTCGTCGATCACGACGTTCAGCCCGAGGGATCGCGTACCTGGGTCGACGAGCTTCTGGCCGATCCGAAGCACCGCCAGGCCGCGGCTGAAGAGGTGAAGCGCGTGGCCCGAGAAGTCGCGGCGGATCCGAAGCTCGCCGAGGAGGAGCCTGTGGGGCCGGACGACGACGCCCGCGAGCGCTTCCGCCGCTTCGCCCGCGACCTGGGCTAGTGACTATCCGCGCCGGAGCGCCGCGTCGGCCTTCTGCTTGAGGTCGTCGACGACGGCCGAGTCGCGGAGCGTGGTCGTGTCCCCGAGCTCGTTGCCCTCGGCGATGTCCTTCAGCAATCGGCGCATGATCTTTCCGGAGCGGGTTTTCGGCAGATCGTCTCCGAAGAGCACCGCCGCCGGCCGCGCGATCTTGCCGATCTTCTGGGCGACGAACTGACGGAGCTCTTCCGCGAGCTCGTCCGAAGGCTCGCGGCCCCCTTTCAGCAGGACGAAGCAGACGATCCGCTGGCCGCGATCGGGATCCGCCGCGCCGGTGGCGGCCGCCTCGGCGACCGCACCGTGCTCGACGAGCGTCGACTCGATCTCGGTGGTCGAGAGCCGGTGGCCGGCGACGTTGATGACGTCGTCGATCCTCCCCATCAGCCAGAAGTAGCCGTCTGAGTCCTGCTTCGCGCCGTCGCCGGTGAAGTAGGTCTCCGGCCCGTACCTGGAGAAGTAGGTCTGCACGTAGCGCTCGTCGTCCTCCCAGAGCGTGCGGAACATCCCCGGCCAGGGACGGCGGATCGTCAGGAATCCCCCTTCTCCCTGCGGAACAGGGTTGCCCTGCTCGTCCAGGATCTCGGGCTTGATCCCAGGGAAAGGAACCGTGGCCGACCCTGGCTTCAACGTTGTGATGCCCGGGAGGGGTGTGATGAGGATGCCGCCGGTCTCGGTCTGCCACCAGGTGTCGACGATCGGGCAGCGCTCTCGGCCGATGTACTTCCAGTACCAGACCCAGGCCTCCGGATTGATCGGCTCCCCCACGGTGCCGAGGAGACGGAGCGAGGAAAGGTCATGGCGCGCTGGGTACTCCGGACCCATCTTCACGAACGAGCGGATCAGCGTCGGCGCCGTGTAATAGGAGTTGACTCCGTAGCGCTCGACGATCTCCCAGTGGCGGTCCCAGTCGGGGTAGGCAGGGTCGCCCTCGTAGAGTACGCTCGTCGTCCCGTTGTTCAGGGGCCCGTAGACGATGTAGCTGTGCCCGGTAATCCAGCCCACGTCGGCGGCGCACCACCAGACCGTGTCCTCGTGGATGTCGAAGATCCACTTGTGCGTGACCGAGACGTGGAGGAGGTAGCCGGCGGTGGTGTGCTGGGCGCCCTTGGGCTTGGCCGTGGTGCCTGAGGTGTGCAGGAGGAAGAGCACGTCCTCCGCGTTCATCCGCTCCGCTTCGCAGTCTTCGCTCTGTCCATCGACGAGGTCGTCCCACCAGACGTCGCGGCCCTCGGTCCAGGGGACGTCGTCGCCGGTCCGCCTGAGGACCACGAACCGCTCGAGGTCGGGCGCCTCTTCTGCGGCGTCGTCGGCGTTCCCTTTCAGCGGGACCTTGGAGCCCTTGCGCCACCCCTCGTCCTGCGTGATCAGCACCCTGGCGCCGGTGTCTCGCATGCGCTCGGCTAGCGACTCCGCGGAGAAGCCGCCGAAGACCACGACGTGCGCAGCGCCGATGCGTGCGCAGGCGAGCATGGCGACGGGAAGCTCCGGAACCATCCCCATGTAGATCCCGACGCGGTCGCCCTTGCGGACGCCGAGGCTGCGAAGGCCGTTCGCGAGTCGGGACACCTCTCGGAGGAGTTCCTCGTAGGTGAGATCGCGCGTGTCGCCCTCCGGCTCACCGACCCAGTGGTAGGCAATCTTCCCGCCGCGGCCCGCCTCCACTTGCTTGTCGAGACAGTTCCAGGCGACGTTCAGCTCGCCGTCGGCGAACCACGTCGCGTGAGGCGGCTTCCAGTCCATCGTCTTCGTGGGCTGCTTGAACCAGCCGATGAACTCGCCGGCGAGCTCGGCCCAAAAACGCTCGAAGTCCTCTTCGGCTCGGCGGTAGACCTCCTCGTCGGAGATGACCGCGCCGGCCCGGAACTTCTCGGGGGGAGGGAAGGTGCGCTGCTCCTCGAGCAGAGCCTCGATCGCCGCGTGCGCATGCTCGGTCTCCATACGGAAGGAAATATGACCGATAGCAAACTGGCCGTGTACAGCGATAACCTCCTATTCGTGCGAGCGAGGATCGCCCTTGGGGTCATGCTCGCCTTGGTGGCGCTCGCGGCTGGCGGCTCTGCGGGAGCGGCCGCCTCCCAGGCCGCGGCCTCGGCGAGTTCCTTCGGCGTGCGTGTTGTCGTGCCCGGGCAGGACACCGTCACCGCCGGAGCGATCTCGTCGCCGCCTCGGGCCGCTGCTTCGCTCGTCAGCTGGGCCCACGCGAGCGGCGCAATCTCTGTCGGCGAAATTGCGGCCGGGACGCAGGCGACCGGGACCGGCGGCCGTGGCATCGGGCGAGCGGTCACGTCTGTCAGCGGAGTGTCGCTGTTCGGTGGCGAGCTCACCGCCGATTCCGTCGATCTTCGCGCCACCTCCCACGCGACCTCGAGGGCCGCCGGGGGCAGCCTGGCCGAGTCCACTCTCACGAACCTGACGGTGTTGGGGCAACCCCTGGCGGCCGAGATCAATGCGCGCGTCCCGCTCGGAGACTGGGGCTACGCGACGCTCCTCGAGCAGGCTGTCGTCCGCCAGAACACCACCACGAGAAAAGGCCACCGCGGGTTCGTAACGGGCATCCACGTCCGCCTGACCGCCGACCACGGCGGGCTTCCGGCGGGCACCGAGATCTTCGTCGGCTATGCGGAGGCGGCCGCGACCGCGTTGAAGGGCTCGCCGGCGCTCCCGCAGCCGCTACCCCAACCGGCGCCCACTCATGCACCTCCGGATTCGGCGCCTCCGCCGGTCGTCCATCCGACGCCGCCCGGCGTGAAGCCCCAACTGACGAACAAGGGCTACGTCTTCCCCGTCTACGGGCCCTCGTCGTTCAGCGACGACTTCGGCGCTCCGCGGGCCGACACAGTGTGGCACCACGGCAACGACATCTTCGCCCCGAAGGGAGCTCCGATCCTCGCGGTCGCGGACGGGACGCTCTCCCTCGTCGGGTGGAACACCGTCGGGGGAAACCGCTTCTGGCTCCGAGACCTGCAGGGGAACGAGTTCTACCACGCCCATCTCTCCGCCTTCTCGCCGCTCGCGCGTGACGGGGCGCACGTCCACGCCGGCGACGTGATCGGCTTCGTCGGGACGACAGGCGACGCCGAGGGAACGCCACCGCACCTCCACTTCGAGGTGCACCCGGTCGAGCTCCTCTGGAAGGGCTACGACGGGGTCGTGAACCCGTATCCCTATTTGCTCGCGTGGAAACGCCAGACCGACCTCAGCTTCGACGTAGGCGCATGGAGCCCGCCGGGCGGCAAGGCACCGGCACCGGCGGCCATCCTTCTCGAGGCCGACGACATCTCGACCATGAGCGGCCTCGACCCCGCCGCCTTCTCGACTCTCCTCGACATGGGTCCGCTATTCGGTGAGGGACCGGCCGGACCCACGATTGTCGAGGCAAAACCCGGCGGCTAGTCATCGGCCGAAATCTACGGCTGCGCCGCGATTTCGGCCGAGCTGAACTCCGCCCTCGCGTCCAGTAGAGAGGCGGGGCCACGCGCGTCACAATGCAGGGCGGGGCATGCCCCGCCCAGCGGAAGAGCCTGCTTCGCCAGTCAGATCAGCGCGCTACTGCTCGTTCGACTGGTTGTTGTAGGCCTCGAAGGGCTGCTCGGGGCCGAACAACCTGTCCTTCAGCCACCTGCGCGTGTCGGGACCCGTCGCCGGGTTGAAGAGGACGCCCAGTGCGATCCCCGCGAGGAGCAGTGAAGCGTTCCGCCCGGTGTGCGAGTCCTTGCCCTGCACGCGCTGACCGGCTTGGCGAAGCTCCTCGACTGCCTTCCTGAGCTCCTTCTGGAGATCCTTGTCCCGGGCTACCTTGAGCGCCACGCCGGTGGTGCCGCGATCGCCCAGTAGCTCGGCATAGATCCGCCGCGCAGACTCGTACGCATGCTTGACGTTGTCGTGCAGCTCCTCGTCGCGGGCGAGCCGCTCAACGTATGGCCGCGCTGCATCCACGGCGTCGTTCATCCTGTCCTTTGCCTTCGCCATTCGTGTCGTCCTTTCTTGGGTTTCGCGGGAAGTATCTACCCCCGGGCCGCGGAGGAAAACTCCAACACCCGGGCCCCCGGGAACGCAGCCTCGATCACCTCGTCGATCGAGTCAGCGGGCACGAAGTTCATCGACTTGCGCACCTCGCGCGGGAGATCGTCCAGGTCGCCCTCGTTTTCCTTCGGAAGGACGACCGTTGTCACCCCCGCCCGCTGCGCGGCGAGCACCTTTTCCCGGACGCCGCCGATCGGTAGCACCTGCCCCGTCAGCGTGATTTCTCCGGTCATGGCCACCTCCTCGGAGACCGGGCGGTTCAGCGCGAGCGAAGCGAGCGCCGTCGCCAGTGCGATCCCGGCCGAGGGCCCGTCCTTCGGCACCGCTCCGGCGGGGACGTGGATGTGGACGTCCTTGCCTTCGAACCAGTCGGCTTCGAGACCGAGGTCGCTCGCGTGGCTTCGCACCCAGGAAAGGGCCGCCTGCGCGGATTCGCGCATGACCTCGCCGAGCTGGCCGGTGACGATCAGCCTGCCCTCGCCGGGCATGGCGGTCGCCTCGATGTAGAGGACGTCGCCCCCGACCGGGGTGACTGCGAGGCCGGTCGCCACGCCTGGATCGGACGTCCGCTTGCGGACCTCGCCGGAGAAGCGCGGGCGCCCCAGCCAGGAGCGGACGCGGCGTTCGTCGATCCGCACGCGCTTGCGCTTGCCTCCAGCGATCTCGGCGGCCGACTTCCGGCAGAGCGCGGCGATCTCGCGGTCGAGATTGCGGACGCCGGCCTCCCTCGTGTACTCGCGGATCACGAGGCGTAGCGCGTTGTCCGTGAACTTGGCCTGCTCGCTGCTGAGACCGTGGGCCTCGAACTGCTTCGGCACGAGATAGCGCTTGGCGATGCCGAGCTTCTCCTCCTCGGTGTAGCCGGAGAGACGAATGACCTCCATGCGGTCGAGGAGCGGGGGCGGGATCGTCTCGAGCTGGTTCCCCGTGCAGATGAAGAGTATCCGCGAAAGGTCGAAAGGCAGGTCGAGATAGTGGTCGCGGAAGCTCGAGTTCTGCGCAGGGTCGAGCACCTCGAGCATGGCGCTCGAAGGATCGCCCCTCCAGTCAGAGCCCATCTTGTCGATCTCGTCGATCATGAAGACCGGGTTCTTCGTCCCGGCGTCGCGGAGCGCGCGGATGATCGTTCCCGGCATCGCGCCGATGTACGTGCGGCGGTGGCCGCGGATCTCGGCCTCGTCGCGGACGCCGCCGACCGAGATGCGAACGAACTTGCGTCCGAGCGCGCGTGCGATCGACTGCCCCAGGGAGGTCTTGCCGACACCTGGGGGCCCCACGAAGCAGAGGATTGGCCCCGAGAGGTCGCGCTTCAGCTTCGAGACGGCGAGGTGCTCGATGATCCGCTCCTTCACCTTCTCGAGGTCGTAGTGGTCCTCGTCGAGGATCTTCCGCGCCTTCTCGAGGTCGAGGTCGTCCTCGGTTGTCTTGTCCCACGGGAGCGACAGGATCCACTCGAGATACGTGCGAATCACGCCGTACTCGGCGGCCGCGGACGGCAGCTTCGCGAGCCGGTCGAGCTCTCGGCGTGCCTGCTTCTCCGCTTCCTCGGGAAGGTTCGCCTCCTCGATCTGAGCCCGTAGCTCGGCGATCTCCGCCTGCTGCTCGTCGCCTTCGCCGAGCTCCTCCTGGATCGCCTTCAGCTGCGAGCGCAGGAAGTACTCGCGCTGGGACTTCTCCATCTCCGAGTGCACTTGCGACTGGATCTTCGTGCCGAGCTCGAGCAGCTCGAGCTCCCGGTTCAGGATCACCGTCAGCTGGCGCAGGCGGGCCTCGACGTCGGCCTCCTCCAGAAGCTCTTGCTTCTCGGCGGTCTTGAGTCGCATCGTCGTCGCAATCAGGTTCGCGAGCGCGCTCGGCTCCTCCGCATTCGTGGCGGCGAGCTGAAGCTCGTCGGGGAGGTAGGGGACGAGCGCGATGATGCGCGAGAAGAGCGCTTCCACGTTGCGCGCCAGCGCCGCGATCTCTTTCTCGCGCGTAATGACGTCCGGCAGTTCCTCGAACTCGCCGACGAGGTAGGGGTCGTCCTGGACGATGCTAGTCAACCGCACACGGCGAAGGCCCTGGACGAGGATGCGTAGCGTCCCGTCCGGGACCCGGATCATCTTGTGAATCACGGCCGCCGTGCCCACGGAGTAGAGATCGTCGGCCGACTGGGCCTCGTCGTCGCCCTCACGGGAAGTGACCAGCGCGATGGGTCGGTCGTTCGCCACCGCCTCGTCGACCAAGCGGATCGATCGCTCCTGGCCGATGGCGAGCGGGATCATCGAGTCCGGGAAGACCACGGTCTCCTTGAGCGGGAGGATCGGCATCACGTTCTCCGCGGGCTCCTCCACGCTGTCTTCGTGCTCGATGAGTGTCTCCTCGGCAGCGCTCATGCGCTTCCCTTGGTAGTGATTTGAACGCTCAGCTTGCGGGTCGGGCGTTCGGCGAGCGGAAACGTCACCACGAGCAGCCCGCGGGAGTAGGTCGCCTCCGCCGCCTCTGCGTCGACGGGCTCGGCGATAGGAACCTGGCGCTCGAACGGTCCGTAGTCGATCTCCATGTGGACGACTCGCTGCTCGCCCGCGCTCCGGCGACGGATGCCACGGATGACGAGGATCCCCTCGGCCAGAACGAGCTCCGTCGTGGCGGGGTCGACGCCTGCGAGCTCGACGACGACGGTGACCGCGCGGGGATCCTCGGTGCGGTAGACATCGACGGGCGGGCGGAAGCCGCGGCGTGAGGCGACGAGCCGAGGCACCTGGCAGAGGTCGGCGAAGAGCTCCTCCATCTCCAGCTTGAGGCGATCGAGGTCCTTGCGCGAGCGCATGAAACAATCGTACCCGTGGGCCGCATCCTCAAAGTCGCCGGCGCCGCCTTCGGTCTCCTTCTGTATCTCTGGTTCGCGGGGGTCAGGAACGTCGATGAGGTGAAGGAACGGAAACGCTCGCGCAAGCACGTTTGACGTGACGCGTAGCCTGCACTAACTTAGTCGGCGCTAACCCCTCCCCGGAGGAGCCCGCGTGGAGCGCTTCACCCGCACGATGATCCGTTATCGCTGGGCGGTCCTGGCCGTCTGGCTCGTCCTCCTCGTCGTGTCGGTCATGGCCATGTCGGGACTCAGCGCCCTCCTGACGAACCGCTTCACCCTCCCCGGAACGGACACGGCCCGGACCGAGAAGATCCTCGAGCAGCACTTCGGCCAGAAGACCACGGGCTCGTTCAGCCTCGTCGTCAAGGGCGCACCCGGCTCGGCCGACCGGCTCGTCCCCCTGGTGCAGGAACGGGCGGCGAAAGCCGCGGCGGAGCTTCCGACGGGGAAGCTCGCCGGCGTCCAGGTGGTCTCCGGCTCGGTGGTCTCGGCGACGATCGTGTCGAACCTCGAGCCTGCCGACGCGAAGGGGTACACGGACGACATGCGCGCGGCGGCGGGCAAGATTCCCAGCGCGGAGGTCTACGTATCGGGCCAGGCGGCGATCGAGCACGACCTCGACCCGGTTTTCGCTCACGACCTCAAGGTCGGCGAGCTCTACATCGCCATCCCAATCGCGGTCCTCATCCTCGCGTTCGTTTTCGGCACGACCGCGTTCGTCCTTCCGCTGCTGTTCGCGGCCTTCGCCATTCCGACCACCCTGTCGATCATCTGGGTCTTCGCCCATTTCATGGAGCTGACGACGTACCTGCAGAACCTCGTCATGCTCATCGGCCTCGGGATCGCCATCGACTACTCGCTCCTCGTGGTCTACCGCTACCGAGAGGAGCTCCTCGGGGGGAAGTCCAAGGAAGACGCGCTCGTGCGGACGATGCAGACGGCCGGGCGTGCGGTCGTCTTCAGCGGTTCGGCGGTGGGAATCGGGCTCGCGCTCATGCTCTTCATGCCCTTGCCCTTCATGCGCGGGTTCGGCATCGGAGGCTTTGCGATTCCGATCGTCTCCGTTCTGTGCGCGCTCACGCTGCTCCCGGTCCTGCTCTATTTCCTGGGGGCGAAGCTCGACCGCGTCCGGCTGGTGCCAAAGCGGATCCTGGCGCGCCGGGATGCCGAGTACAACTTCTGGATGCGCCTGGCGCTCGCGATTCAGCGCCGGCCTGCGGTGTTCGCAGCAGCCACGGCCGCGGTTCTCCTCGTGCTCGCCTCTCCGGTGTTCGCCCTCGAGCTCGGGCCAGGGTCAAACAAGGGCATTCCGCAGAACCTCGAGGGTGTCCAGGGACTCAACGTCATCTCCGACGCGCTCGGAGAGGGCGCGCTCGCACCCACCGTGATCGCTGGGGATACGGGCCGCCCCGGCGGAGTCGACGCACCCGGTGTCCGAGCCGCCATCGACAACCTGACCGCGGGCTTACGGAAGGACCCCGAGGTGGCCCGCGTGACCTTCGACGAATCGCGCCAGCACGTCGATCCGACGAGCCGCTACTTCCAGATCGAAGTCGTGGGAACAAGCGAGTACGGCTCGCCGCCCGCACTCGATTTCGTCCACCGCCTGCGTGATCGGATCGTCCCGGCTGCAGGCTTCCCCGAGGGAGTCCAGGTCTATGCGGGCGGAGGCCCGCCGAGCGGCGTCGACTTCCTCGAGCTCACCTACGGCGCGTTTCCCTGGCTCGTGCTCGGGGTCCTCCTACTCACCTACATCCTGCTTCTGCGGGCGTTTCGCTCCATTCTCCTTCCGTTCAAGGCGATCATCCTCAACCTCCTCTCCATCGGAGCTGCCTATGGCGTGCTCGTCGTCTTCTTCAAGTGGGGCGGGGCGGACGCGATCGGCTTGATCTCCTTCGACCAGATCGAGGGCTGGATTCCGGTGTTCATCTTCGCCATGGTCTTCGGGCTCTCCATGGACTACGAGGTCTTCCTCGTCAGCCGGATGCGCGAGGAATGGGACGCCGGACGCCCGAACGCCGAGGCCGTGGCGCTGGGCCTGGCCAAGACGGGACGCATCGTCACGGCCGCCGGGCTCGTCATGTTCGCGGCGTTCATGGGCTTCGTGGCCGGCTCGATCGTCGGCCTGCAGCAGTTTGGCTTCGGCCTCGCAGTGGCGATCCTGCTCGACGTGACCATAGTCCGGGCCCTGCTGGTTCCGAGCGCAATGGAGCTCTTCGGACGCTGGAACTGGTGGCTGCCAGACAACGTCGCTCGCGTCTTCCGGGTGAAGCCCTCTCCGCTGGCGCCGAAGTCGCGTCCGGCGATGAGCCCCAGCGGGCGTTAGATGGTTGAGCGGAAAGTGTGGTGCCGGCGGGGGCGCTCCTGACCGAGACTGACGCCGCGATCATCCGCAGCCCGTACTTTGAGGGTACGGGGGAGGAATGAGCGTGGTGTCAGGCGAGGCGTCAGGGGCGCCATCCGCCACCGCCACGGTTTGCGGTCAGTTTTCGATAATCATCTAAGTTGCCTGCGTGCAGCTCGACGTAGTCGAGGGCGACATCGCGGAGCTCGAGGTCGACGCGATCGCGAACGCGGCGAACAACCAGCTCTGGATGGGCGCCGGCGTGGCGGGAGCGATCAAGCGGGCAGGCGGTAGCGAGATCGAGGCCGAGGCGATGGCGCAGGGACCGATCGAGGTCGGCGAGGCTGTGGTCACGAGCGGGGGAAGCCTGCGCGCCAGCCATGTCGTTCACGGTGCGGTCATGGGTCAGGACCTGCGCACGAATGCGGACCTCGTGGCTCGCACGACGCGCCGCGTCCTCGAAGTCGCCGACGAGCTGGGTGCTCGCTCGCTCGGGCTGCCGGCATTCGGGACCGGTGTCGGCGGCTTTCCGCTCGAAGAATGCGCCGTGATCATGGTGCGCGAGGCGCGCGCCTACGAGCCGCGAAACCTCGAGCGCGTCGTCTTCGCGGTCTTCGGCGATCACGCTGAGGAAGCGTTCCGCCGCGCGCTCGGCGAGCTAGAGAGCTAATCCCCCTCGCACCTGGCCCGCGTCTCGTCGATCTCGTCGCGCTGCCCCTGCAGCTCCTCCGAGCGGTCCAGATAGCGGAGCGCCTGCTCGCAGCGGCCGAGCTCGGCAAGCGCCTTGCCCATGTTGTACGCGGCGTAGGCTTCGTAACGGAAGTCGTCCGAGTAGGTGCCCTCGAGAGCGTCGAGGGCGCGTCTCTGCGTTCGTAGCGCGTCCTCCCACCGCTCCTCCTCCAAGAGCCGTGTCGCCTCGTCCGTGAGCTGCACGGCCTCGTCGAGGGAAACCTGGCCCGAGGGTGTCTCCGGGGTCGTTGTGACGACGGTCGTGACCACGGTCGTGCCGACGGTCTCCTCTGCCGTCACCGTCACAGGGCCCTGTGTGGGCGGAGCGGTGGTGTTGTTGTCGTCCTGTGAGGTGAGCAGGGCGGCGACGAGGCCTGCTACCAGAGCTGCGACGAGCGCTGCGAGCAGAAGCGGGAGCGCCCACGGTGGACGCCCCAGCGCGGGCGGGCCGTGCCGTACCGGAGGAGGAGGAGCGGCCGGGAGGAGGCGGGTGGTCGCCCCGCGTCCATCGAGAGCGCTTCCCAGCGCGGAGACGAAGTCGGCGCCGCTCGAGTAGCGCTCACCCGGATCCTTGGCGAGCGCGCGGTCGAAGACGCCGTCTACCGCGCGCGGGAGTCCGGCCTGGCGCTCCGAGGCGGGTGGCACGGGCTCATGGATGTGCGCCGCCGCCTCGGCGGTCTCGGACTGGCGCTCGAATGGACGGCCGCCCGTCAGGAGCTCGTAGCCGACCACTCCCAGCGCATAGCGATCGCTCGCAGGCGTGGCAGGCTGCCCGAGAGCCTGTTCGGGAGCGAGGTAGCCCGCCGTGCCGAGCACGGTCCCCGTCGCCGTCATGCCTGTGAGCGTGTCGCCGGCGACCCGGGCGATCCCGAAGTCGGCGACTACGAGCTCGCCGCGGGCGTCGAAGAGCAGGTTTGGCGGTTTGACGTCTCGGTGGACGATGCCGAGCTCGTGGGCCGCGTCGAGGGCCTCGGAGATCTGCCCGAGCCAGGAGAGAGCCTCGGCTGGTTCGACCGGCCCCTGCCGTGTCCGGTCCCCGAGCGTTCCGCCCGGGAGGTACTCCATGACGATGAACGGGCGCCCCTGCGACTCCCCGACGTCGAAGATGGTGACGACGTGCGGGTGACCTGAGAGCCGGGCAGCAGCCAGCGCTTCGCGCTTGAAGCGCTCGCGGAGCTGCTCGTTGCCCGCGAAGCGGTCGTCGAGGACCTTGATCGCGACCTTGCGGCCCAGCTCGCGGTCCTCGGCGAGGTAGATCTGGCCCATGCCGCCGCGCCCGATCGGGCTGGGGTTTGCATAGCGGTTGGGGAGGGCCTCTGCCATCAGCGCCGCAGCATGCGTGTCCTAGCCAGGCTCCTGTCGCAACAAACGTCCCTTCTTCGTTACTCCCTCGTTACAGGCCTGGTTCATGCTTTCCTTACGAGGTTCCCTTACTTTGTCGATGGGGTCTCACACACGGTCATGCGTCGCATCTCCCTCCTGGTAGCCGTCTTCGCCGCGCTCGCGTTCACGTCGAGCGCCGCGGCGTCGACCCTGTTCGTGATCAAGGGCAAAGGCTGGGGCCACGGCATTGGCATGAGCCAGTGGGGCGCGCAAGGCTTCGCCCAACATGGCTGGACCCATCAGCAAATCCTCGCTCACTACTACCGCAATACGAGTCTTGGCTCGGCCACTGGCTCCGTGCGGGTGCTACTGACGAGCGGCCGCTCGAGGTTCCCGCTCGCATCGGCCCAGACGATCTGGGGGGCGGGCAAGTCTCTTGCGCCAGGGTCGTACTCCGTGACTCGTTCTGGCTCCACCGTTCTCATCGGAGGCAAGACGTTCCCGAGCGGCACAAAATTTCGTTCGGCGGCTCATCTTTCCGTCGACGGACAGCCTTTCCGCGGGAAGATTCAGATCTACGCGCCCGGCGGCCTGGCAGCCGTGAACCTGCTCGGGCTGGACGCGTACGTCCGAGGTGTGGTGGCAAACGAATCACCCTCCTCGTGGCATCAGGAAGCCCTGCGCGCTCAGGCGGACGCCGCGCGCTCCTACCCCCGCGCCGCCGGAGGGCATTGCGGGAATTCCGTGATCGGTTCGAACGTGCTCTGCCGGGGGACGAGCGACCAGGTCTACGGCGGCATCAACTCGGAGACTGCTTCGACGAACGCCGCCGTCACCGCGACCGCGGGCGAGGTCGTTATGAGCGGCACATCGGTCGCCACCACCTTCTTCTTCTCCACCTCCGGCGGAAGCACCGTCAACAAGGCCGAGGAATGGGGCGGTTCCGACGTCTCGTATCTCCAGACCGAAAACGATCCCTACGACAACCTCTCGCCCCATCACAGTTGGGGCCCGACGGACGCCGAAGAAGACTGCCCGGGCGCGGGGCGCGATTGCGTCTTCACTCGGCCGGCGATGTCGTCGCGTCTCGGCATCAGCGGGATCCGCGACATGACGGTGAGCGCGCGAAACTCCGGTCACCGCGTCGAGCGCGTGGACATCGTCACCGCGGGCGGGACGGCGACGCGCACCGGCGCGCAGATTCGCTCCGGCCTCGGCCTTCGCTCGACCTGGTTCTCGATTGGCGTCCTTTCGCTCGTCCCGGAGAAGACGCGGATCGTTTGGGGAAGGAGCGTCGATCTCGACATCATCGCCCGCGGGGTCGCGAACACAGTGCTGCAGCGGCGGCTCTACGGCGGTGACTGGACGAACGTCATCGCCGTGACAGGGGCGGGTCCGATGGGTGTCTCGCCGCCCAAGGAGACGTCGTACAGGCTCAGTTCACCCGCAGCGACGACGACCGCGACGCGTATTGTCGTCGCGGCCAAGATCGTGCTCACCGACAGCTCGGCCACCGGCTTGAAAGGCAAGGTTCGTCCGCTCTCCCTGGCCGGGAGGACGGTCGTCATCGACAGGCAGCGCCTGGACGGCTCGTGGGCCCGCGGCGTGGCGAGCGCGATCGTCAAATCGGACGGCTCTTTCCGCGCCGCCTTCACCGTGAGGGCGGGCCGCGACTACAGGGCGCGTATCACGCCGCCTGCGACGAGCGGCCTCGTCCGCGGCGTCAGCCCCGAGCTGCACGTCCCGTAACTACGCGAGCAGCTCCTCATCCGCTACGTCGCGGATCCGGCGCGCCGGGTTGCCCACGACGACGGCGTGTGCGGGCACGTCGTGCAACACCACGGCGCCGGCGCCGACGACGGCCTCCTCGCCGATCTCGATTCCCGGCAGCAGGATGGCACCGCCGCCGATCCGTGCCCCGCGGCGGATGGTGGGACCC
>DATNOU010000166.1:0-22233 GCA_035601195.1 Gaiellaceae bacterium | reverse complement strand
GGCGGCGATGGCGACCGGCCAGTCGATTCCGGCCGCGATGACGCCGTCCAGCTCCTCCGCGGCGGCCAGCATTCCGATGGCGGGCTCGTCCTCCGTCGAGACGACGGCGCGGCGGTCCGCGTACTCGAAGCCGGGAGCCGCGGGATCGCGGTCGAGCGCGATGACGAAGAGGCCGCGCTCGCGGGCTGCCCGCAGCACGCCGAGCTGGGCCGGGCCGGCCCCTAGGACGAGTAGACGCTTGTTTCTGTCCGCAGGGGAGATTCCCACCACGCCCGATTCTCGTCGTACCACCTGATGGTGCGGTCGAGCCCCTCCTCGAAAGTGGTGCGGGCGCGCCAGCCGAGCAGGCGCTCGGCCCGGTCCGTCGAGCCGATGTGGCGGTCGACCTGCCCCGGCCGCTCGGGCGTGTGCACCTTGAGCGACTGAGGCTTCCCGAGCCGCTCGAGCACCAGGTCGGCGATCGCCTCGACCGAGAGATCGCGGCCGGTGGCGAGGTTGATCACTTCGCCGTGCACCTTCGACGCCTCAGCCCCGATCGCGGCCTCGATCGCCTCGGCGACGTCGTCCACGAAGACCCAGTCGCGACTTGCGTGCCCGTCCCCGTGCACGGTCAGCGCCTCGTCCTGGAGCGCGTGTGTGATAAAGCGCGGGATGACCTTCTCCGGATGCTGGTAGGGCCCGTAGTTGTTGAACGGCCGCACGATCACGATCGGCAGCCCATAGGTCGTCCAGTACGAGTAGGCAAGGCGGTCGGCGCCGGCCTTGGTGGCCGCATAGGGGCTCCGCGGGTTGAGCGGATGCTCCTCGTCCATCGGAGCGCTCAACGCCGTCCCGTAAGCCTCGCTCGAGGAGAAGAGGATGAAGCGCTGGACAGGACTGCGTCGAATCGCATCCAGGAGGACCTGCGTCCCCTCCACATTGGTGGTCACGAACTCGGAGCCGCCCTCCTCAATCGACTTCTCCACGTGCGACTCGGCGGCCGCGTTCACGATCACGTCGATGTCCTCGACGATCTCGGCAACGAGGTCCGTGTCGCGGATGTCTCCGTGGACGAAGGAGAGGCGCTCGTGACCGATGACGTCGGCGACGTTGTCCATGTTCCCGGCGTACGTGAGCGCGTCGAGGGAGACGACCTCGTAGGGCGTGGTCGTGAGCAGGTGGCGCACGACGTTCGACGAGATGAAGCCGGCGCCGCCGGTGACGAGAACCCGCTTTGGTCTCATTCGAGCTCGGACTCGATCGTGTAGAGCGGGCGCCCCTCGACGTCCCGCTGGATCCGTCCCAGATACTCCCCGACGAGCGCAAGTATGAATCCCTGCACGGCGAGGACTCCGAGGACGAGCCCGCCGAGATAGAGCATCCCCGGAAAGTCGCCCCGCAGCGCCCAGACGACGGTCGCCCAGATGCCCACGACCGCCGCCAGCGTCCCACAGAGCATTCCGATCAGGACCCCGGCCCACTGGATCGGCTGGGGCCAGAAACCCGCGAGGACGTGCAGGGCGAGGCGGGTCAGGCGCAGCGGCGAGTAGCGGGAGCGCCCCGCGCGAGCACGGTGGTCGAGCTCCACCTCGACGACACTGGCACCAGCCGAGAGCACGAGCGCTTTCGTGAACTTCTGCTTGCCGATGACGCCGATCACCGGAGTCAGGGCGTCGCGCGAGTAAGCGTTGAAGGCGCAGCCGAAATCCGAGATTTCGGCGGAGGTGAAGCGGCGCAGCATTCCGTTGATGAGCTTCGAGGGAAGCGTGCGGCCCCACGAGTCCTGCCGGATGGGCCGCCGGCCGCTGGCCACGTCGGCGCCGGCTTCCACGGCTGCGACCAGCCTGGGAAGGTCGGCGGGCGAGTTCTGCAGGTCGCCGTCCATCGTGACGACGACCTCGCCGCGGGCGCGCACGAGTCCCGCGTGCATCGCGGGGTGCTGGCCGAAGTTTCGCTTCAGACGCACGGCCCGGAGGTCTGCATTCCCCTCGTGCAGCCGCTCGAGCGTCTTCCACGTCCCGTCGGTGGAGCCGTCGTCCACGAAGATGATCTCGTACGGCTGCCCGAGGGTTTCGAGGGCCGCAACGGACTGGCGATAGACCTCCTCGACCGTCGTCTCCTCGTTGTAGACCGGGACGACGAGAGACACTGCGGGGATGCCCGAGTGCCCCAAATCCGGTGTAGGAGCGGGAATGGTCTCGATCTCGGCCATCCGCGGCAGGCTACCATCGGCACGATCCCGCCCTTCGCCGTGCCCGCTCTCTTTTAGGCCAGAACCGGATACGCTGGGCTGGTTTCCGGCTTGAGGAAGGGATGCAGACGAGGCTAACGGAGCGGGTCGAGCGGATCGCCACGGACGACAGACACGGAGCGAGCTGGCTCGCCAGAGAGGCGGTCGAGGCGGTCGCGGAGGCGATCGAGCTCGGCGAGGACCCCCTTCCTTTGGCCCGCGAGCTCGTCAGAGCACGTCCCGCGATGGGAGCGATCGCCGGGGCTCTGGGCCGAGTGATTGCCGCCGGGCGGTCTCCCGAGCAGATGGCCGACGAGGCCCGCGCGCTCGTGGAAGCGCGTGAGCGGGCGGCCAAGGCGATCGCGGTCCTGCTTTCCCCCTACATCGAGGGCGTCGTCATGACGCACTCGGCCTCGGCGACGGTGAAAGAGGCTCTCGTGCACACGCCTCCCCAGCGCGTGATCTGCACTGCTTCGGAGCCGGGAGGGGAAGGCCGCGAGCTCGTCGAGGAGCTGAGGGGCGAGGGTCTCACGGCCGACCTCGTGGACGACCCCGATGCAGAGCATGCAGTCGGCACCGTCAACCTTCTCCTGATCGGAGCCGACACGGTTTTCCGCGACGGCTCGCTCGTGAACAAGGTAGGAACCACAGGCCTGGCGAAGGCGGCGAAGAAGGCAGGTCTCCCCGTGATCGTGGCCTGCGAGGTGATCAAGGTCTCCCCGGCTGATGCGCGCGACCCAGGCGAGGACCGCTTCGACCTCACCGAACCGCGCTACATCGACCGCTACGTAACGGAGGAAGGCGAGTGGGAGCCGGGCGACATCGCGGTGCTCATAGACCGCACCCCCTTCCTGCGCGAGGGTCACGCGCTCCTCTTCGGCGAGCAGGAGTAGTCAGCGCCTGGTCAGCGCCTGTGTTTAGACCTGACGGCCCAGATACGCGAATACCCGTGCAGGAGCAGGCGCGAGCCGTTGCCGGAGACCGGGACGTACTGACCGCGCGGGAAGGTCCAGACGCGGCGCCCCGTTTGCCAATGCCAAGCGCTCATGCGGTCTTCGAGACTCGCCGCGTACACGAGCCCCGCGACGATCTCGACTCCGCCTGAAACACGACCCCCCGCAGGTCGGCTCCAGAGGACGCGGCCCGACCGTGCGTCGGCGCAGTAGACGAGGCCGGCATACGTTCCGAAGTAGACGCGGTTCCTGAAGACGGCCGGCGATGAGTAGAGGTAGGCGCCCACCCCGATCCGCCAGAGAAGGCGTCCGCTTCGGGCCGACAGCGCCGAGAGACCCGAGAAGACCGAGGGCGCGAAGACGCGGCCGTCGGCCACCGCCACCGTCCCGTACACCCTGGTTCCCGCGCTCCCGGTCCAAACGACGTGCCCCGTACGGGCGTTCAGTGCAAAGACGCGGCCGGCGTAGTCGCCGATATAGACGCGGTTGCCCACGAGCGCAGGGCTCGAGGTGATCTTCGCGCCGCCCCGAAAGACCCAGCGCGGACGGCGACGGTCGAGGTCGAGGGCATAGACGCTCCCATTCGTGGCCGCGAAGTACGCCACCCCGTCTCTGATCACCGGCGAGGGCTCGGCGCGCCCGGTCGCGTAGCGCCAGCGGACGTGCCCCGTCTTCATCGAGATCACGTTGACGTTCCCGGGGCTCATCGTGGTCACGACGAGCACCCCGCGCTTCGCGTCGACGGCGGGTGACGACGCCGCAAGCGTGCCGAGGCGCTTGCTCCAGAGCACCCGCCCGGTGCTCATCGAGAGCGCAGTCAGAGTGCCATGGATGTTGTTGACGTAGGCGACGCCATTCCAGACGACGGCAGGGAACTCGAGGAGACCGTGCAGGTTGCGGCTCCAGACAACGCGGAAAGGCGGCCGGAGCTTGATTCCCGAGTGAACCTGGGTGCGCGCCGGCGTGACGCCGTACATCGGCCACTGAAGATCCGGTCGCCAGACCCGAACAGTCCCGACGAGGTGCTCGCGAAAGTCGAGGCGCCGGGCTTCACGCCCGTAGGCTGGCGCACTGATCCCCAGCCGCACGCGCTTCCGCGGCACCTCGAGCCTTGCGATTCCATCCGGCCCGGTGAACGCGCTATGCCTGGCGACAGTGACGAGCGCACCCTCGATGGGCTTTGAGCTGTCACCGTCGAGGACGCGAACGGTTGTCTCCGGACGCGGCTGGAGAACGGCGGCAGGCGCTTCGCGGGCCACCCGGACCGTCGAGGCTGCCTTCTCGCCTTCGTTTGCTTCGCACGCGGAAACGGAGACCGCGAGCGCGGCCACAACGAGCGCGCAAGGCGCGCGAGCTGTGCGAACGCCAAACATCCCGAGGTCGCCCCACGCCAGGGTATCGGCGCCGTCCGTCGGAGGGCGCAGCTGGATCAGTCGTCGCTCGCGACGGGCTCCCCGATCTCCTCGGGGAGCGACACTAGCGTCCCATCCTCGCCGCTCGTCAGGCAGACCTCGGAAAAGAACCGCGTCATGACCACTCCCTCGCGGAAGGCGCCGACACGCGGCGCCGGCCGCTCTCCGCGTGCAAGAGCGAGAGCGAGCGCCGGATAGGCGCCGCCGGCGGCGAGCGGGAGTGGAAAGCCGCCGCCGAAGCGAAGGTTGACGTCGGTAACCTCGTGGCGCCCAGGCGAGGTCCGGAAGCACTGAATCGTCGCCGGCCCGTTCACGCCGACCGTCTCCGCGACGTCTCGTCCGAGCGCGACGAGCTCTTCGTCCCCAATGGTCATGCCCTTGATCGACTCTCCACCCTTTGACTCGATCATCGTCCGCGGAATCGAGTTCAGGCAGCGGCCGTCGAGGTCGCAAAACACGTCGATCGAGAACTCCTGGCCTCCGTGAAACGCCTCGACGAACGACTCGACCGGCGTCCGCGCGAGGAAGAACTCGAGCTCGGTGTGGTCCCGCGCCGTGAAGATGTTGCGGGAGCCGAAGCCGCGCCGCGGTTTGACGAGGACGGGAAACGGGAGTTCATCCGGGAGCTCGTCCGGCAACCAGGCCGCGGGCGAGCCGACGCCGTGATCCTCGAGAAAGAGGTGGGTGAGGTACTTGTCGTTCGTCCGCTCGACGACGTCCTCTGCGGGAAGGAGGAGGAGTGCGCCGAGCTCGTCTCGCCTCTGGGCGAGGATGGTCATGTCGAGATCGGTGAGCGGCACGACGAGCTCGATCTCGTGCTCGACGACCGTCTCGACGAGGCTCGGCAGGTATTGCGCGTCGCCGACCGGGGGCGGGATGACGGCGTGGTCGGCGTAGTGAAGGGCAGGCGCGAGCCGGTTCAAGTCCGCTGCGACCGCGAGCGCGCCCGCGCGCTTGAACGCCGTCACGATGTCGACGCGCTGCCCCGCGCACGTGAAAAGAACGCCGGTCACGCGGCGATCTTAGAGCTCGTTTCAGAAATGGGGCCTCGCTGTCCCCGGCGGCACAGGTCTCATTTTGAGACGGGCTCTTTAGGCCTTCCAACCTCCCGTCTTGCCTCTGTACGTGCCCGTGAAGAGGGCGACCGGCGTGCGCGCGAGGATCTTGAGGTCGAGCCAGACGGAGCGGTTCTCCACGTACCAGACGTCGAGCTCGATCCGGTCGGCCCAGCGCAGGCGCGCGCGGCCGTTCACCTGCGCCCATCCGGTGATGCCCGGCTTCACCTCCAGCCGCCGGCGCTGACGAGGGCTGTACTGCTCGACCTGGTAGGCGAGCGTCGGCCGCGGCCCGACGAGGCTCATCTCGCCGTTGACGACGTTCCAGAGCTGGGGTACTTCGTCGAGCGAGAGGCGGCGAAGGACGCGCCCGACGCGGGTAATGCGCGGGTCGCCCTGGTCGATCGCCCAGCCAGCTCCCTCGCGCTCGGCGCCGACGACCATCGTTCGCAGCTTCAGGAGATCGAACTCTTCGCCGTTCTGGCCGATGCGTTGCTGACGATAGAGAACCGGTCCACCGTCTTCGAGCTTGACGGCGATCGCGGCAGCAGCCAGGAGCGGCCCTGCCAGTACAAGGCCGGCGCCCGCCCCGACGACGTCGAGGACGCGCCTCAGCGCGTCCCCTCGACCTTCTCCCATACCGGTGCCACGCCGAAGCGGACATAGCGGACCAGCGCCGCGATAGTCGCCCACGTGACGAGCACGTAGTAATAGGCGAGTGCGGCGCCGGGGATCGGCAGGCGCGCACGCCCCGCGGCGGCAAGCGCGAGCCACCCTGCCTGCGCGGCAGCAACGACCTCGTACGCGAGACCGCGCCGGACGAGCGCGAGGCTTGTCGCGAGCAGGACTAGGTGCAGAAGACCGCTCGCGTACCTAAGGACCCGATGCGCGAGGAGCTCGAAGAGGTAGAGGAGGCCGACGCCGCGGAGCATCCGGCCCTTGAAGAGGATGAGCCAACAGTGCTCGAACATGCGGACCTTGCGGCCGTACTCGTCCTCGAGGTCGCCGGCGGGCTGGTCCTGGGCGACGGCGTCCGGTTCGTAGACCGCACGCCGTCCGCGCTGCACCATGAGATACGGAAATGTCAGGTCGTGGCCGAAGCGCGGGTCGACCTCGACGTAATCGGCGCTACGGACAGCGTAAATCGCACCGTTTCCTCCCGTCAGCGACCCCAGGGCCGACTCGCGCTCGCGAAGCCAGAGCTCGTACCGCCAATAAACGCCTTCGCGGTTCGTTCCTCGCGGCTCGGCGAATAGCACCCGCCCTGCGACGTACGCGACGTCGGGGTCCGCGAAGCTGCGGACGAGCGTCCGCAGCGCATCGGGCGCCCACACGGCCGGTGCGTCCGCGAACGCGAGCACCTCAGCGTTCGTCATGCGCGCGGCGGCGTTCTGGGCGGCAACCTTGCCGCCGCGTGGACACTGGAGGAGGCGGATCCGTCCGTCCCGTGCGGCGAAGCCCTTGACCAGCGCGTCGGTCTGGTCCGTGGATGCGTCGGAGGCGACCACGATCTCCAGAAGCTCCTGCGGGTAATCCAGCGCGAGCAGGCTCTCGAGGAGCCTTCCGATGACGTCCTGCTCGTTGTGGGCGGCAACGATGACGGCAACACCCGGCGTTATGTCAGCCTTCCGCACGCGCCTATTTCGCACCGACGCCAGAAGGGCTGCCGCGAGTGGGTAGCCGACGTGAGTCCAGACGAGCGCGGCGAGGCTGCCCCAGAAAAGGATCTCCAAGACCATCGCCGAGCGGATCGTAGCGGTGTCCAGTCGCTAGGCCGCTTCGCCTCTGCACAGCCGGCGCGACAGAGGAAGGGCGGGCCTCGCAGGCGCGTCGGCGCGACCCCTCCGGGCGGGGGAACCTCGGGTCGAAGTAGAGCGCCTTCATTCGCCGGCGAACGCTAATTCGGACGGGAGGGGCGTTCTTCGGCAGTGGCCCCCGATGGGCTACGGTAGCGACGACGTGAGACGATCGGGAATACCCTCCGGAAAGAGGAGCACGCAGAATTGACGCGTGCGCGAGATCACCTCAGCCCGCACGGTGAGGCCCTCTCGAAGTTCGCTCCCCAGCTCGACCGTCCGGTAGTTATCGGCGGCTGCCCACGCTCGGGTACCACCCTCCTGCGAACGATGCTGCATTGCCACCCGGAGATCGCGATCCCGCGCGAGACCCGGTTCGTCCTCGAGTCCTGGCTGCAGCGCACGAAGTTCGGGGACCTGGAGGACGTAGCGAACCGGCGCCGGCTGGCGAGCTGGATCTTCGAACGCAAGGAGTCCCAGGCCAACCGCCTGGGACTCGACGAGGAGGAGGCCATCGAGCGCCTCGTCGCGGCTCCACCCACGCTGGGATCGCTACTGGCCACCTGTTTCGTCATGTACGCCGAGCGGAACGGCAAGCCGCGCTGGGGCGACAAGCGACCGATGTACGCAACGCGGCTGTCCGCCATCTGGGATCTCTTCCCCAACGCTCAGTTCATCCACGTCGTCCGGGACCCGCGCGCGTGCGTCGCTTCCGTGCGCAAGCTCGGTTGGTACAACGGAAAGGTCGCTCCCGCTCTCGAGCTCTGGGAGCGCTCGATCCACACCGTGAACGCGTGGCGCCCCAAGCTGTCTGCGGACCAGCTCCTGGAGGTGAAGTACGAGGACCTCGTCACCGCTCCTGAGGCGACGCTTACCCGGGTCGCCACCTTCGCCGGGCTGGCCGCCGATGACGACGCACTCAAGCAAATGCTCCGGTATGACGAGTTCGAGGAAACGCGCAGCGAGCGCTACCATGCCAACCTCTCGCGTCCGCTTGATCCAACTCGACTGTCCGGGTGGACCGAGACGCTAACGGACGCGGAGATCGCTTTCGCCGAGGAGGCGGCCGGGCCTCTCATGCGGCAGTGGGCCTACGAACCGATCGCCAACGGGGTGGCTGCGCCCCCCGAGCTGTTCCGCGTGTTCAAGAGTCGACGACGACGGTATGCGGTGGCCGAATGGAAGCTCGCCTGGAAGGACCGAGTCAAGAAACTGGTGACCCATCGCAAACCTCTGGCGGCCGCGCCGCCTCCGGTGCGCGCCGCTTCGGCGGATGAAGAACGTAGTCGTGTGAAGACCGCGCACCCTTAAGAGCTCATTCCAAAATGAGAGCTGTGCCGCCGGGTCACACTGTGCGGCGCGAGCCGGCGTCCTCGGTCGCGCCCGTATCTCATTCGATACGAGCGCTCCCTGCGTCCTGGCCTCGCATCCGCCCATCGCACCCCGGCGACGAGCCCCATTTTGAAACGAACTCTAAGTCACCTACGCGCTCCGCTTCGTGGCTCTCCCATCTCTCTCTCGACCCCGGGGTCGACGAGTCCCCGACCGCGCGCTTGCTCCCACGCCCCTACGACGAGGCCCGTTACGTAGCCAGAGTCCCGCGTCTGGAACACCTTGCCGACGTTCAGGACGAACGTGCCAACCAAGGCCCACCACAGCGCGGCCTTGTACTTGGGGGTCTGGGGCATGTTCTTCCGGTGCAGATAGAACTGGTTGGCAAGGTTCATGCGCTGCAGATCGAACGGCGACAGCCGCTCCGCCCGCGCCTTGAGATGGTCGATCCGCGCCTTGGGAGTCTGAACGAGGACGTAGCCGCGTTTGAACAGCCTGTAGGAGAAGTCGATGTCTTCCTTGAAGGCGTAGCCCGAGAGGTTCTCGTCGAAGCGCTCGTGCTCGAAGACCTCCCTCTTGTAGGACATGAACCACCCGCTGAAGTACTCGAGCGTGCGAACCCCGGCCGAGGAGATCACGACTTCCGGGAAGAAACCGGCCCGCACCCTCCCGCTCGCCTCAGGCCACCAGCCGCCAATGCCGAAGACCCGACGCCACAGGATCAGCAACCTGTTCGGCACCGCTGGTCGGAGCGGAGCCCCGCGGACACCACCCAGCTCCGGCCCCCAGCGCTCGTACTCGGCGAGGACTTCCTCGTGCGCGTCCGGAGCCATCCAGACGTCGTCATCGATCAGGAAAACAGGATCGCCGGTCGTCCGGTCGATGCCGAGGTTTCGCTGCCTGGTCAGCCCTCGTGGGGCCGGATGAACGTATTCGAGCCTGAGCCCCGCGCCGGCGCAGAGCTGCTCGATTCGAGCGCGGGTGGGCGTCTTCTCGCTCGAATCGACGATGCACAGCTCATGCGGAAGAACCGTCTGTTCGAGAAGGTTCTCCACCGTGTTCAGCAGCTCGTCGGGCCGGTGGCGCGTGGCGATGACGAAGCATGAAGCCGCCTGAGGCCTCTCGTTCTTCTCATCGGTCATCGCGATCTCGTCACGGGCGCCGTCGCATAGTGCCGTAAGAGTTCCTTCGCGGGGTGCGTGATAGAACCCCCTCCGATGAGAGCCGAGAGCGGCGTTTGAGGGGTCTGGTCCTCGCGGCGGGTCCGGGGCGCCGGCTCCATCCCCTGACCGAAGCGCTTCCCAAGACGCTCTTGCCCCTTGGCGAGGGTCGCACGATCCTGGACCTCGTGCTCGAGAACCTGCGCTCGGTCGGCATGGACGAGGCTGCCGTCGTCACCGGGTTCGCGGCGGAGCGGATTGCCGAGCAGGTGCCGGTGCTCGAGCGGCGGCACGGCCTGCGGCTCGAACTGATCTTCAACGAGCGGGCGGAAAGGTGGAACAACGCCTACTCCCTCTGGCTCGCGCGCGATGCTTTCCGCGAGGGAGTGCTGCTGGTGAATGGCGACACCGTTCACCCTCCCAGCGTCGAGGAGAAGCTCCTGGCGGCGCGAGGCCCCGATGTTCTGCTCGCCATCGACCAGGAGAAGCAGTTGGGCGAGGAAGAGATGAAGGTGCTGCTGGTGGATAACGGCGCTGTGTCCCGTATCGCCAAGGATGTCGACGCGAGCACAGCCGACGGCGAATACATCGGAGTGGCCCTAATCGAGCCGGCCGCCGCGGAACCCCTCAGCGACGCCCTGGAAGCGACGTGGCGCAAAGATCCGTCTCTGTACTACGAGGATGCCTGGCAGGAGTTCATAGACCGCGGCCAGAACGTCCACGCCGTGCCGATCGGCGCTGTCGACTGGGTGGAGGTCGATCACGACGGCGACCTCGAGCGCGCACGGGAGATCCAGTGCCGGTACTAGCCCGCATGATCGCCTCTCCGCTCACCGTCGAAATCGGGAGCGGGGCGGTCGCCGCGCTAGGGAGGCTGCTCACCGATCGCCGGATCTCCTCGCACGGCCACGTCGCCGTCGTTGTCGGACCCGGGCAGGGAGAACAGGTCGTGGCCGTGATTCGGCCGGCCTTCGAGAATGCGCGGTTCTACCCCGTGGAAGGCGGAACGCTCCGGGCCGCGCTCGACCTGGCGGACGCGCTGCGGGCGGGATCTTACGACGCGGTCGTGGGAATCGGGGGCGGGCGGACGCTGGACGTGGCGAAGTACGCCGCAAGCCTGACCGGGCTGCCGATGGTCTCGGTCGCGACGAACCTCGCCCATGACGGGCTCGCCTCGCCCGTCGCCTCTCTCGACCACGACGGCCGCAAGGGCTCATACGGCGTGCAGGTCCCCCTCGCTGTCATCGTCGACCTGGATTTCGTGCGTACCTGTCCCGCGGATCAGCTGCGCTCCGGGCTCGGAGACGCGCTCAGCAACCTGAGCGCGGTCGCCGACTGGGAGCTCGCGAGCCGGGTGCGAGGAGAGCCGGTCGACGGCCTCGCCGCCGCCTTCGCGCGCTCCGGCGCGGAATCGCTCTTGCATCGCCCGGACGAGCTCGGCTCCGATGACTTCCTGCGGGCGCTGGCCGAGGCGCTCGTGCTGAGCGGCCTCGCCATGGCCGCGGCGGGCTCGAGCCGTCCGTGCAGCGGCGCGTGCCACGAGATCTCGCATGCAATCGACGCGCTCTTTCCGGACACCGCGACCCACGGTGAGCAGGTTGCGGTCGGCGCACTGTTCGCGACCTTCCTGCGCGGCGACGGCGTCCTCGAACCGTTGGAAGCGGCGCTGCGCCGCCACGACGTCGCGCGCTTGCCGGGCGATCTTGGACTCACGCAGGAGCAGTTCACCGCTGCAGTCGCTCTCGCCCCCTCGACCCGCCCTGATCGCTTCACCATTCTCGAGCACCTCGAATTGGACGAGGCAGCGATCCGAGCCCGCGTGGAGGACTTTGTCGGCGCCTTCGATCGCTGAGCTGAGAGCCGCGACACAGCCCGAGTGGCTCGTCGGACGCGCCGACGCCGAGCACTGGGCGGGGCGCCTGTACATGCGCCGCGTCTCGCCGTACGTGACGCGGGTTTTCCTGCGCGCCGGGTTGAGCGCGAACTCGGTCACGGCGCTGATGATCCCTACCGGGCTCCTGGCAGCGCTTGTTCTCAGCTTTCCGGGCCTGGCCTGCGCGATTGGTGCGGCTCTCCTCATTCAGCTGCAGCTTCTCCTCGATTGCTCCGACGGCGAGGTCGCTCGCTGGCGGCGGACCTTCTCCCCCCTTGGTATCTACCTCGACCAGATCGCCCACTACTCCACCGAGGCCGCCCTGCCCGCTGCGCTGGGGGTGCGGGCCGACGGAGGCTGGGACTCGATCGGCGGCTGGACCGCGCTCGGCCTCGGTGTGTCCGTGCTGATCCTGCTCTTGAAGGCGGAGACACACCTTGTCTTGCTCGCCAGGGCGCGGTCGGGACAGCCGGTGGCCGAAGAAGAGCCTGTGGACGCGCCCGACAGGGGCACCGGCCGCTTCCGCCTGCGGCAAGGCGCCAGGCTCCTTCCCGCCCTGCGGCCCTTCCAGGCCGTCGAGGCCTCTCTGCTCGTGCTCGCCGCCGCGGTGGCCGACGCCGCTCGTGGCGACCTGCTCGGAAGCCGCGTTCTCCTCGCGGTTCTGGGTTGCGCCGGGCTGCTCGCGGTCACAGGCCACCTGCTCGCCCTCATCGCATCTGGCCGGCTGCGATGACCTCCTCGAGGACGGGGCGTTCGGGCCAGTGACTAATCTGCGGGCATGACGCCCGGGACGAACCGCGCGATGTGGCGCACGGCGGGGCAATGAGCGCGGTCGCCGAGTCGCAAAAAGTCCCCGAAGGCGAGCACATCCGCGAACGGCACGTCTTCGAGCCGCATCGAACCGGAGTACCGCCCCTCGGCGCTTATCTGCGGGAGCTGTGGGCCCGACGCGATTTCGCCTTCGAGCTGGCGCGGACAACGCTGCGCGCGCAGCACTTCAACACGACTCTGGGCCAGCTCTGGCTCGTGATCAACCCGCTGCTCCTGGCCCTCGTCTACTTCGTGCTCGTCGACATCGTGAGAAGCGGCAGCCGCGGCACCGACTTCCTCGCGCACCTGATGCTCGGGCTCTTCGCCTTCAACCTCGTCAGCACGTCGATCCAGCAAGGCGCGCGTTCGGTGGTGGGCGGCGGGCGTCTGATCCTGAACAGCGCCTTCCCGCGAACCGTTTTGCCGCTCGCCTCTGTCATGACGGCGTTCATGCGCTTCCTCCCGACGCTGGGGGTCTACGCGGTCATGCACGCCGTCGCCGGGCTCCCCGTCGGCCTCCACCTGCTCTGGGCGATCCCCATCCTCGGGGTCCTGCTCGTCTTCGCAGCCGGGGCGGCGATGATCGCGGCTGCGGCGCAGGTGTACATCCGCGACCTGACCAACATCCTTCCCTACTTCCTGCGCATCTGGCTCTACACCTCCCCGGTGCTCTACTACGCCGACGAGATCCCCGACCGGTTCAGGCCGCTTCTCGCGGCCAACCCGCTCTACCCGCTGCTGGGCTCGCTGAGCGACGTGGTCAACCTGGGTCAGGCACCCAGCGCCGGGATGCTTGTGGGGGGACTCGCGTGGGCGCTCGTCGTCTTCGTCGGCGGAGCGCTGTTCTTCATCTCGAAAGAGCGGGAATTTGCTGTCCGCCTCTAAGAACAGAGCCATGGAGCTCGGGGAGCCGTTTCCGCAGGACGACTACGCGGTCAGCATCGAGGGCCTGTCGGTCACCTACCGGACGACCTTCGAGAAAAAGCCCACCTTGAAGAACAGGCTCGTGCGCCTGGGCCGGCGCGAGCGATCCGTACGGGAGGTGCGGGCGCTACGCGACGTCTCGTTCGAGATCCCGCATGGCGTGGTTTTTGGGATCGTGGGGGTCAACGGAGCGGGCAAGTCGACCCTCATGCGCACCGTTGCAGGCATCTTGCCGCCGACGGCGGGCAGGGTGGAGGTGCACGGAAAAATCAGCACCTTGCTTGCACTCGGCGTCGGGTTCGACCGTGACCTGAGCGGGCGTGACAACGTCATCCTCGGTGGTCTGGCCGCGGGACTTACCCGCGCCGAGCTCGAGGCCAAGTACGAGCAGATCGCGGAGTTCTCGGAGCTGGGCGACGCGATGGACTTGCCGATGCGCACGTATTCGTCCGGCATGTACGGGCGCCTGGCCTTCTCCGTCGCCGTGAGCATGGAACCGGACATCCTCCTCATCGACGAAGCGCTTTCGGTCGGGGACGCGCGTTTCAGGCAGAAGTCGTTCGAGAAGATGCGGGAGCTGTGCGGGCAGGCGGGAACGATCCTCCTGGTCAGCCACGCGCTGAGGAGCGTGCGCAAGCTGTCTGACGAGGTTCTCTGGTTACACAAGGGCCAGATCGCCAAGCGGGGCGACCCGGACGAGATCATCGATGCCTACTCGCGGTTCGTCGACGTCGGCGAGAACGACATAGCCCTCGAGGACGTCTGACCGCGAGCGGTCGACTACCCTTTCGTCTCTCGCACATGTCGAAAGTCGTCATCACGATGCCCGCGTACCGGGCAGAGGGCACCCTTGCGAAGACGCTCGCCGACATTCCGGTGGGAGTCGCCGACCAGATCATCCTGGTCGACGACGCGAGCTCCGACAAGACGGTCGAGTTGGCGCTCGATCTCGGGATCCAGGTCTACGTGCACCCCGAGAACCGGGGATACGGGGGGAACCAGAAGACCTGCTACACGAGAGCGCTGCAGGACGGGGCCGACATCGTCGTGCTCCTGCA
Source organism: Gaiellaceae bacterium (assembly GCA_035601195.1). Classification (GTDB taxonomy): domain Bacteria; phylum Actinomycetota; class Thermoleophilia; order Gaiellales; family Gaiellaceae; genus JAIBJP01. The sequence continues at coordinate 7,651 of DATNOU010000166.1, read as the reverse complement.
CCCGGATTACCAGTACGACCCGAAGGCCGTCCCACTCCTGATCGCGCCGATCCTCGGCGGCTACGCCGACATGACCTTCGGATCCCGCTTCGCCGGCCTCAGCGATCCGCTCGCCGGCGGCATGCCGATGTACCGCTTTCTCGGCAACCGCATCACGACGACGCTCGAGAACCTCATGCTTGGCTCTCGCTTCAGCGAGATGCACAGCGGCATGCGCGCCTACACGCGCGAGTGCCTGCTCTCTCTTCCATTTCTTCGCTACACGGACGAATTCAGCTTCGATTCGCAGCTCCTCGTAGACGCGATCACGACGGGACAGCGCGTCGTCGAGGTTCCCATCCCGACCCGCTACACACAGGAGTCGTCCTCGATCTCGGTCATCCGCTCGCTGAACTACGTGGGCCAGAGCCTTGCGTACTGCGCACGCCAGGCGGCGGCACGCGGTCGGCGTGGGCGCCGCTCACCCGTCGCGGCACAAGTCAGGCGGGTAAGACCCAGACCGAGCGGATCGAGCATCGCGCGCAGGTGCGTCCTTTGCGGCGCCGAGGAGCAGCAGCTGCTCTACCCGGCGAGCGTCTCCAGGAAGGCCCTCGCGGGCGAGTTCCGCTGCACGAGCGACGCCCTCTCGAAACACGACGACATCCTTGCGTGCGGTCGCTGCGGGATGGTGAGCTCTCAGCCGACGCTCGCCACCGAGGAGATCCTCGAACGCTACTCGGAAGTCGTGGACGAGGACTACTTCAGCGAGGAGGAGGCGCGGCGCGAGCTCTTCAACTGGGTCCTGGACGTCATGGGCGGCTACGCCGTCCGAGGCGACCGACTGCTCGAGGTCGGATCGAATGTGGGGCTCTTCCTCGACACGGCGCGCACGCGGGGCTGGCACGCGCGCGGTATCGAGCCGTCGAAGTGGGCCGTGCAGGTAGGTCGGGAGCGCTTCCAGGTCGAGCTCGAGCAGCGGCCGCTCGAGCAGCTGGACGTACCCCCGGCGAGCGCCGACGCCATCGTCCTCCTTGATGTGCTCGAGCATCTCGTCGACCCACTCGACGCTCTCAAGCGACTACGACCGCTCGTGGACGACGAAGGCGTCCTCATTCTGTCGACGGTCAATTTCGGAGGGCTGCACGCGAGGCTGCGAGGCGAGAACTGGCCATGGCTGATCCGCCCGCACCTGCATTACTTCACGCCGCCGACACTACGAGCGCTCCTGCGCGACGCGGGCTTCCGGATGGTCGAGTGGTCGCTCGTCCCGCGGTCCTTCCATCTCTCGTACGTCGCAAACCGCGCAAGATCGAACCTCGGCGTGCTCGGTGAGGCGTCAGCGCGGCTCTCGAACCTCGTCGACGTCAAGCTGCCGGTCGGCTGGCTCGGTGACGTCGTGCTGGTCGTCGCCCGTCCCTCCGGAGTTCGCGCCGACTCGGACGGGCACGCCGACCGGCTGGAAGCCCTGGGCGTCAACGATGCGCTCCTTGCGCCGCGCGCGGCCGCTCGCGAGTTGGAGGACGCTGCGGTTGACGTTGAGCACGACTAGGCCGGCCACGACAAAGGGCAGAACATTGAGAGCGTGGACGACGAGCGCATACGAGAAGGCGCTCGTTTGCGGGATCCCGTAGGCCGAGAGCGCCACGATCGCCGCCGCCTCGAACACGCCTACTGCGGCGGGCGCCGACGGAATGATCATGGACAGGCCCGTCGCGATGACGACGAGAAGGCCTGCGGCGGGCGACAACCCGAGATCGAAGCCAAGCAAGACGAACCAGAACGACACGGCGAGCACGAGCCACGAGACGAGTGTCCAGAGGAAGCCGACAAGGCCCAGGCGCGGGCTTCGCAGCGCGATGAAGCCCTGCATCAGGTTCCTGACGGCGGCCTCTACCCGCTCCGGGAAGAGAAACGGCAAGCGTGCGAGCGGCCGCAAGACGAAGCGGATCGGACGCTCCCCGTAGACCCGAAGGACGACGATCGCGACGACGAGGGCAAGCGTCAGCGCAATCCCGAGAATCCCCGCGGCGCGAATCCAGGTCACTTCGGGAAACCAGGGAAGCCCTACGAACAAGAGCAGGAGCAGGGCCAGTACGTCGAAGAAACGCTCGATGACAACCGTGCCCGTCGTCTCTGCGCGCGACGAGCCACCGAGAGAGTGCAAGGCGACGATCCGAGCCGCGTCGCCCGCGCGAAGCGGCAAGACGTTGTTGAAGAACTGGCCGACGAGCAACGCTTGGGTCGTAGGCCAGACCGCAGGGCTCGTCCTCGGTGAGAAAAGCACCCGCCAGCGAAGCACCCGCATGAAGAATCCGAGCGCCAGCATCAGGAACGCCGGAATCAGCCACCAGTAGTTGCTCTCGCGCAGCGATTGGCCGAGCTCGCCGAAGTCGACGTCGCGTACGGCGAGATACGCGAATACCACCGTGACGGCGATCGCAAGCGCCGCCGGGCCGTGTCGCGCCAGCCGCACGGCGCGGAGCCGAGTCACTGCGACCGCTCAGCCGCGACGCAGGCGAGGCTGTACACCGCGTACTTCGGGTTCCGCCAGGTCTCGCACGTCTCTGGAAGACGGTGCGCGGCGGAGACATCGACGGAGCGGAGGAGGCGGGCGAGTTCCCAGCTGAACGGCGCCATGCGATGCCCTCTCCACACGTGCGTCCGGACGCGCGTTCGCACGACGAGGTAATCGGCGCCGTATCGCGTTCGCAGCCCGACGAGCGCCGCAATGGAGGAGCCGTAGTAGGCACGTACGGTTCGGAACATTCGCTCGCGGATCACGACCAAATACTCAGTGTTCCAGGGCTGGTACAGCTTCTGCGAGATGACCACCGGGCGGCGAGCTGCGATCGGAATGCAGTTCATGTCCAGAGGGTCACCCGCGATGATGGCGTCCTTCGGCAGCCTTTGGAGGTAGTCGTAGAGCCGTGTGTCCATGCAAGCGCTCCCGCCGCTATCCCCCCCGCCCGCGAACGCTACTTCGGCGACTAGCACACTGCTGGCGACGATCGCCGCGGCAGCGACGGCGGCGGCGCGTGACGGGCCTTGTTCGGAGCTCCGTACCCAGACCACGGTCGCAAGGAAAAGACCGATGGCGAAGCCGATGGCCAGGTAGGGCGCCGCATTGCCAAGCCAGACGCCGAAGCGTAACAGGGAGAGCTGCGGTCCCAGCGGGAAGGCAGTGAGAGCCAGCAGTGCGGCGGCGACCGAGAAAGCGGGCGCCAAAACGAGAGCCAAACGACTGCGGGCTGCCAGGGCCGACAGCGTCGGGCGCACCGAGAGAGCGATGGCGATGCAGAAGAAGGGGAGAAGCGGATACGTGTAACGGTGCGGCAAATAGAGGCGAAAGAGGAGCCCGTGAGCCACAGCAAACAGTCCGAGCGACGCGATCGCCATGCACCAGACTTCCCACCGAAGATGCATCGCGTTGCGGGGTCGAGCGACGAGCAGGACTAAAGCGGCGATCGCAAGGATGCTGCCGGCGTCCTGTAGGTAAAAGCCGCTGTAGTTGTGCTTGAGGTACGCGAGCGTCGAGGACGCGAAGAAGTGCATCTGGCCGTGCGGGCCGAATTCCGGGTACTTGTGCGCTTGGGCGGCCGAAATCAGGTGCTCGGAGCTCCCTGTCACCAGCCGCGGCACGAGGACCACCACCGCTACCGCTGCGACGCTCAGCGCGCCCGCCATCAGGCGCCGAGTGTTCAGGAGAAAGGCCCGCCCGCGCTCGAGCGAGGCAAGGGAGACGATCACCAGAGCGGCGAGACCCGCGGGAGGGTAGAAGAGAAAGCCGACCGGCGGCATCGCTGCGGCAGCGAGATTTTGCCTGCGCAGGAGGAGGAACACGGTGAGGAGCACGATCGGCTGCGCGAAGGCTCTCGGATGGCCACCGCTGAAGCGAAGGACTTCCCAAGGAACGAGAAAGAGGGCGGCCGCGATCCACGCGGCGGGTCGCCATTGCGAGTGGGCGCGCACAATCCGGAAGATCAGCCAGACCGAGAGCGGTTGGAGCGCAAGCGGCAACAACTCTCCGAACGAGACGGGGTCTACGAGGTGGCTCGCCAGCCAAAAGAGCGCGCGGAAACCTTCGGGTTGATAGCCGGAGTCGACGAGCGCATTCGTGAGGGGATCCCGGAACAACGCGGGATCCTGGAATCGCCGCATCCAGAACTCGTGGATCTCGGCGTCCTGATTGAAGACGAGAGGGCCCGAGATGATCCGCCACTCGGCATGGAGCGACGCGAGAAAGGCGCCGGCCACAACCACCGCGTCCTCGAGCCACGGTGTGCGTGCAACGAGAGCCCGAAGAGAAGGCCAAGGGGTCGTTTTCAGAGCTTGGGCAACCGACATGGACTCCCGGGGGCCACCGTAGCCGATGAGGCAGGCTCGGTCTGCGGCGACGCGGCCCTCGCGGGGCTTCCTTCCCCGCCGAGTCGACGCAGTGTCGTCTGCCGCGCGCTGCGTGCCTCGGGAGCGGCGTGACTAGGTTTTCTGCGAGCTACTCGCGAAGGCGAGCCGCATACTGCTGGTCGTAGTAACGCCGGTACTCGCCCGACTTGATCGGCTCCCACCAGTCGCGACGCTCGCGGTACCACGCGACCGTCTCGGCGAGACCTTGCTCGAAAGCACGGCGTGGCTTCCACCCGAGCGCGTGGATCCGCGCCGAGTCGAGGCCGTAGCGGCGATCGTGACCCGGGCGGTCGGCGACGTGCCGCACGAGCCCTGGATCCGCGCCGCTGAGCTCGAGAATCAGCTTTGTCACCTCGAGATTGTCGCGCTCCTCTCCGCCAATGTTGTAAACGCCTCCCGGCTCGCCCTTGCGCAGGACGAGGTCGATGGCGGCGCACTTGTCCTCGACGTGCACCCACGCCCGCTGCTGGCGGCCGTCCCCGTAGACAGGAAGCGGCTCGCCGTCGAGGGCGTTCGTGACGAAGAGCGGGATCATTTTCTCCGGGTGCTGGAACGGCCCGTAGGCGTTCGCCCCCCGGGTGATCACGGCCTCGACACCGAAGGTGCGCACGTAGGCGAGCACCTGAAGGTCGCCGCCGGCTTTCGAGGCCGCGTAGGGGCTCGACGGGCGCAGCGGATCGTCCTCCTTTGAAGCGGCCCCGGCGGGAACATCCCCGTAGACCTCGTCCGTAGAGACCTGCACGAGTCGCACGCCAGAGTCGCGTGCCCATTCGAGGAGCACGTGCGTCCCGACGACGTCCGTGCGAACGAAGTCGCCGGCCGCGAGGATCGAACGGTCGACGTGCGTCTCAGCAGCGAAGTTGACGACTGCGTGGCAGCCTTCTCCCGCTCCGGCAACGGCGACGGGGTCGGCAATGTCGCCATGGACGAACGTGTGGTCGACGCCCTCGAGATTCGCGAGGTTGCCCGAATAGGTGAGCTTGTCGAGAACGACCACCTCGTCCCCGCCGGCGACGAGTCGCTTCACGAAATGGCTTCCGATGAAGCCGCAACCGCCTGTCACGAGGACGCGCATCGTCTCACTCTAAAAGCAGACGCTCGACGCAGGCGCGCAGGCCCTCGCGCCAGTGCGGAAGGCGGGGGGCTGCCGGACGCTCGCTGGCCAGGACCGAGTAGGCGGGGCGAGGCGCCGGACGGCCGAGCTCTTCGGTCGAGATCGGAACGACGCGGCAGCGGCTCCCCGCCTGTTCGAAGATAGCTTCGGCGAACTCGGCCCACGTGCAGTCGCCTGCGGCGGCGACGTGCCAGGTCCCGTACGGAAGATCCAGTAGCTCATGCGTGGCGTCGGCTAGGTGGCCGACATACGTGGGACTCCCGCGTTGGTCGTCGACGACGCGCACCTCGTCCTGCCGATCGGCGAGCGCGAGCATCGTCCGGACGAAGTTGTGACCCGTCCAACCGAAGAGCCACGAGCTGCGAACGATCCAGCCCTCGCCCACTTCCCGCTCGCCCTCGAGCTTCGAGCGGCCGTAGACCGAAAGAGGGTTTGGCTCGTCAGACTCGACATAGGGGGCGCCCTTCGTCCCGTCGAACACATAGTCGGTCGAGAAGTACACGACGGGCGCCCCCAGGGTGACGACGTTGCGCGTTCCCTCGACGTTCACGCGGAATGCGGCGTCCCTTTCCGTCTCGGCGCCGTCGACATCCGTCCAAGCCCCCGCGTGAAGAACCAGCTCAGGACGGAGATCAAGAGGTTCGGTCACGTCATATGGACGCGCGTCTGCTTCGGGGAAAGCCTCTTGCAGGGCGGTTCCGAGCTGCCCCCGGGCCCCGGTTATGAGGACGCCCGGTCCCGTTCCGAAAGGATCGGCGATCGCGTACTCCAGACGTCTCGTACCCGCGGGTCATCCCACGGAATGCTGTGCTCGTCCGCATCGGACGGGTCGTACTCGTTCGTGACGTGGTAGCAGAAGACCACATCCGTGAGCGCCTCGAAGCCGTGCGCGTGATGACCGGGCACGTAGACCGCCAAGGGGTTGTCCTCACCGATGTCGGCCGTGAAGACCTCCCCGCTCGCGCGGTCGAGCACGACGACGCGAGCGGTGCCGACGAGGCACGCAAAGAGGTCGTCCTGGCCGCGCTCGTGGTAATGAAGGCCGCGGATCACGCCCTGGCGGGAAAAAGAGACATTCGTCTGCACGGTCGGCTTCGGCATACGGCTCTCGCGCCGCACCTCGAGGAGCCAGCCGCGCTCATCGCGACGGTACTCGAGCGGAACGAGCTCGAGCCCCTCGATCACCGGTTGGCGCCGTGCGTGCGCACGAAATCGTTGACCTCGTAGTAGGCGTCGATCGACTCGCCGGCGTCTCCCCAGAACCCTTCAACGATGTCGTAGGCCATTGTCCCCTGCTCGACGTACCAATTGTTTACGTCGGTGATCTCGAGCTCACCGCGTCCGGACGGTTCGAGGTCTGGAATGACCTCGAAGACCGAGGCGTCGTAGAGGTAGACCCCGGTGACCGCGTACTGACTCGGCGGTTGGTCGGGCTTCTCGATGATGCGGAGGACGCGGTCGCCGTCGAGCTCTGCGACGCCAAGGTGGCGCAGGTGCCGCGGGTCGTCGATTCGCGCGAGCAGGATCCGTGCCCCGGCCTCCTGCTGCTCGAAGCTCTCCACCGCTGAACGAAACGACCGCTCGAAGATATTGTCAGCCAAGACAACGGCGACGCGGTCGTCGGCCACGAACCTGGACGCGAGACCAAGTGCTTCCGCGATCCCGCCCTCGCCCTCCTGATACGCGTAAAAAAGCCGTTCGATCCCGTGCTCGCGCCCGTCGCCGAGCAGCCGGAAGAACTCGCCGGCATGCGTTCCTCCGGTGACGAGCATGATTTCTCGGACGCCGGCTCCCACGAGCGACTCGACCGCGTACGTCACCATCGGCCGGTCGTAGATCGGGAGCAGGTGCTTGTTCGTAATGCGCGTGAGCGGGTGGAGGCGCGTGCCCTTCCCGCCGGCGAGGACGACGCCCTTCATCTACTCCTCCAGCGTACCGCCCGCACCGGTGCCCGTGCGCGCGGCGAGGTCTGCCTCCGTGCGCAGGTCATAGGCCGGACAGTTTAAGAGCTCGTTCCAAAATGAGAGCTGTGCCGCCGGAACGCGCTGTGCGGCACGAGGCGGCGTCCTCGGTCGCGCCCGTATCTCATTCGATACGAGCGCTCCCTGCGTCCTGGCCTCGCATCCGCCCATCGCACCCCGGCAACGAGCCCCA
>DATNOU010000165.1:0-3892 GCA_035601195.1 Gaiellaceae bacterium | reverse complement strand
CGGCAGGACGTGTTCACGCTGACCGGCCCATCGAAGTCCGTCGCCAGCCTCGGTGCCGGCGAGTCCAGCACCGTCGTCGTCTCCTCGGACTTCACCTACCCGTTCCCGGGGAACTATCTCTCCGTTGCCGAGGTCGACACCGGGAACGCCGTCTCGGAGACGAACGAGGTCAACAACCTCGAAATCCGCTCGATCACCGTCGTCCCGGCGACGCGCAACCTCACGATCACGAACTTCACGATCACCCCGGATCCGGTCGTCAGAGGCCGGACCGCGACGGCGTGGATCACAGTGCAGAACACCGGCAACAGCCCGACCGGCGCGTTCCGCGTCGAGTGGAGCCCGTTCTTCTTCGCCATGCCGCTCTCACGGCAGGTGCCCGGTCTGGGCCCCGGCGCCTCGACCGTCGTGACGATGGACTTCACCTATCCGTTCGACGGCACGGTCTTCACGACCGCGACCGTCGACACGACGAACATGGTCGCCGAAACCAACGAGTTCGACAACCAGGCGATGAAGTTCCTGGTCGTCGAGCCGCCGCTGCCTGACCTCGAGGTGACGGCCGTGGCCGTGAGCCCATCGCCTGTGGCGGGGCTCGTGACGACCGTCACCGTCGTCGTGAAGAACACCGGCAACGACCCGGCGGGCGCCTTCGTCGTTCAGTGGCAGCCGTGGATGTTCGCAGCGCCGCTGTCCGAACAGGTCAACGGCCTCGCGGTCGGGGCGAGCGCTTTAGTGACGTTCCACTACACGTTCCCGTTCGCCGCGATCTTCGACGGCACGATCACCGTCGACAGCACCGGCGCGGTAGCCGAGGTGTCCGAGAGCAACAACACGCAGGCGACGCATATCAACGTGGCCGCGGCGTTCGTGGATCTCACGATCACCGATCTGTACCTCGACTGCGGCAGAGGGCCCTGCGACGGCAACCCGGTGCAGGGCGAGCCGGTCACCGCAGTCATCACGGTCAAGAATCTCGGCAACTTCCCGTCCGGGAGCTTCGTGACCGAGTGGAACCCGGACACGTTCGGCATCATCCCGCAGGGGCCGCACACCGTCTCCCAGGAGACCGGTCCGCTCGGCCCGGGCGCGTCGCGCCAGATCCGGCTCCTCTACACGTTCCCGCTCGCGGGCAACTTCCGCACGCTCGCCAACGTCGACGCCTTCAATGCCGTCAACGAGAGCAACGAGACCAACAACATGAGGATCCTCAACGTGACCGTCGACCCGGCGCCGATCGACCTCGTGATCGACTCCTTCAACGTGCCGGCCAACCCGGTACGCGGAGTTCCGACGACCGCGTCGATCACGGTCCGCAACGCAGGCCCGATCGCCACCGGCTCGTTCTTCGTCCAGTGGAAGCCCACGCCGAACGAGCTGTTCCCGCCGCTCGCGTCGGTGAACGGGCTCAACCCGGGCGAGTCGCGTACCGTCTCGCTGCAGGCCACCTATTTCAACCTGGGCACGTTCACGACCAGCGCGACGGTCGACGTGTTCAACCAGGTAGTGGAGCCGTTCGGCGAAGGAAACAACACTGTCACCAAGAGCGTCACGGTCGTGCCGCAGCAGACGACGCTCGACGTGACCGTGACGAAGGTGCACGTGTTGGAGGACGGCGACAGCAGCCTGTTCCAAGGTGACGACGCGGAGTGGGAGCAGCTCCTCGCAGTCTTCAGCCCCGGATCGAACTGCACCCTCGACCTCTACGGCCAGCACGTCTCGGTGGACAGCGTCGCGTGCACATTCTGGCGCCAGGACGGGGTCAACAGCGACGACGGGCCCGTCGACCTGTTCCCGAACAAGACGATCCGAGTGACGCTGGAAGAGGGGACGCCGCTGGCGGCCGCCTACGTCGCGCTCGACAGGGACAACAGCGTCATCGGTCCCGACTTTCCGGATCCTCGCGGATTGGCGTTTCTGGTGTCCTTCCGGCCGGACTACCTGTCGCTCGGGACCCAAACGCTGGCGGGAGACGGGTGTACGGACGCGAACGGCCACTGCTTCGACGTCTCGATCAAGGTGACGCTGGTGAGCACCAACGTGCCGCCGGGATTCGGCCCCGTCGGGACCGCGGCGCCGGCGCCGCCGACGGCCGACACGTTCCGCAACGAGTTCGTCACCCCGCTGACGAGCTAGGTAAGCAGGTCGCGAAGGTGCGGGGGACGCCGCCTCTCGAACGGGGCGGCGTCCCCCTCTTGGCTTCGGGCGTCGTCGGTTCTATCGTTGTGGACGACACTGACTCTCGCCGAAAGGAGCTAGGGGTGCGGAGGTCGCGCCTCGCCCTCGCCGTCCTGTTGGCCGTGGGGACGTACTCCACGACGGTCGCGGCAGATGGGGGCACCGGGTGGAAGGTCGTCAAGTCGCGTTCGATCAGAGGGCCCTTCGCCTTCACGGCGATCAATGCCACGATCGCGACTCCGAAGCCGAGGGGAATCGCGGTCAAGTTCATCGGGAACGTGAACACCGGGAACGCGGTGATTGGCTGTGCCAGGGGATTCAGCGTGTCCTCGAGGAGTCGCGCCTACAAGCGGGCCGGCCTCTACGTGCTTCCGATGATGCGCGGTGCCGACGGTTGCCGCGTAGCGGCGTCGATCGGCGGCTCGGGAAAGCTCACGGTGCAGATCCTCAAGCGCTGACGGATGCGACGAGACGACTGCGGGGTCGATGGGTCTGGTGTCGATGCGAGGTTAGTGCGCGCTTCGGTTCGGTTACACGATGCGCGTGGTTGCACGGCACGGACTGATGGCGTGATCGGCTCGCGCTATCGCGGTAGCTCGGCGCTCGTCACCGGGGCTTCTTCCGGAATCGGGGAGGCGTTCGCCCGGGCGCTCGCGGCCGGCGGTGCCGACGTTCTGCTCACGGCGCTGGCGGACGAGCGCGAAGCGCTCGAGCGGATCGCGTCCGAGCTCTCCGCGAAACACAGCGTGCGGACGGAGGTCGTTCCAATGGACCTGAGCGCGCCGGAAGGCCCCAAGTCCCTCGTGGAGGCGGCTGACCGCCTCGCGTTCGAGCCGCGCGTTCTCGTCAACAGCGCGGGGTTCGGCGTCGGCGGCGCATTCGCAGAACAGTCGCTGGACCGGCAGTTGGCGATGATCCAGCTGAACGTGCTTGCGCTTGTGGCGATCACCGGCGCCTACCTGCCGCGGATGATCCGGCGCGGCGACGGAGTCGTCGTGAACATCGCGTCGACGGCGGCGTTGCAGCCGCTCCCGTACTTCGCGGTCTACGCAGCCAGCAAGGCGTTCGTCCTCTCCTTCGGAGAGGCGCTGTGGGTCGAGGCGCGGACGGCGGGCGTACGCACCGTGACCGTCTGCAGCGGTCCCGTCGCGACGGCGTTCCACGAGCGCGCGGGAGATACCGGCGAAGCGACCGGCATCAAACGGCAGATGCGGCAACGGTACCTGACGCCGGACGCGGTCGTCGACGCGGCGTTCGCTGCCGTCGAGGCGAATCGCCCGCGCGCCGTGCTGCGACTGCGCGGCGGGCGGGTTCTCTTCGGCGCCGCGTCTGTGGCCGCTGCGTTCGTCCCGCGGCGATGGGAGATGCTGGCGATCGAGCGGGTCAGCCGGTGGCTCTGGCCACCGGAGTGACACCACGTACGAGCTCCTCGCTGACCGACCACAGACGGGCGCACAAGTCGGGGTCACGCGACTCGACCGAGGGCTCGGCCACCGCTTCGCCGTCGAAGTACGCGCCCGTCACGCACTCCACTTCGGGAGAGCACGCCAGGCGTACGACCGCATTAGCCGCCTGCTCCGGCTCGACCACCGCGCTGCGGTAGCGCAGCTGGATCAGCGCCCAGCCGAGACGAACCAGCGCTCCACCTTTGGCGCCGATACGGGTTCGTGCGAGACCCGGATGAACGGCATTCGCGGTGACGCCCGTTCCCGCC
>DATNOU010000164.1:0-6995 GCA_035601195.1 Gaiellaceae bacterium | reverse complement strand
TCGAGGGCGGAACCGCGCAGGGTCTCGGGCTAGCGTTGATGGAGGAGATCCAAACGCGCGACGGGCTGATCACGAACGCGAGCTTCACCGACTACCTGATCCCGACCGCGCTCGACATGCCCCCCGTCGCCGCGGATCTCGTCGAGGAAGCCGAGCCGGACGCGCCTTACGGCGCCAAGGGGGTGGGGGAGCCGCCCACGGTCGTCTCGACGGCCGCGATCGTCGCCGCCCTGCGCGACGCAACCGGGCGCGAGCTGACGCGCGTGCCCGTCCGGCCCGACGATATCGTGGGCCTCTAGAGGTCGTAGCGGGGCTTGCGTCGCGCACGCATGCCCGGGTGCCGCGCTTGCCACTCGGCCAGATAGAGCTCGAGCCTCCGCTGAGCCGCCTGCTCGCTAGGCGCGTCGGGAAGGGATACGGTGATCCTCCTCGGCCCGGCCTGCTCTGCCTCGCAGCGTGCGGCTTGCAAGAAAGCAACAAGGTCGTCCCCCGCCGCAGGGTCGCTGATCTCGATAATCACAGCGGCTCCACTAGATCGGCGTCGACGCCGGGGTGGCGCGAGCGCCAGTTCACGAGATAGAAGGCGAGATGGGTACGCGCCTGCTCAATCGTGGATGACTCGGGCACCCGAACGAGGACCGTGTTGGGGTCGAGCGCCGTGGCTACGTAAGCCGCCCGCTTCAGCGAGCAAACGAGGTCATAGACGAAAGCCGGATCACTGACCTTGACTTCCATGCCGCAGCTCCCTCCCGGCATAGGGTGAATCGAGCGGCGCCCCAATACAACTGCCCAAAAGTCCGGATTACGGCCAGGGCTGGCGCGGACAACGTCACGAGCTGGGAGGGTCGCGGCGCAGGCCTGAGCGCGGGGCGGAGCGGCGCAAGGGTAAGCGCCAGCCGCCGCGGCCTCACCGCGACGGTTGGCCTCGTCGGTACCGGTCTTGCCTACGTCTGGCGCGCAACCGCCAGCGCGGGAGCAGCTAGACGCGGACCTCTTCGTTCACGATCACATGCATCAGATCGACGATCTCGGGCGGAGTCCCTGCCATGTCGGCCATCCCGGCCTCTTGCATCGCCGGCATCAGCTTGTCGTTCGTGAAGCTGTCGAGCGCCTCCTGGGACTCCCAGATGTCGACCACGCGGAAGCCGTTCGGGCCTTCGCCGGCACTGTGCACCAGGCACCCGTCCACCGCGGGAGGCCTCTTCGTACCGAACATCGCCTCCGTGACCGTCTCGTAAGCCTCTTTGCTTGGAATCGCGGCGATAACTGCAATCGCCATCTCTACCTCCTAGGTTGACCTCGGTACTTCTCCCAACGTAGCGCGTTTAGGACGTCCCCGGCCGTCGCCCAGCCGCGGCGCGCGGTATGAACCGCGAGCTCCATGTTTCCCAGGCCACGAACCGAGTGGGCATCGGTCGAGACGACGATCTTGACGCCCGCCTCGACCGCCCGGCGCACGTGCTCGCCGCGGAGGTCCAGCCGGTCAGGGAGCCCGTTCACCTCGAGCGCGACGCCCGTCTCGAGCGCCACCTCGAACACCGCGTCGAGGTCGAGCGCATTCTCCGGCCGGTGGTTGATGATCCGCCCCTTCGGGTGGCTCAAGCAGCGGACGTGCGGGTTCCGCATCGCCTCGACCGTCCGTTTGGTCAACTCGCGCGCAGGCATGCGCTGCCCCCCGTGGACGCTCGCCTGCACCCAGTCGAGCTCGGCCAGCACGTCGTCAGGGAGATCCAGCGAACCATCGCGGAGGATGTCGCACTCGCTCCCGCGCAGAATCCGAAACGGCGCCAGCCGCTCGTTCGCAGCCGCGATCTCCTCGCCCTGACGGCGCACGTCGTCGGCGGTCAGCCCCGGAACTGCGCCCACGCTCGGCGTGTGGTCGCAGATGGCCAGGTACTCGTAGCCGCGCTCACGCGCCGCCTTGCCCATCTCGAGCACGCTCGCCTTCCCGTCCGACCAGGTTGTATGGCAGTGGAGGTCTCCGCGGACGTCCGCTAGCTCGAGCAGCGCCGGCGGCTCGACCCGGTGGGGCTCTTCGCGGAGCTCCGGCGGACACGAGGGCACTCCCAACTTGGCATAGACCTCCTCCTCGCTCGCGCCGGCGGGGAGCGGCTCGAGCGCGGCGACGTAGGCCTCCGAGCCGGTTGCACGCAGGAGCTCCGTGCCGAAGCGCTCCCTGGGAGCCACGACGAGCTGGACAGGCACTCCCTCGACGGTGACACCGACGGTGTCGTCCACCACGGCCACGATCTGAGGCAGCTGCTGAAAGCGATCCAGAGCATTGTTGTCTGAAGTGACAATAGCGAGGCGCTCGGACGTATCCCGCCAGCGCCGCGGATCGGCCGCGACGACGCCCCCGACCGCCTCCGCGAGCGGTTCGACCAGCGCCCGCGCGCGATTCAAGAGCAGGCCGCGACGAGGCCGCGGAACCTCCTCACGCTCCAACGCGGCCAGGATCGCACCCTCCCGCTTCGCGCCAATCCCTGGCACCGAGCGCAGGCGCCCGGCCCGCGCCGCCTTGCGAAACTCCTCCGCAGACTCCACGCCCAATGCGCGCGCCACATCCACCGAGCGCTTCGGCGACAGACCGAGGAACCGTCCCAACCCGACGATCTCCGGCTGCACAGTGCGCTCGAGCTCGTCCAGCTCGGCGATTCGGCCTGTCTCCACCAACTCGATCAGCCTCCGCTCGATCCCCGGTCCGATCCCGCGCAGCTCGCGTGCACGCCCCTCTCGCACCAACGCCGCCACCGGCGCGGGCGTCGCCCGGATCAGCTCCGCGGCGCGCCGGTAGGCACGCGCCGTGTAGTACGAGGACCCGGCCAGGTCGAGCAGGGCCGCGAAGGCTTCCAGCCGCTCGGCAATCGCAGCGTTTTCAGGATCTCTTGCCATGCTCGACCTTCGTTCAGGCCCGCCCGATCGATCCGAGGTATGAACAACGGCAGCACCTTCGCATGATCAGAGCATGGCTGGACAGGGGGTTGAGCAGCCGCTCCGAAGCCCAAGGCGCACTCGGGACGAGCGGCTTCGCGTTCGTCTGTGGCGGCGCGACCAGTTCGCGGAACTCGGCTTCCCCCTGTCCGACGCGGCCGCGCTCGCGAAATCCGCCGCCGACATCCACGAAGCCCGCAAGCTGGTGTCGGCCGGCTGTACGCACGCAATCGCCTTCCGGATCATCCGCTGATGAAGCTCGACCCGAACACGATGGGCTTCGTCTACGCGACGGCGTTCCTGACCTCGGTCTTCTTCGCGATCGGCGCGTTCATCCCGGCCGCGCTCGTTCTGCGCTGGCTGTTCTTCTAAGCTTGGACTAGGCCGAAACCGCCACTTGGCGGGGACGCGGCCGGCTGCCACTCTCGTGGACATGCGTCTGCGGGCTCTCGTCTCCGTCACGCTGCTCGTCTTCCCGCTCGCCTGCGGCGGAATGCACGCTGGCGCCGCCGCCACCGCAACAATCGCTCGCGTCCTCGACGGCGACACAATCGTCCTCACGGACGGCCGCCACGTTCGCCTCGTCCAACTCGACGCCCCGGAGACCGACGAGGACGAGTGCTACGCCGCCGAGGCGAAGGGCGTGCTCATCCGCCTGCTTCCGTTCGGAACCGAGGTCGAGATCGAGACAGACCCGGCGCTCGACAAACGTGACCGCTTCGGCCGCATCCTCGCGTACGTGGAAAGGAACGGCACCAACATCAACCTCGAGCTCGTCCGCGAGGGCGCCGCGAGCCCGTACTTCTTCCACGGCGAACGGGGCCGCTACGCACTCGACCTGCTCAAGGCGGCCAACGAAGCCAGCGGGCACCAGCGCGGACTTTGGGGCGCCTGTTCCGGCACCGCTCTCGATCCGCTCCACGCCGTTCAGGCGCGAAGTTAGCGATCTGTAAAACGAAGCCCGCCGACGGTCCCTGCCAGGAGGAGAACGATCCCCCTTGGCCAAAGCGCGATTGAGTGCTTCACTTAGATTTGGTGGGTCGGGCCGCAGAACGTCCACCGCTCACGAGGTTTCGGCGACGGCCACTGGTTCGTGCCCTCGCCGCCGGGGCCCTCGGAGCAGCCCTCGAGGCGGGCGTCAGCCTGTCATTTGGTCCGGCAGGGCTCGAGTATGTGGGCCTTGCAGCTGCGCTCGGCCTTCTGATCGCGGTTCTCGCGGCCGCCGTGGGCGGCCTCTGGGTCGGGCTGGCGGTTGCGGCAACGGGCTGGACGCTGCACTTCTTCCTCGTCACAGAAGGATCGTGGCGCGACGTCGCCGCCCTGCCCGCGTGGCTGGCGGCGGCCGCTGTAGCCGGATGGCTCGCCTCGCATCTCCGGGGACGATCCGCTGAGCACGACTCCATGCGTGATCAGCTCACCGCCCTCCGCGACGGGACGCAGGACGCCCCGATCGGAATCGACGGTGAGGGAAAGGTCGTCGCGTGGAACAGCGCCGCGGAGGCGATCTACGGCTACACGGCGGAGGCGGCCCTCGGCCGCCAGTTCTCCGAGCTCGTCGGTGACGAGGACGAGGGCGAAGCGACCTGGCGCCTGCTCGAGGCTCTGAGCCGCGGCGAGCGCGCCACGGAGCCCAACGTCTCGCATCGCCGCAGCGACGGGGCCACAGCGATCGTCAGCCTGACCGCGACACCGATCGGAAGCGAATCCAGTCCTGACACCTGGTCGGTCGTCGTCGCGAGCGACGTGACCCAGTCGGTTGCTGCACGGGAGCAGGTCGAGGAGCTCGAGGGCCGCTACCAGTCTCTGGCACAGCAACTTCCGGGCGCCACCTACGTCCACGCCGTGGGCGGGCGCGACCTGCTGCTGTACGCGAGTCCCCAGATGGGGACGATGCTCGGCTACCGGACTCAAGACTGGCTCTCGGAGCCCGGCCTCTTCCTCCGCCTCGTCCACGAGGACGACCGCGAGCGCGTGAGAGCCGAGATCGCGCGTGCCAGCGAGAACGGCACGCCTCTCCGATCGGAATACCGCATGCTCGCCCGGGACGGGAGCATGGTCTGGGTCCGGGACCAAGCCACCACGCTGCGGGCGAGCGACGGCGAGCCGCGCTACGTCCAGGGTTATCTCCTGGACATCGGCGCCGAGCAGGAAGCCGCCGTCGAACGAGAACGCCTCCGGGCCGCAGAGCGCGCGGCAACGGTCGGCTCCGCGCGACGACAGGAGAAGCTCGATCTCCTTGCGAAGGCGAGCGTGGTGCTCGGGGCGTCATTCGACCGCCAGGGAGCTTTGCGAAGAGCAGCGGAGCTCGCCGTCGAGGGTCTCGCCGATTGGTGCATCGTCGATCTGGTCGACGAACAGGGCAGCGCAGCCCGCGCGACGGTGGCCCGTGGCGACGTCGATCCATCGGCGGCCCCGCCGGGGCCGGAGCCGGGGGCGGCCGTGATGGAGGTCATCCAGACCGGCAAGCCGTCGCTCTCCGACGGGCGCATCTGTGTTCCCATGATGGCGCGCGGGCGCACGCTGGGCGCGATCACTCTGCTCGCCGTCAACTCCGGGCGCGTGTACGGCCCCGACGACCTCGCCCTCGCGGAGCATTTCGCACAGATGGCGGCTTTCGCGGTCGACAACGTCCGTCTGCACCAGCAGGTTCAAGAGAGCGCCGACGCGGCCCACGTGCTCACGTACGTTGCCGACGGAGTCTTTCTGCTCGACCCAGCGGGCGTCATACGCCTCTGGAACCCGACGGCGGAAGCCATTACGGGGCTGGCGGCACGCACGGTCGTTGGTCGCGAGGCGGCGGACGTCATTCCCGAGTGGGAGACGCTCACGGAGCGAATTCCGGTGGGCCCGGGATCTGAGCCGGCGCAGGCAGAGACCTTGCCCCTCGAATCCGATCACGGTGAGCGCTGGATCTCGATCTCGGGAGTGGAGTTCTTTGGCGGGACGGTCTACGCCTTCCGCGATCTCACCGAATCTCGCCGACTCGACCAGCTGAAGGCGGAATTCGTTGCGACTGCCTCCCACGAGCTTCGGACTCCGCTCGCCGCCGTCTACGGAGCAGCCCAGACGCTGCGTCGCCATGACTTCGCCCTGGACGAGGCTGGGCGCGAGCGCTTCCTCTCACTGATCGTCGATGAGTCCGAACGGCTCGGCCGCATCGTCAACGACATCCTGCTTGCAAACCAGCTGGACGTCGGGGGCGTTGACCTCCAGAACGACGTCTTCGAGCCAGGCGAGCTCGTCGAGCGCGTCGTCGAGGCCGCCCGCGCGTATGCGCCTTCAACGGTCGAGCTCGAGACGACGGCTGAGCCATCCCTGCCGCCGGTCGCCTCCGACCGTGACCGGGTCAGACAGGTGCTCGCCAACCTCGTCGAGAACGCCATCAAGTACTCGCCGCATGGGGGGCGAGTCGAGGTCGGCGCCGTTCCGGCTGGGAACATGGTGCGTTTCCACGTCCGCGACGAGGGCCTGGGGATTCCCGCGGACGAGCAAAAGCGAGTGTTCGACAAGTTCTACCGACTGGACCCGGCCATGACGGAGGGAGTCGGCGGCATCGGTCTCGGCCTCTACATCTGCAACGAGCTCGTCGAGCGAATGGGCGGGCGCATCTGGGTGGAGTCGGAGGGCGATATCGGGTCCACGTTCTTGTTCGAGATCCCTGCGACCGAAGCGCTCGGCGCGCGCCCGCTTGTCCGGGAAGGCCTCGACGCGCGGGATGGATAGCCGGCGGGGCGGACGAGTCTGCGAATTTCTGCGTGGGGTCGTCCCCTTGGTGTGCGCGACGGCCGCGCTCGTATTGCCTGGCTCCGCGAGCGCGGGCGCACCCGAACGCTCGGTCATCCGCCTTCCCATGAAGCGTGTTCGCCCTGCGGTAACGAGGGCCAACTTCGGCCCGGTGATCGTCATTCACCGCAACTCGCACCGCCTCTACCTGTACCGAGGCGTCAGGCTCGTGCGCGCCCTGACCGTCAGCACGGGGCGTCGCATCTCGCCGACGCCGCTGGGTCGCTTCAGAATCGTCACGAAGGCCAGACGTCCGTGGTGGTATCCGCCCGCGTCCGCCT
>DATNOU010000163.1:0-23874 GCA_035601195.1 Gaiellaceae bacterium | reverse complement strand
ACGTGAACGTGCTGCTCACGATCGACGTCGTACTGCTCGAAGAAGCGCTCCCAGTGGCCGGGCGCGGGCTTGTAGGAGCCTGCCTCCGCCGCCGTGACGCGACCGTCAACCGAGACGCCGATCCGCTCCAGGGAGGCGTCGAGCAGCTCGGGATCCGTATTCGAGAGGATTGCGATCCTGAAGCCGCGGCCTCGTAGCTCGGCGAGTGCGCCCGGGACCTCTGGAAACGGCCGCCAGGAGGCGAGGGAGTCGGCGAGCGCATACTCGTCCGCTTCGCCGAGGGGGCGATCCTCGTCGCCTGCCAGCAAGACGAGCGCCTGCCGCATCACCTCCCGGTACGACAGGGCGCCTTGCAGCTGGACCCGCGGTTCGATCTCGTGGTAGCGGGCGAGGAGAGCTTCCCGGTCGGCATCGGGCCAGAGCGAAGCCAGAGCGTCCCCGATGCCCCGATTCCAGTCGATCAGAGTCCCGTAACAGTCGAACGTCGCCCAGCGGTCAGCCATTAGCGGGCACGTACTAGTCGGTGAACTTCTTGAAGACGAGGCAGGCGTTGTGCCCGCCGAACCCGAAGTTGTTGGAGAGGGCGTAGTCCGTCTTCCATTCGCGCGACTCGTTCGGGATGTAGTCGAGGTCGCACTCGGGATCCGGATGCTCGTAGTTGATCGTCGGAGGAACGACGTCCCGCTGGACTGCGAACGTGCAGATGAGCGCCTCGATGGCGCCCGAGGCGCCCAGGCAATGCCCGGTCGCCCCCTTGGTCGAGGAGACCGGCGTTTTGCGAGCCTTCTCCTCGCCCAGCGCGATCTTGACCACGCGCGTCTCGCTCGCGTCGCCGAGCGGGGTCGATGTCCCGTGGGCGTTGATGTAGTCGATTTCTTCCGGAGAGATACCAGCGTCGTCCATCGCCATGCGCATCGCTCGCGCCGGATGCTGCCCCGTCGGATCGGGCTCGGTGATGTGCTGCGCGTCGGAAGAGACCCCGTAGCCCACGAGCTCCGCGTAGACCTTCGCACCGCGCTTCTTCGCGTGCTCGAGCTCCTCGACGACGAGGATCGCGCCGGCCTCCCCCATCACGAACCCGTCACGCTCGGCGTCGAAGGGACAGCTGGCCTTCTTCGGCTCGTCGTTCCGCCGGGAGAGGGCGCGCATTGCGCCGAAACCGCCGATTCCGACCTTCGTAATCCCTGCCTCGGTGCCACCCGCCAGCATGACGTCGGCACGGCCGAGTCGGATGTCGTCCAGCGCCTGGCCGATGGCCATGTTCGAGGCCGCGCAGGCGGTGCATTCGGACCAGAGCGGGCCGCGGGTGCCGAGCTCCATCGACACCCAGGCGGCGCCCATGTTGGGGATGATCGCGGGGATCGAAAACGGGTTGATGCGGTCCGGCCCGCGCTGGATGAGCTGGTCGTAGCAGTCCTGGAAGGACTTGAGCCCGCCGATCCCCGTCGCGACTGAGACGCCGGTGCGCGCCGTCTCGGGCTCGATCTCGATCCCCGAGTCCTGCTCGGCCATGCGGGCCGCGGCGATGATCATCTGCGCGAAGCGATCGATCTTGCGGGCCTTGCGGTGCTCGAGCCAGTTGGTCGGGTTGAAGTCCTTCAGCTCGCAGGCGAAGTGGACCGCGAACTCGGACGGATCGAACTGCTGGATGGGCGCGGCGCCGCTCTCCCCAGCGGTGAGGCTCTTCCAGAATGTCTCCGCGTCGTTTCCGAGCGGCGTAACCGCGCCGACCCCAGTCACGACCACGCGTCTGCGTCCGTTCGTGCTCACCAAAGACTCCCTCTACATCCCCAGGCCACCGTCGACGAGCAGTACCTCGCCCGTGATGAACGCGGCGTCGTCGGAGCAAAGAAAGCGTACCGCACCGGCAACATCCTCCGGCTCGCCGAGCCTCCCGAGCGGAGTGTTCTGGAGGATCAGCCCGCGCGCTTCCTCGGGCAGGACGTCGGTAAGCTCCGTGGCGATGTAGCCCGGCGCGATCGCGTTCACGCGCACCCCGCGGGAGCCGAGCTCCCGGGCCAGCGCCTTCGTCAGGCCGATGATTCCCGCCTTCGACGCTGCGTAGTTCGCCTGGCCGGGATTGCCGTGGACGCCCACGACGCTCGAGAGGTTCACGATCGACCCGGCTCGCCGGCGCAGCATCTTCCTGGACACGGCGCGCGAGGTGTTGAACGTTCCGCGCAGATTCGTGTCGATTACCGTCTGCCAGTCGTCGTCGGTCATGCGCGCGATCAGCGTGTCCCGCGTGACGCCGGCGTTGTTGACGAGAGCGTCAATGTCGCCGAGCTCACCTTCCACACGTTCGATAAGGGCCTGGACCTCCTCCGGATTGGATACGTCGGCCTGAACCGCAAGCCCGCCGATCTCCCCGGCGATCTCGTCGGCGGCCTCCTGGCCGGCCCGGTAGTTGAGCGCCACCCTGGCGCCGGCTTTCGCGAGCTCACACGAGATCGCCGCCCCGATCCCCCGCGACCCCCCGGTGACAAGGGCGACTTTCCCGTCGAGTGAACCGAAGCCGTTCGCCACTAGGCCGCCGAGAGCGTCTCCTGCAGCTTCCGGAGCGACTCGGGATCTCCGACCGAGATCGTGCGGAGCGAGCGATCGCAGCGTCGAATGAGACCGCTCAGAACCTGGCCGGGGCCGATCTCGACGAACATGCCGACGCCCTGCTGAACGAGACCTCGCACCGATTGCGTGAACTTCACCGGGCCCGTGAGCTGCTGAACCAGGAGATCGAGGAGCCGCTCAGCCGACTCGATCTGCGCAGTCACCGTCGACATGAAAGGCGTCGCAGGCTCCCGGAAGCGGACCGACTCAAGCGCGGGACGAAGGCGGTCGGCAGCGCGCCCGACGAGCGGGCTGTGGAAAGCCCCGCCGACGCGGAGCTTGACCGTCTTCCGGGCCCCGGCGGCCGTGGCTTCCTCGATCAGCTGGTCGACGGCGGCGTTCTCCCCGGAGACAACGACCTGGCCGGGGCAGTTGTAATTCGCAGGCCAGACATTGTCGATTCCGGCGCACAGCCCTTCGACTACTGCGTCCTCGAGGCCGAGCACGGCGGCCATCGCGCCCGGATGCTCCCTCGCAGCCTCCGCCGTCGCGCGGCCGCGCTCGCTGACGAGCGCGATCGCGTCGCGGTCCGAAAGAGCGTCGGCTGCGGCCAGAGCCGAGTATTCCCCGACGGAGTGTCCGACGACGAAGTCGGGCCGCACTCCGACTGTCTCGACGGCCCGCAGGCACGCAAGCGACGTGGTGACCAGAGCCGGCTGCTGGAGCTCGGTCTGCGTGAGCTCCTCGATGGGGCCCTCGAAACAGAGCTGGGCAACATCGAAGCCGGCTGCCTCCGAGGCCTCGTCGAACGCTCCCTGCGCCTCCGGAAACTGCTCCGCCATGGCGCGGCCCATGCCCACGTCCTGGGAGCCCTGGCCCGGAAAGCAGAAAGCGACCTTCACGCCGCCACCCGCCCGTCGTTCCAGATCGTGTAGGCCGACCCCCACGTGAGCCCTGCGCCCATCCCGGTCATAAGCACCCGCGTCCCCTTCGTCAGCCTTCCTTCTGCGACGGCCTCCGCCAGGCAGAGCGGGATGGACGCCGACGACGTGTTTCCGTACTTCTGCAGGTTGATGAAGATCTTCTCTTCAGGGATGCTCAGATTCCGGGCCGCGTGGTCGATGATCCGCTTGTTGGCCTGATGGGGGATGTAGAGGTCGACGTCGTCCACGGTGAGTCCACACTCCTCGAGCAGCTTCTCGGCCGACGAGACCAGGACACGCGTGGCGAACTTGTAGACCTCGCGACCGTTCATGCGCAGAAAGTGCAGCTCCTGTTCGACGGTTTGGGCAGTCGCCGGGTTGCGCGACCCGCCCGCGGGAACGGAGAGGTCTTTGCCGCCCTCTCCGTCGGAACCGAGCTCGAAGCCGAGGAAGCCGTCGTCGGGCACTTGCTCGAGGACGACCGCCCCCGCCCCATCACCAAAGAGGACGCAGGTCGAGCGGTCGTGCCAGTTCATGATCTTGGAGAGCGTTTCAGCGCCGATCACCAGGGCGTTTCGCGCCAGTCCTCCCGCGAGGGTTGCGTACGCTTGGGCGACCGCGTACATGAACCCGGTACAGCCCGCGGAGAGGTCATATGCCGCGGCATCGGGGGACCCGAGCTCAGCTGCGACGAGCGAGCCCGTCGAGGGGAAGAACATGTCCGGGGTCACGGTCGCCACGATCACCAGCTCCACGTCGGCTGGGTCGAGGCCTGCCGCCGCCAGCGCCTGCCGCGCGGCCGGCACCGCCAGGTCGCTCGCCGCCTGATCCGGGTTCGCAACGTGGCGCTCCTTGATCCCGGTGCGCTCGGTGATCCACTCGTCGGATGTGTCGACCAGCTTGGAAAGGTCGGCATTCGTGAGCACGCGTTCGGGGACGTAAGCGCCCACGCCGGTGATCCCGATCGAGCCGTTGCGGGAGACGTCGGCGATCAACTAAAGCTCCGTGACTGCGAAAGTGAGCGTTCCGCGCGCGGCGAGCTCGCCGTCCACGGTAGCGGTCGCCTTACCGCGCCCGATCGGACCGCGAACGCGCTCCAGCTCGCAGATGAGCTCGAGCTCGTCGCCCGGCTCCACGATGCGCTTGAAGCGGACGTCGTCGATACCCGCGAAGAGGGCGAGCTTGCCTCGATTGGCCTCGTCCGCGAGCACCGCGACGGCCCCGGTCTGAGCCATAGCCTCGACGATGAGCACTCCCGGCATGATCGGCCGGCCGGGAAAGTGCCCGGCGAGGTACCACTCGTCCTCGCGCACCCGCTTGCGCGCGACGACGCGCGTACCTGGCTCGAGCTCGACGACCTCGTCGAGGAGCAGGAAGGGATCCCGGTGCGGGAGGATCTGTTCGATCTCCGCGCGGCCGAGCGAGATCGTCATGCCTGGGCGAGTTCCTCGAGGTGCGCCTTCAAGCGGGCGCGGGCGCGATGCACGTAACACTTCGCGGTTCCGACGGGAATCGATGCAACGCGCGCGATCTCGGGGTACGAGAGGCCGAACGAATCGCGGAGGACGACGACCGCGCGTTGCTTGGGTGAGAGCCGCGCAAGCGCTTCTGCAACGTCCCGCCGCAGATCGGCGAGAGCGGCGAGCCGCGAGGGGTCGCAATCCTCGTCCGCCACGCGTTCCTCCTCGACGAGAGGCTCCGTCCGTCGAACTCGCTGGAAGGCCATGCGGTCGCGGCACGTGTTCACCACCAGCCGGTGGAGCCACGTCGCGAACTGCGCCTCTCCGCGGAACTGGCGCAAACGCGTGCAGACCTTGACGAGCGACTCCTGCGCGGCGTCGCGGGCGTCCTCGAAATCGCCCACGAGCTGCGAGGCGAGGCGGTTGACCTTGGGCGCATAGCGCTCGAGCAACGTTTCGAGTGCTCTGGAGTCGCCGCCCGTCGCCTTGCGCACGAGCTCGGCATCGCTCAACCGTTTGTACGTTGCTCCGACATGCCCATTCCGCTCGTACAGACGGGGCTGGACATCGATCGGTTGCACGGCGCGCTTAGTGTATGCGCTCGTGAATGCCCCGGACACGCTCATTCCCGAGGTCGTCGAACCTCTTCTTACCGGTACTTTCGGCAAGACGTACTTCTATCAAGACGCCTGCGAATCGACGCAAAAGCTGTTGGGCGCTGGGCTGGACGAAGGTGCCGCCGCCGTGTGCGACGTCCAGACAGCGGGCCGCGGGCGGCTCGGGCGCGGCTGGGAGGCGGCGCCCGGGACGGCGATTCTCTGCTCGGTACTCCTGAAGCCGCCGGCGGGCCGGGCCCTGGCGGAGCTTTCCCTCGTCGCCGGCCTGGCCGCCGCGGAGGCCGTCGAGCGAGCGCTCGGGCTTGCGGTCCAGGTCAAGTGGCCGAACGACGTCATGGTCAACAGGCGAAAGGTCGCGGGCGTCATCGCCGAGGCGAGCGGTGGCGTCGTCGTCGTCGGGATCGGAGTGAACGTGAACCAGACTCGGGAGGAGCTCCCCGGCGATGCCAAGGTCGCACCCGGATCCCTCTACACGACGGACGGAGTTCGCCGGGAGCGCGCCCCGCTACTCGCCGACCTCCTCGCGAGGCTCGAGCACGACTACGGGCTCTGGGTCGACCGAGGGCTCGACGCGCTCTACGACAGCCTCGGAGCACGCGACTTCCTGCGAGGGCGGCGCGTGTTCCTCGACGGAGAAGCGGGCACCGGAATCGGCATCGACCGGAGCGGGCGTCTCGAGGTCGAGATCGACGGCCGGCGGCAACTCGTTGAGAGCGGCGAAGTCCTCTTCGAGCGCTAGCGGCGTCCTCTTCGAGTGTTAGCTGCGTCTGACGCGGACCCTGGGCGTCGCGGCACGGTTCTCGGCCGCATCCCAGGCGATCGCCCGAACGTATCTGAAGACCCCCGCTCGAGAGATGGTGTGTGTGCCGGCGGCCGCGTCGAGCAAGACGACGATCGAGGTGCCGAACCGTACTTTCAGCAAGGCGGCCTCTCCCAACACGACGGTGACGCTCGTGCGACTGCCGGCAACAGCCCTGGCGATGCGCACGCCAGGTGGAGTCGTGTCCAGCCTTACCCTGCTCGAGAGCATCCGAGTTCCCAAAGGAGTGGTCGCTTCGACTCGCACGGTGTACCGGCGGTCGACAGCTCGGGTTCCCCACCTCGTCCGGCCGTCCCACACGAAGGACTGGAGGCCCGCCTCCAAGTCAGCCGCCGACCTGAGCGTTGCGATGCGCTGGTCGCCGTACAGGACCAGAACGCGCGTGGTCGCCGGCCGCGCGAGCTCGAAGGTAACCCGCGTCGTCTCACGGCGACCATCCCCGTTCGGCGAGAACGGGCGCGGGGCGACGCGGAGATGGCCGAGCGTCCGGTCGACGATCAGGTCCTCAGTGGCCGAGTCGGACTGGCCGGGCGACTGCGCGGTGACCAGGACCGAGTAGAGGCCGTCGGGGACGAGCACGCCGCTGCCGTTACGACCGTCCCAGAGGAGCCGGCTCGTCCCGGCGGGAAAAGACCGAGCGTTGGCGAGCCGCCGTACGCTGGCGCCCGAGTCGTCGAGTATCTCGACCGTCGCGGCCGCGGCCGTCGTCAGCAAGAACGAGATCCTCGTCGTCTCGCTCACACCGTCGCCGTTGGGCGTCAGGACCGCGGGCGCGGCCCGAACGCTCTGGATCGCCAGCGGCGGGGGCCCGGGAACGGCGGCGGTCCACGGACGAACCTCCGGCCCGGCTTCGATCGTGTACGTGAAGGTCCCGAACGGCGTCCCTGAGGCGTCCCACGTCCAGTCGACGCGAGTGGCTGACCCGCTCCCGCTTGCCACGAGCGAGCCGTCGCCGCTGCGAATCGTGACCGTCCACGGCAGCGTGGTCGAGAGGCGGCCCGTTACGTGCACGCTTCCACCCAGGCCACCCGCCACCTCTGGGTCGTAGAGCTTCGGCAACCCGCGGGCGGCGGAGGAGGACGCGATTCCAGGCAGTTGTCCGTAGAGCGCCGTGCCGGGACAGCTCGTCGGGCCCGTGTCGCGGTGTCCGGAGACCGCCCGCAACCGCACGGGCGTCCCGGCCGGGTACTCGGGGTTCCCGGCCGAGATCCGCGTGAGCCGACTGAGCGGATCGACGTGGGCCACATCCAGCCGCCAGGCGAGCAGCTTCACGAGAGCCGACCGGCCCGCGGTCGAGATCCGGCTCGAGCTGTACGTGCCGAGCAAGGAGATGCCCGTGGAACCCGTGTTGAACCCCTGCGCGTGGGCCCCGACAACGTTCCGATCGATTCCACCGCCACGGCCCTCGAAGACCTGGCCGTACTTGTCGACCAGGAAGTTGTAGCCGATGTCGTTCCACCCGTTGGCGAGAACGTGGTAGCGCTGGATACCACGCACGATCGCGGCCGACTCGGCGGCGGTGTACGAGTTGCTCCCAGCCGTGTGATGGACGACCGCGAAACGGACGCGGTCGGCGTAGTAGGGCGCGGCGCGGACGATCGACTCGTCAGCACCCCACTGGCTACGTCTGATGATCGCGGGCCGCTTGGCACGAGCCGCCACGCGCAGCGGGGTCGGATCGGGAGCGCTCTGTATGAAGAAGGCGCGGAGGCGAACGACCTTCCCGCGAACGCGATACTCGATCGCTCTCGAGGCGTCCGTCCAGTACGGGTTGCCGAGCTTCCACCCGGGCCGCAACGCCGACTCGGCCGTCCCGCGATCGGGCAGATCGTCGGCCTCGGGTCGGGCCGGTTGCCAGCGGCTCCAGACCCCGGTGAGGGAGCGGGTCCGGAACCAGACGGTCCCGGAGCCCCTCCAGTGCAAGCCGATCATCTCGAACCGCAGCGGAGCACGCTGCGGACGCTCGAGTGCCGCCGCGCGCACCGGCACTTCGCGGGCGACGACGCGAACACCCGCAGCCGACGGCCAGGCGCCGAGGAGAGCCAGGAGGGCTGCGCCAAGAAGGGCCCGCGAAAGAGTCATTGCGGCGAGGGGGCTTCTCCACAGGATGACTGAGGCCTTCCCGGCACTCAAGGCCAAAAGGCCCCTCCTGATAGAGTTCTTATAGCTGAAAATGCCGTCGATGCGGGCACTTTTCGCTCTCGCGAGCGCCCTTTTCGTCAGTCTGGCGCTCGCCGGGACGGCGGCCGCCGCCGACCGGCCGCGGGTCCTCGCCGTCGAGTTCTCGAATGACATCAACCCGGTCACCGAGGACTACCTGAACGGCGAGATCGACCAGGCGAACGACGACGGCTACAACGCCGTCGTCATCCTCATGGACACGCCGGGCGGCCTCGACAGCTCGATGCGCAACATCATCAAGCAGATGCTCGCGTCCAAGGTCCCGGTGATCGTCTACGTCTATCCGCCGGGCTCTCGCGACGCCTCCGCCGGAGTCTTCATCACGATGGCCTCGGACGTCGCTGGCATGGCGCCGGAGACCAACATCGGCTCCTCGACTCCGATCTCGACGGGCGGCGGCAACATCCCCAGCGACCTCAAGCGCAAGGTGATCAACGACGCCGTCGCCTACATTCGCGCGCTCGCCTCCGAACACGGGCGCAACGCAGACTGGGCCGAGAAGGCGGTGCGCGTGGCCTCGAACCTGCCCGCGCGCGAGGCGCTCTCGATGAACGTGATCGACTACGTCGAGCCGAGCCTGCCGGCTCTTCTCGACCGGATCGACGGCACCAGGGTCGAGCCGAAGGGCATCGTTCTGCACACCGCGAACGCCGAGATCGTCACGGTGAACATGTCGCTCTGGAAGCGCATCCTGGACACGATCATCGACCCGAACATCATCGTCCTCCTGCTCTCGCTGGGGACGCTTGGGATCACCGTTGAGCTCTTCAATCCCGGCCTCATCTTCCCGGGAACGCTTGGCGCGATCTCGCTCATCGTCGGGCTGTTCGGGCTCCAGGTCCTGCCCGTGAGCGCCGCCGGGGTCCTGCTCATGCTCCTCGCCGCCGCTTTCTTCGCCGCCGAGCCCTTCGTCATGAGCCACGGCGCGCTCGCGCTCGCCGGCGCCTCCTGCTTCGTGATCGGATCGCTCATGCTCTTCGACCCTGCCGGGCCCGGCTACCAGGTTTCACTCTCGGTCTCGCTGGCCATCGCAGGCACCTTCGCACTGCTCACGATCTTCGCGGTCGGCAAGATCGTCCAGGCGCGCCGGCGGCGCCCGGTCACCGGACAGGAGGAGCTCGTCGGTCAGGTCGGGGTCGTGCGCAAGGCCCTCGACCCCGCAGGCCTCGTCTTCGTCCATGGAGAGCTCTGGCAAGCCCATACGGAAGGCGAGCCCATCGAGGTAGGAACTCCCGTCCAGGTCCGGGGAATCGAAGACGGCCTCGTGCTCAAGGTAAGCCGGGCGGAGCCTGCGCCCGCTGCCGTCACGGCGTAGGATGATCGGCGCATGACCGCAGCCTTCATTGCGATCGCGGCCGTTGTCGTAATCCTGCTGTTCCTGCTCTCGGCGTCGATCCGGATTGCCCGAGAGTACGAGCGAGGCGTGATCTTCCGTCTCGGCCGCCTGCACTCCCCGCCGAAGGGACCGGGCCTCTTCCTGCTCATCCCCATCGTGGACAAGATGGTGCGGGTCGACCTGCGCACGGTGACCCTCAACATTCCGCCGCAGGAGGTCATCACCAAGGACAACGTCCCCGTCCGCGTCAACGCGGTCGCCTACTTCCGGATCATCGACCCCGAGAAGGCGATCGTGCAGGTGGAGAACTTCATGGTCGCCACCTCGCAGATCTCGCAGACCACGCTGCGAAGCGTCCTGGGCCAGCACGTCCTCGACGAGCTTCTCGCCGAGCGCGACAAGATCAACGCCATCCTCCAGGAGATCATCGACGAGGCCACCTCGCCCTGGGGGATCAAGGTCTCGATCGTGGAGGTCAAGGACGTGGAGATCCCCAGCGGGATGCAGCGGGCCATGGCGCGCCAGGCCGAGGCCGAACGGGAGCGCCGTGCAAAGGTGATCGCCGCCGAGGGCGAATTCCAGGCCTCCGAGCGGCTGAAGGACGCGGCGAACGTCATGAGCCAGAACCCGATCACTCTCCAGCTCCGCTTCCTCCAGACGATGCTGGAGATCAGCTCGGAGCGCTCGACGACGACGTTCCTGCCGCTGCCGATCGAACTGTTCCGCCCGTTCATGGGCGGCGCGGGCGAATCTAGCTGAACAGGGAAACACCGCCCGAGCTTCGCCGTGACCCGGTCTCGGGGCGCTGGGTCGTGATCGCACCCGCGCGAGCGCACCGGCCGGGCGTGGAACGCGAGGCCGGCCGGCCCGATCCCGACGATGTCGCGGGCTGTCCGTTCTGCGAGGGCCGCGAGAGTGCGACCCCGCCGGAGACGTTCGCGATCGGCCCGCCGGGCCGGCCCGCCGACGCGCCCGGGTGGCGCGTCCGTGTCGTCCCCAACAAGTTCCCCGCGTTCGGGCCCTGGTCGGAGGAGGGCAACCGGGCAACCGGACTCTTCGCGCGCCGGGCAGCCCTCGGGCGGCAGGAGGTGGTGATCCACTCGCCGCGCCATGTCCGCACGCTCGCGGACCTCTCGGTCCGTGAGCTCGAGCAGGTCGCAGAGGCCTGGCAGGCCCGAGCCGCTGCTGCCCGGGAGCAGGGCTTTCCATACATGCAGGCGCTGGTCAACGAGGGGCATCTCGCCGGGGCCAGCCTCCAGCACACTCACTCCCAGCTCGTCTGGCTGCCGGACGAGCCTCCGCTCGTCGCCCAGGAGCGCCGGTCACAGGAGGACCAGGGCGGCTGCGTGCTCTGCCGCGTGCTGGCGGAGGAGGTCGAGCAGCGGATCCGCATCGTCGCCGAGCGCGACGGCCTCATCCTGCTCTGCCCTTTCGCCGGCCGTCAGCCCTACGAGCTCCTCATGGCTCCGCGCGAATGCGAAAGCGATCCGTTCACGAGCAGCCTGCTCGGCGCGGGGCTGACGCTCGTCGCAGAAGGACTTCGTCGCCTGCGGGTGGCCGAGGGCTCGGTGCCGGTGAACATGTGGCTCCACGCTTCGGGCCACTGGCACTTGGAGGTCTTGCCACGCCTGACGATCCTCGCCGGGCTCGAGCTCGGGGCCGGCTATTTCGTGAACACGCTGGCGCCGGAGTCGGCCGCCGGCGTCCTGAGAGAGTCCTAGCTAGGGCTGCCGACCGGGAACGACCTCTCCTCCTTGTACTTCCGCGCCGCCTCGATCGCCGTGGAGAGGTTCAGGCCCTTGTCCTTGCCCTGCTTGATCAGCATGACGGTCTCGACCGCATCCATGTCGTAGATCCGCTGCTTCTTGCCCTTCGTCGGGATCTGCGCCTTGTTCGTCCAGTAGTCGAGCTGCATCTTCGAGATGCCCGCCACCTGGCACACCTGGCCGAGGTAGAGCTCGATCTTGTCGAGGTGCTCCGAGATGTTTACTGGTTCAAGCAGATCGACATGCCGAGGGACAGCCACATACACACCTTTTTCGATCCGGGGGGACTCACAACGCTAGCACCGGAGGCGCGCCTTGTGAAGATGATCCCGCCGAAACCGTTTCGTTTCTGACCGGAACTATTCGTTCTGAGCGGGAGTTTCGTCCGGTTCGACGGAGAGGTCGGCCGGCTCGACCGCGACTTCGGCCGCGTCGCCCTCATCGTCGCCGTTTGGCTGCTCGACGACCGGGGCCAGCGTGGACACGCGCTCGCCCTTCCGCAGCCGCATGACGATCACGCCCTGCGTCGAGCGGCCGAGCCGCTTGACCTCCTCGACGGGCATACGAATGACGGTGCCGCCCGTCGACATGAGCATCACCTGATAGCCGTCCCGGACGACGAGGGCGCCGGCGAGCTGTCCTCGCTCCTCAGTCAACTGCACAGTCTTCACGCCGAGGCCGCCGCGACCCTTCGACGGGTACTGGTGGATCGGCGTCCGCTTCCCGTATCCGTTCACGGTCACGACGAGAAGGTCGGCTTCGTCCTTCGCCAGGCTCGCTGCGATCACCTCGTCGCCCTTGCGCATGCGCATGCCCGAGACGCCCGAGGTGGCGCGCCCCATCGAGCGCACGGCCTTCTCCGGGAACCGGATCGCCTGACCCTTTCGTGAGACGAGCAGGATGTCGTCCTTCCCGCTCGAGTGGATGACGGCGACGAGCTCGTCTTTCTCGCGGAGCTTGATGGCAATGATGCCGTCCGCCTTGAGTGGGGTGTTGTACTCGGCAAAGCGCGTCTTCTTGACCACGCCGTTCTTCGTCGCGAGGAGCAGGTACTCCGCCTCCTCGAAGTTGCGCGTCGCGATCAGCGTCCGCACGCTCTCGCCCTGGGCAAGCGGCAACAGGTTGACGAGCGCGCGTCCCTTCGACTGCCGGCTGCCGAGGGGAAGCTCGTGCACCTTGAGCCGGTAGATCTTTCCCACCGAAGTGAAGAAGAGCAGGTAGTCGTGGGTCGAAGCGACGACGAGATGCTGGATGTAGTCCTCGTCCTTGAGGTCCATGCCCATGACCCCGATGCCACCGCGGCGCTGTTCTCGGTAGGTCGTGACCGGAAGGCGCTTCACGTAACCCGAGCGCGTGATCGCGATGACCATGTCCTCCTCCGCGATCAGATCCTCGAGCTCGAGGTCGCCCTCCGCGGCGACGATCTCGGTGCGACGATCGTCCGCGCGCCCGTAAGCGCCCTTGATCTCGAGCAGCTCCTCGCGGATGAGGCGGTCGATCTCGGATTCGTCGCCGAGAATCGCCCGGAGCTCACCGATCCGCTCCTCGAGGTCTGCGTACTCGTCCTCGATCCGCTTGCGCTCGAGCCCGGTCAGCCTCTGGAGGCGAAGGTCCAGGATCGCCTGGGCCTGGATCTCAGAGAGCTCGAAGGTCTCGATCAGGCCGGCTCTGGCCTCGTCAGGATCGGCGGAGCCGCGAATCAGCGCTATGACCGCATCGAGGTTGTCGAGGGCGATGAGGTAGCCCTCGAGGACGTGCGAGCGCTCCATGGCCTTGCGGAGCTCGTACTTCGTCCGGCGCGTGACTACCTGGCGCTGATAGTCGAGGTAGTGCCGGATCAGCTCGAGCAGGCTCAGCGTCCGCGGGACGCCGTCGACGAGCGCGACCGCGTTGTAGCCGAACGTGGCCTGCAGCGGAGTGTGCTTGAAGAGCTTGTTGAGAACGACTTGCGGTATGGCCTCCCGTTTCAGCTCGATCTGGATGCGCATCCCCGTCTTGTCCGAGTGGTCGGCGAGATTGGAGATCTCGGGCAGCACCTTGTCGTTGACGAGGTCGGCGATCTTCTTGATCACGCCCGCGTCGCCGCCCTTCTTCACTCCGTAGGGAAGCTCGCTGACGATGATCGCCGTCCGGCCGCCTCGGAGCTCTTCCACGTGGGCGCGCGCGCGCATGACGACGCGCCCACGGCCCGACCTGTACGCCTCGCGGATACCTTCGCGCCCGACGATGATCCCTCCGGTCGGAAAGTCGGGCCCTTTGATTTGGCGCGCCAGCTTCTCGACGTTGATCTCGGGCTCCTCGATCATCGCGAGGATCCCGTCGATCACCTCGGACATGTTGTGCGGAGGGATGTTCGTCGCCATGCCGACAGCGATCCCCGACGAGCCGTTCACGAGCAGGTTCGGGAACCGCGACGGCAAAACGGACGGCTCGCGGTGCTTCTCGTCGTAATTCGGGACGAAGTCGACTGTGTCCGCGTCGATGTCGCGCAACATCTCGGTCGCCATGCGCGCCAGGCGGGCCTCGGTGTACCGGTAGGCCGCTGGCGGGTCGTCGTCGATGTTGCCGAAGTTCCCCTGCCCGTCGACGAGCGGGTAGCGGAGGGAGAACGGCTGAGCAAGCCGGACAAGCGTGTCGTAGATGGCGGCGTCCCCGTGCGGGTGGTAGGTGCCCATCACGTCGCCGACGACGCGGGCGCATTTCACGCGTGGGCGGTTCGGCTGAAGACCCGCCTCATTCATCGCGTAGAGGACGCGGCGGTGGACGGGCTTCAGCCCGTCACGCACGTCGGGAAGCGCGCGCGAGACGATCACGCTCATCGCGTAATCGAGGAAGCTCGAGCGCATCTCCTGCTCGAGCTCGCGCGTCTCGATACGTCCAGGTCCTAGAGGCTCAACCGCCACCGATCAGCTCGGGAGTCCGCAGTTCCATGTCTGAAATCGCCAGATTTCAGACATCCAAAAACCTCACGTCCTTCGCGTTCTTGACGATGAAGTCGCGGCGCGGCTCCACCTGGTCGCCCATCAGCATCGAGAAGATCTGGTCCGCGCGGGCGGCGTCCTCGACCTCCACGCGGATCAGCATCCGGTTGGCCGGATTCATCGTCGTGTCCCAGAGCTCGGCGGCGTCCATCTCGCCGAGACCCTTGAAGCGGGTCACGCCGATGCCTTCCTTGGCCAGGTCGACTGCCGCCGACCGAAGCGCCTGGAAGGTCTCGGCCTTCCGCGACTTCTTGCCGAGCTCGAGCAGGAACGGCGGGGCGCCGACGATCTCGACCAGACGCGCGTACGCCTTGCGCAGGTTGTCGTAGACGGGCGACGAGAGGAGGTCAGACGGCACGATGACGTGGTTGGCCGCGCTGGTCTCGCGCTCGACGATCCGGATCCTCGAGCCGGCCGCATCCGAGCTGACGAGCTGGAGCTCGTGGCCGTTGCTGGCGATTCGGGAGAGAACCTCTGCGAGCTCGCCCGCGTTGGCCGCTTCCGTCTCGACGAGGCGTTGAGCGATGACGAACTCGCCCGCGGCCACGCCGAAGTCGGCTTTGAGGCGCGAGGACCAGCCGTCGAACTCGTGCAGCGCGCGTGTGAACTTGCCCCAGCGGGCCTCGGTGAACTTGACCGAAGCCCCGTTGCGGTCGGTCACCTGCATGTCCTTGATCCGCTCGCGCACGAGCAGGTCCTCGAACTGGGATTCCTTCTCGACGTACTGCTCCTTGCTCCCGATCTTCACGCGGTAGAGCGGCGGCACAGCGACGTAGACGTGCCCGCCCTCGACCAGCTCGGCCATCTGGCGGTAGAGAAAGGTGAGGAGCAGCGTGCGGATGTGCGAGCCGTCGACGTCGGCATCCGTCATGACGATCACGCGGTGATAGCGCAGCTTGGTGATGTCGAGCTCGTCGCCGATCCCGGTACCGATGGCGGTGATGATCGCCTGGATCTCGGCGTTGGAGAGCACCTTGTTGATCCGGTTCTTCTCCGAGTTGATGACCTTGCCGCGGAGCGGCAGGATCGCCTGGAACCGGCGGTCGCGGGCGTCCTTTGCCGAGCCGCCGGCGGAAGCGCCCTCGACGAGATAGATCTCCGCTTCGGCCGGGTCGCTCGTCTGGCAGTCGGCCAGCTTCCCGGGGAGGGACGCGTTGTCGAGCGCCCCTTTGCGGCGAGTCAGGTCGCGCGCCTTCCGTGCCGCCTGGCGCGCGTTCCGCGCGGCGACAGCCTTCAGGATGATCTGGCGCGCGTCAGTCGGGTTCTCCTCGAGGAACTCAGCGAGCTTCGCGTTGACGGTCTGTTCGACCAGCCCACGCACCCAGGGATTGCCGAGCTTCGTCTTCGTCTGACCCTCGAACTGGGGGTCGCGCAGCTTGACCGAGATGACGGCTGCAAGCCCCTCGCGCACGTCCTCTCCCTCGAGGTTCTCCTCCTTTTCCTTCAGGAGGCTTTTGTCGCGGGCGTACTTGTTCAGCGTGCCTGTGAGGGCACCCTTGAACCCCGAGAGGTGCGCGCCGCCCTCGTGCGTGTTGATGTTGTTGGCGAACGAGAAGACCGACTCGACGTACGCCGAGTTCCACTGCATCGCGATCTCGACCGCACCTTCCTCGGTCTGGTTCTCGAAGTAGACGATGCGCTTGTGGATCGGCTCCTTGGCCTCGTTGATGTGGGTGACGAAGTCACGGATCCCGCCGTCGTACTTGAACTCGTAGCGTTCGCCCTCGGCGCGCTCGTCGATGAGGACGATCTGGAGACTGCGGGTCAGGAATGCCGTCTCGCGCAAGCGCTGAGCGAGTGTCTCGGCCGAGAGATCGAGCTCCTCGAAGACATCCGCGTCGGGCATGAAGCTGATCGTGGTGCCGGTCTCGCCCTTCTCCGACTTCCCGGTGACGGTCACGTCCGTCGTCGGCTCGCCGCGGGCGAACTCCTGCCGGTAGACCTTCCCGTCCCGCCGCACCTCGGCCACGAGCCACTCGGAGAGCGCGTTCACGACCGAGACGCCGACGCCGTGCAGGCCGCCGGAGACCTTGTAGCCCTCCCCGCCGAACTTCCCGCCGGCGTGGAGCTTCGTCAGGACGACTGTGAGAGCAGGCAGCCCCTGGTCGGCCATGAGGTCGACCGGGATACCGGACCCCCAATCCTGGACGGTGACCGAATTGTCGGGGTGGAGGCGTACCTCGATGCGGTCGTTCCGGCCCGCGAGAGCCTCATCGACCGAGTTGTCGACGACTTCGTAGACCAGGTGGTGAAGACCTCTCGGCCCTGTCGAGCCGATGTACATGCCGGGGCGCTTACGAACGGGCTCCAAGCCCTCGAGAACAGTGATGTCTTTAGCGCCGTAACCGGGTTCAGTCAATAAAAAATCCCTGCTTGTGGGAGGTTTCTGCTCTTTTCAAGTGTATCAGACCGGCCGGTCGTCGGGCGGCGTCTCGGCGGCCGCCAGACTGGCCGCGACGGCCTTCGCGACGGCCTCCCGCAAGGCCTGATCTTCGATCGTGGCCGCGATGCGCTTGCTCGCTTCCGCCTGCTCCACGGTCGGTTTCGGCACGGTTCGATCGAGAACTTCCTCACCTTCCGCTCCACGCTCGGGAAGAGGCCCGACGGCGAAGCGAAGGGCGGGCGGGCACGCCTCTCCGAGGTGCTCCCGCAGGCGGGCGAGGACGTCTGCGGAGAGCTGCGTGAGCTCGAATGCCCAGGCGCTCGAGCCGGTCGCGACGTGCAGGGTCCCGTCCCGGGCGATCCGGCCGGGCCAAGCGTTCGCCGCGATCGCCGGGCCCACAGCCGCCGGCCAGGCGGCGACGATCCCACCCAGGTTCCCCGCCGGTCCGAAGCGCTGGAGTTCGCGGCGGACCTCGGCCCCGATCGGATCCGGAAGCGATCTCACGCGGCCCTGGCCTCGCCGGGAGTAACCGTCACGACAAGGTCAGGCCTGAGCGCCGCAGGTTGCTCGGTCGCCGTCACGACGGTCTGACCACCCACGGGCAGACGTGCCACGAGCGCTTCTCCGCGAGCGGAATCGAGCTCGCTGAAGACATCGTCGAGGAGCAAGAGCGGCGGCTCCCCTCGGCGCTCGGCGAGGAGCTCGGCCTCCGCCAGGACCAACGCGAGGACTGCCGTGCGCTGCTCCCCCTGCGAACCGAAGGCGCGCAGGTCGCGCGCGGCGGCCGTGATGGTCGCGTCCCGAAGATGAGGACCGAGGCCGGTCGTCCCTCGCTCGATGTCTCGATCGAGCCGGCTCGCAAGGTCAGCCGTGGTCAAGCCTTCCTCCGCGTAGCTGATCTCTGCGCCGGCCAGGCCGAGGCCCTCCGCATGCTCTGAGAAACCCGGCGCCAGCGCCGTCGCGAGCTCGGCGCGGCTGCGATCCAGCGAGGCCCCCAGAGTCGCGACCTGCTCCGTCCAGGGCTCGAGAGCGTCAGGTGACGACTCTCCTCCGCGCACGCGTCTGAGCGCGGCGTTCCGCTGGGAAAGCGCTCGCCCATAGTCGGAAGGCAGCTTTGCGCGGGCGGGGAAAAGCCTGCCCAGCATGCGGTCGAGATAGGCGCGCCGCACGATCGGACCGCCCTTGACGACCGCGAGCCGGTCGGGCGTGAAGGCAAGCGCCGAGAGCCGCAGGCGAAGCTCGTCCCCGCTGGCGAGCAGAGCTCCGTTCAGCTTGATTCGCTTGGGGGCGGCCGGCTCGACGTCGACCTCGGTCTCGAACGGCGTCCTCGCCTCTTCGCCGGCCAGCCGGACCCGCGCGGCGGCCTCGCCGAAGCGGACGAGGCGCGGCTCGGCGCGGGTCCGTGGCGAGAAGCCTTGCGACCCGACGTGGAGCGCTTCCAGGAGATTCGTCTTCCCGACTCCGTTCGGGCCGGTCACCAGGACTACCCCCGGAACGAGGGCAAGCTCGAGCTCTGGGTAGGAGCGGAAGTTTCGGAGCGAGACGTGGGCGACGATCAGCCGGCCAGCCTGATCGGCATGATCAGGTAGAGAAAGTCGTCGGACTCGCCGTGGATCAGTCCCGGCCGCAACGGGCTGATCAGCTTCACGCGCACGCTGTCGTCGCTCACGGACTCGAGCCCATCCCTCAAGAACTCCGCGTTGAAGCCGATCTCGATCGTCTCGCCCGAATAGGAGATGGGCAGGGACTCCCGGGCCTCGCCGACGTCCTGCGTCTGGGCGGACACCGTCAGCTCCCCGTCCTCGAATCGAAGTCTGAGCGGAGATTTCCGTTGCGCGAGCACCGAGGTGCGCCGTACGACGTCGAGGAACTCCTCACGCGGCATCGTCACCTCAGCCTCGAACGTCTCGGGGAGCAGCTGCTTGTAGTTCGGGAACTGGCCGTCGATCCGGCGCGCCGTCAGCCACACACCGTCCACCCCGAACACGACCTGGTTCTCCTGGACGCCGACCTGCAGCGAGCCCGGCTCACCGCCCTGGGCGATCCGGGCCAGCTCGGCCAGCGCGCGGGCGGGGACAATCGCCTCGACTTCGCGGCCGGGGCCTTCCGGGAGCGCAGTCTCCTTCACGCTGAGCCGGTAGGAGTCGGTCGCAGCCATGACCAGCTTGTCGCCCTCGAAGCGCACGAGCACCCCGGTGAGGACCGGCCGCGACTCGTCCCGTGAAGCCGACCGGCTGACCCTCGCGATCGTGTCCACGAATGCTTCCTTGTCTACGGTGAAGGCTGTCGAGGCGTCGATCTCGGGCAACCGCGGGAAGTCCTCCGCAGCGTAGGTATGGAGGCGATAGGACGCGGTGCCGCACACGAGCTCGACAACTCCCTCTTCAGCCCGGTGGGAAATCGTCACCTCACCGGCAGGAAGCAGGCGGACGATGTCCACCAGAAGCCGACCGGGGACGACCACCGAGCCCTCGTCCTCCACCTGCGCATCGAGAGAAACCCGTAGGGAGATCTCCATGTCGGTGGCCGACAAGGAGAGCTGTCCGCTCGCGGCGCGAAGCAGGATCCCGGCGAGGATCTGAACGCTCGCGCGCGTCGAGACTCCGCGGCCTGCGACCTGGAGCTTCTCGGCAAGCTCTTCCTTTGCGCAGGTCAGCTTCATGCTCGTGGCGACAACGCTATCGATGCTTGTCATTTAAAGAAAAACCTTAGTGGTAGTCATAGGGAGTGTGAACGACGGGGATGACGGCCGTTTCTCGCACAGCCAGAGGCTTTTCGCTGGGGACGGAGACTGGGGAGAACAATGAGCTTTCAACAGGCTCAAGAAAGTTTCAGCAAGCTTCCTCAGAGTTGACACGTTTTGCACAGGCGTTCTTCACCGCGGTTGCTTGATGCGCGCGGTGAGCTCTTGGACGAGGTTGTAGACGCTCCTGTCCTCCTGTAGCAGCCTCGCGATCTTGGAGGTCGCGTGGATGACCGTCGTGTGGTCGCGGCCTCCGAACTTCTTCCCAATCTTGGGCAGGGAGCTGTCGGTCAGCTCCCGGCAGAGGTACATGGCCACCTGGCGCGGATAGACGATCGACTGCGAGCGGCGGTCGCCCACGAGCTCCTGCATCGAGATCCCGAAGCGGTCGATGACCGTCTCCTGGATGCGCTCGACCGAGACTTCAGGGAGCTCTCCTTGGGGGAAGACGTCCTTCAGGACCTCCTGCGCGAGCTCCACCGTCATCGGCCGGCCGGTCAGGGAGGAGAAGGCGACGACCCGTGTGAGGGCACCCTCGAGCTCGCGGATGTTCGTGGAGATGCGGCTGGCGATGAACGTGAGGAGCTGTGAGTCGGGGATGTGGATCGCGTCGGTCTTCACCTTCTTGCGGAGGATCGCGATCCGCGTCTCGAGGTCGGGCGCCTGAATGTCCGTGATCAGCCCCCATTCGAAGCGAGAGCGCAGGCGGGCCTCGAGCGTCGCGATCGCACGCGGGGGCCGGTCCGAGGAAATCACGATCTGCCGGCCGGCCTCGTAGAGCGAATTGAAGGTGTGGAAGAACTCCTCCTGGATCCGCTCCTTGTGCTCGAAGAACTGGATGTCGTCGATGAGCAGCAAGTCGTAGTGGCGGTAGCGCTGTTTGAAGCCCTCGATGCGCTTGTCGCGGAGCGAGTTGATGAAGTCGTTCATGAAGGTCTCGCTCGTCACGTAGCGGACGGAGAAGTGACGCGAGTGCTCGCCGACGTAGCTGGCGATCGCCTGGAGGAGATGCGTCTTCCCCAGCCCGGTCCCGCCGTAGATGAAGAGTGGGTTGTACGCCTGCGCCGGTGCCTCGGAGACCGCGAGAGCCGCGGCGTGCGCGAACCGGTTCGACGACCCGATCACGAAGGAGTCGAAGGTGTACTTGTGGCTCAGACCCTCGACCCCCCGGGGTGGCGGCACGAGCTCTTCCTCCGGACGCGGATGCTCCGCGGCCACGATGTGGATGGGCCGTGAGTCCTCGAGCGTCTCGGCGACGGCGGCCTCGACGAGTCCTCGGTAGTGCCCGTCGATCCATTCGCGCGTGAAGTCGTCGCGCACGAAGAGGACGAACGCGTCCTCCTGCAGGGCGCCGCTGGCGCCGGAAAACCACTGAGCGTAGGGGCCATCGCTGAGCGTTTGCTTGAGACGAGCCGAGACCTCGGACCACACGGTCTCGGCGCTCAGTTGAACTGGCCCTTCCACGCGGGGTGTTGCTCCCTCCGCCAGACTCCGGGAAGCGGCGATCATAGCAACGCCCTTTCGTCTCCACAACGGCCCCGCCGCGTCTGTTCAGGCGACACGAACCTGCCTCTGAGCAGGGCTTTCTCGAATGTCCACACCAGTCTCCACAGCTGTGGAAAGGTGGGTCCACGCGGCCCGCGATGCGGGTTTAGGGCTGTGGATTTCCTCGCGCGAAAAAAGTCGCCTGCGCCTGGCCCGAGACGGCTGCTTTATACTCTTGAGGCGAGCCGCTCCGGCGGCCTTCTTCTTTACAGAGCTCCAGTGAAGCGAACTTTCCAGCCGAACGTACGCCGGCGAAAGCGCCGGCATGGGTTCCGGGCGCGCATGGCGACCCGGGGCGGGCGCGCCATCCTAAAGCGCCGTCGGGCCAGGGGACGCAAGCGTCTCTCCGCCTAGCGCGCTCGTGATGAAACGCCGCCACCGTCTGTCGCGCTCGCGCGACTTCGACGCTGTCTACCGCCACGGCCGCTCCACGGCGACCCGCTATCTCGTTCTCTATTCATTTCCGCGTGAAGAAGTCGATGGGGAAGGTCCCAGGCTGGGTCTTGCGGTCTCGCGCCAGCTCGGTGGAGCGGTGGAGCGCAACCGGTTGAAGCGCCGCCTGCGCGCCGCCTTCGTCGAGGTCGCAGAGGGTCTTCCAACCGAGAACGACTACGTTCTTATCGCGCGCCCCGGGCTCGGCGACGCGGCCGAGAGCCGCGGCTTCCCGTGGCTGGTCGAGCGCGTGGACGAGGTCTTCCGCAAGGAGCGCTCGTGACCGCCTTCGCGCTCCTCTTCGTGCGCGGGTACCGGCTGCTTCTCAGCCCGCTCGTCCCGCAGACGATCGGCGGACGGTGCAAGTACCACCCGAGCTGTTCGCAGTACGCGCTCGATGCCCTGCGTGAGTTCGGCTTCGTGCGCGGAAGCGCCCTCGCAGCCTGGCGGCTCCTTCGCTGCAACCCCTGGAGTCGGGGCGGAGTCGACTATGCGCGCGACCAGCGGGTCTTTCCGCTCTTCAGGAGATCGGCGTGATGATCCCGCTCGCGATCCTCGAGCCGATCGAGCGCCCACTCACCGCGATCCTCGAGTGGCTCCACTCCACGGGCGGGCTTCCGTGGGCGTGGGCGATCATCGTCCTCACGCTTCTAGTTCGGATCGTGCTCGTGCCGCTGACCGTGAAGCAGATCCGGTCGATGCAGCACCTCCAGCAGCACGCGCCGGAGCTGAAAGCCCTGCAGCAGAAGTACAAGGGCGATCGGCAGAAGATGAACGAGGAAGTCATGAAGTTCTACCGGGAGAACAGCATCAACCCGGCTGCCTCGTGCCTCCCGATCCTCGTCCAGATCCCGATCTTCATCTCGCTCTACTACGTCCTGCGGGGCTTCGAGAAGGACGTCCTGAACGTCAAGTACCCGGGATCCGACGTCGGTTGGCTGAACGTCGTCCCGAACATCACGGACAACATCACCTCCCACTGGTCGGGCTGGCTACTCGTGGTCATCTACGTCGTCAGCCAGCTCGCCTCGATCATCTCGATGCCGATGCCGGACCCGCGCCAGAAGTGGATCATGCTGGCGCTTCCCTTCGTCTTCATCCTCTTCATCGTCAACGCCACCTTCCCGGTCGGGCTGCTCCTCTACTGGGTGACCACCAACCTGTGGACGGTCGGGCAGGGTCTCGTGACACGGCGCATGTTCCCCAAGCCGCCTCCCCCGCCGAAGCGGTCCTCGCGGACGGCTCCGAAGGAGACGGTCGAGCCCGCCGGGGACGGAAAGGGTGCGGGGAAGGCCGTGCAGCCCTCGAGGGGGACTGCGTCTGGACAGCAGCGCGTGCGGCGGCGCAAGAAGAAGGGGCCTCGCTCACGGCGATGACCGAGCAGGAAGCCGAGACAACTGCGCCGCTCTCGGTCGAGGCCGAGGGCGAGACGGTCGGCGAGGCGAAATGGTCGGCGCTGAGAGAGCTCGAGCGCCGCTGCCCCGGGCTGGACAAGGGAAGCGTTCGCTTCGCCGTCGTCTCCGAGGGCGAGCGGGGGCTTCTCGGCGTCGGTTACGCGCCGGCCAAGGTGATCGCCT
This sequence comes from Gaiellaceae bacterium, assembly GCA_035601195.1. Taxonomy (GTDB): domain Bacteria; phylum Actinomycetota; class Thermoleophilia; order Gaiellales; family Gaiellaceae; genus JAIBJP01. The sequence goes on along the minus strand of DATNOU010000163.1, from coordinate 563 downwards.
CCGTCAGCAACCCCGTGGCGAGGGAGGTGGCCGAGGAGGAGCCCGGTTCTCCGGCAGCGCTGCTGCGCGAGCTCGTGGAACAGATCGCCAGGGGTCTGGGCGCTCCCGTGGCGGTCTCGATTCGGGAAGACGACGAATCGCTCGTGGCGATGTTGACGGGTCCGGATCTCGGTCTCGTGATCGGCAAGCACGGTCAGACGATCGACGCCATCCAGTACCTCGCCAACGCGATCGTGTGGCGGGGTCACGAGGACCGCAAGCGCGTGGTCGTGGACGCAGCCGGCTACCGCGACCGCCGGCGAGCCTCGCTGGAGCAACTCGCCGATCGTGCTGCCGGCGAAGCACGCGCGTCGCGCAAGGAGGTCTCGCTCGAGCCGATGTCGGCCGTCGAGCGCAAGATCGTCCACGTCTATCTCCAAGAGCGGGAGGACGTGGAGACGACCAGCGAAGGCACCGAGCCGAACCGCTACGTCGTCGTCAAGCCGGTTGCGTAACGAGCGGCTCGATCGCTGGCTCGCGGCGCTGGTGGACACCCCCGGGCTGACGGCCGTCTCCGATCCGGA
>DATNOU010000162.1:0-2977 GCA_035601195.1 Gaiellaceae bacterium | reverse complement strand
GGCGCGCTTCCCCGCCAGAAAGACGCTCGAGGAGTTCGACTTCAGCTTCCAGCGCTCGGTGCAGAAGACGCTCGTCCTCCACCTCGGCCAGCTCGACTTCCTCACCGCCAAAGACAACGTCGTCCTGCTCGGGCCTCCCGGTCCTGGTTCACACTGCCCTCCTCGACTCACTCGGTTGCAAACAGTCCAGCCTCCTGCGGCGAAACCTCGATCCGAAGCCCTTTCCGTCTTCCTTGCGTGACCTGGATCGCGTGCCGCTCGCCGCGTTGGACCTGATGCAAAACGGTCTGGCGGGCGACACCGAGCAGCGTTGCTGCCTCGGCGAGCGGCAGGTAGCCGTCGGGCACCTCGGGCAGAAAGCGCTGGCGGAGTTCGTCGGTGAGGCGGATCCGCCAGGGCGCGTGCGGCGTCACCTGCTCGCCCGGTAGCAGGCCGTCCTTGAGCCAGCGGCGGATCGTCGCCGTTGAGACGGCGAGCGCGACTGCAGCCTCGTCGAGTGTGACGAGTTCGCTTGCGGGGTCGGGCGGCGGGGCGGCCGCGATCCCGGCGCGCTGGCGGAGTCCGCGGACGCGCGCCTCGGTGAAGCGCAGGCCGGTGCCGCTGCGCCGCCCCTGCTTGTTGAGGATCGCGGCGATCTGGCGGTCGGGGTGGTGGGCTGCCAGCCGGCGCACGAGTTCGATCGTGTCCTCGCTCGTGCGGTGGCGCTGGGAGCCGCGGCGCGCGAGCGGGACGTTGAGCTGCGAGCGGGCGCCGCCTTCCCACAAGAGCTCGACCTCGGCGGGCGCTTCGGCGGCGCGCACGGTCACGATGACCTCGCGTACGAGCGTGCGCAGCAGCTCCTTGCGCTCGCGGTCGTGCGTCGTCTCGGCCGCCCACAGCCGCGGCAGGTCGCGGGCGAGGCGGCGGAGGGCGGTCCGTTCGGCGTCGGTCAGCGGCGCCGGGCGCGTTCGCTCGACTGCTGCGAGCTTGCCGCGCTCGCGCTCGGCGGCGGTGAGTGCCTCCTCGAGGGCGCGCTCGAGCGTACGGGCGACGAGGCGGTGCTCGGGCTCGCAGGCGTCGTACTGGCGGCGGGCGCGTTCGGCCTCGTACTCGGCCCGCTCGAGTGCGAGCCGCTGCTGGTCGAGGCGCTCTTGGTGCTCGCGTTCGAGCGTCGCCACCGCGCCCGCGGCGGCGGCGACGCCGGCCGGGCTGACCGCCTCCAGGAAGGCAGCGGCGATGGTCTGGTCGAGCCTGCGGCCGCCGAGCGATTGGCAGGCCTGCTCGGTGCCGTGCAGGTCGCGCCCGCGCACGCAGGCGTAGCGGGGCGAGCGGCCGCTCGTACCTGAGTAGGCGACCTGCATCCGCCGGCCGCAGCGGCCGCAGCGGAGCAGCCCCTGCAGGAGCGCCGCGCCCTCGCGGGCAGCGCCGCCGCCCTCGCCGCGCGGGCGCGCGTTCTCTCGCAGCCGCTCGCGCGTGGCCAGGTAGTCGTGCCAGGACACGTAGCCGGGATGATGCTCGGGCAGGCAGACGGCCCACTGTTCGGGTGGCAGCTCGACCGTTTTCACGGTGACCCGGCCGTCGCCGTCGAGGCGCTTCTCGCGTCGCGTCTTGCCGAAGACGAAGGCGCCCGCGTAGGCGGGATTGGTGAGGAAGTCGTGGACGGCGCCGTAGCTCGGGCGCGCCCAGCGTACGCGCCGCTCGCCCACCGTCCTGCGCGGCAGCCGCTCGCCGGCCGCGATCAGCTCGGCCACCACCTGGCGGGCAGAGCCGAGCCTGCGCCAGAGCGAAAAGACATGCGCGATCGCGGCCCGCACCTGCTCATCGGCGCTGAGCACGACCCGACCCTGCTCATCGCGGTCGAGCCCGACCGGCAAGCTGAGCGCGAGCTCGCCGCGCTCGGCCTTGTGGCGCAGGCCGCCGTCGAGGCGGGCACGGATCAGGTGCAGCTCCGCCTCCGACATCGTTCCCTTCAGCCCGAGCAGCAGCCGGTCGTTGAAGTCGCCCGGCGAGTAGACACCGTCCTGATCGGCGATCAGCGTGCCGGTCAGCGCGCAGAGATCGAGCAGACGGTGCCAGTCGGCCGAGGAGCGGGCAAGCCGCGAGACCTCGAGCGCGAGGATGATCCCAATCTCGCCCAGTCCGACCGAGGCCGCCAACTCTTTGAAGCCGATCCGTTCCTCGCTCGAGGCCCCGGAGCGCCCGGTGTCCTCATCGACGACCGCAACCACCTCTCGCGGCCAGCCGAGCTCGACCGCGCGCTCCACGAGCGCGTACTGGCGCGCGGCCGACTCGACGTTGCTCGCAACCTGGGCGAGCGTCGACTGGCGCACATAGACAACCGCACGCCGCCTGCGGTGCTGCTCCGCGATCTTCGCCCGCTCACTCATCGCGCTCGGCCTCCACCAGCCGCGCCACCAGCCGCGCGAGCTTGAGCGTCGCCTGCTGCTGAGTCTCCGCTGGCAGCGTCTCCCACACCGCCGCCGGCACGACCGTCTCCTCGCACAGCGCGAGGGCGAGCTGTCCCGACATCGTTGCCTCCCGTTTCTGCGGAGGCTCGACGGCGCCGCGGACGACGCTCGCTCAGCGCATCGGCGCGCGCGAGCAACAGCCGCCACGCGGCAGGCGACGCGACAACACCCAACGATCGCTCCGGAGTGCCACGGGACGGCAGATCGGTCCAGCGGGCCGGGATCGTGCCCGCGCTGCCATCGAGTAGACGGCAAACCAACGCCGTCTCGCGACCCTCGCTGCGCCAGCCACGCACCTCCAACTCGACATCACGGAGATCACCCGGCGCACCGACCAGACGCACCCGCTCCGGCAGCGGATCGACAACGTGAGTAGTGCGACGCCTACTCGCCCGGCACCGGCAAGACCCACCTCGCGATCGCGCTCGGTCGCAAAGCCTGCGAGCACGGCTACCGCGTCGCCTTCGCCACCGCCCAAGAGTGGGTGTCGCGGCTCGAGCAGGCACAGGACCGCAACCAGCTCGAAGCCG
>DATNOU010000161.1:0-2335 GCA_035601195.1 Gaiellaceae bacterium | reverse complement strand
CCTCTCACGGCGGCGGCACGGGTTCGAATCCCGTATGCGCCTCTCAGTCACAAAGTGCCGTTTTGGCCTAGCTGAGCGGGTTATTTGTGACAGACGTGCCACGAAAGCGCATCGCTGCGCACGCCACGTACGATCCGCCGGTTCCCGCCTACTCCACGCGGTGGGCAGCAGCCGCCGCTGCGGTGTCCAAATAGATCTGGAATCGGGCGAGCTTCCCATCCCGGAACGTCCACACGTGTGCCTCATGATTGACGAACGCGCGGCCGGTGTCCCGAACCGTTGCCTCGGCGTACACCAGGGATACCACCTTGTCGTTCTGGGCGATGAACTCTCGCGGCTCGAACGTCGTGTAGTCGCGAGTCGATGCAAGACCACCAAACCAGCCTAGGACTGCTTCCTTGCCCTTGAACGTTCCGGCGTTCGGATTGTCGTCGGGATCGCCGGGATTCACCCACTCGAGATCGTCCGCCATCACCTCGGCAAGCGCCGCCATGTCGCCCCGACCGAAAGCCTCATACACACTCTGGGCGAGGCGGGTGTTCTCTTCTGCTGACACGGGGAACTCCTTGTCGAGGTGAGCGAGGAGCATCTCACGCGTGGAGACTGACTCCGTTCACAAGCATCCCCTCATGTGACTGTGAGACTCGGCGGGTTGGTCTGTCTGGGGCCATTGCCAGCCTGGTTGTCGCTGTGCCGCGTGTGACTCGTCAAGTGACTGGCCGCCGTGTGCGTGCCTTGCGAATGATCCGTCCGCGTGAGCACAGCGACGCCGGTCTGGCGCCCGCTGCTGGCTTGATCAGGAGCTTGTCCGCCTCTCGGCGTGACTCATCACAGTCCTGCCGCCGCGGTTTCCCGCACTCAGACCGGCGTCACCCGACCCTACGAACGAAGCCGGAGGATCGATCGGATGGTTGCAGACGTGGTGGATTACGTGGTTGGCGTCGACACGCACCGCGACGAGCACGTGTTGGCGGTGGTGGCTGGGCCGGCCGGCGCGGTTGTCGCGCGGCGGAGAGTCTCGGCGAACGGTCGCGGTTACGAGCAGGCGCTTCACTTCGCAGAGCGGTACGCAAGCGGTGCCCGTCTCTGGGCGGTTGAAGGTGCCGGGCACTACGGCGCCGGCCTTACCCGCTACCTGAGCCAGCGCGGCGAGGCGGTGCTCGAGGCTGGCCGCTCGCCACGGAGCGAGCGGCGCCTGCGCGGCAAAGACGACGAGCTGGACGCGGTCCGGGCCGCACGCGCCGCGCTCAGGAGCGAGCCGCTGGCGCGGCCGCGCTCGGGTGAGCGGCGCGAGGCGCTGCGGCTGCTGCTGGTCGCCCGTCGCGGCGCCGTCGACGTCCGCCGTGAGGCGCTCGTGCAGCTACGCAGCGTGATCGTGACCGCGCCCGACCGTCTCCGCGAGGAGCTGCGCGGGCTTGCGCTCGGGCGGCTACTCGAGCGCTGCAGCCGCCTGCGTCGCTCGGCGAGCGCGACCCCGGATGAGCTCGCGGTACGGCTCGTGTTGCGCACGCTCGCCCGACGGATCGAGGCGGCGACCGTCGAGGCCGACGAGCTCGAGCGCGAGATCCTCGTGCACGTGCAGGCACTCGCACCCGAGTTGCTGGAGGAGCCCGGCGTCGGCCCGATCGTCGCCGCGCAACTGCTCGTCGTCTGGTCACATCGAGGACGCGTCCGCTCCGAAGCCGCCTTCGCACGACTCGCCGGCGTCGCGCCGGTCCCCGCCTCGAGCGGCCAGACGAGACGGCACCGGCTCAGCCGCGGAGGCGACCGCCAGCTCAACCGCGCCCTGCACACGATCGTCCTTCATCGACGCCAGCACGACCCCACGACCAGGGACTACATCGCCAAACGGATCGCCGAGGGTAAGAGCCGTCGCGATGCCACCCGCCTGCTCAAGCGCTACCTCGCCCGCCACCTCTACCGGCTACTGCAACACGAGGAGGCGCTCCTGGCTTGACAGGTCATAGGAGCTTCATTCCCGAACACTGGTCAGGTGGCGGCGCTCGCGCCTTTACACCCCTCAGCCTACGATGAGCTGGTGGCGCTACGAATACCGGCTGCCTTCGGCCGCGTCTTCGCGGTCGGGACTGTCACCGTGCTCTGCTTGGTAACGCTCGGATTTGGAGCGATGATCGCTCGCAAGGCTCTCGAAAACCGCGCACTTGACCGCTGCTTCTACGAGCCGTTGTTTCACGACCAGACACCGAGGCAACTCGGCGCCTGGCGGTGGTAGCCGCCGGGGTACGACTGCGCAAAGCCCTGATGGCCGCCGAACCTCGGCTGCCGTCGGGTGACATTCCCGCACTCAATGTCATCCTCGCCGGGTGACGGCGTC
>DATNOU010000160.1:0-2434 GCA_035601195.1 Gaiellaceae bacterium | reverse complement strand
ATGCTGCTCGTACCGTCGAGTGGTTACGCCGTTCATGACCTGGGCCTGTTCGAGCTGGACACGACGGCGCCGCAGTACGCGAACACGGCCGACAACAGCGGCCCGGGAGCTCCGTACGACTGGGAGTCGATCTTCAACTCGAGCGGGCAGCAGATTCTGACCTCGGCGACCGAGCCGCGGCTGCTGACGGCGGAGTTCAACGCGGATTCGGCGACGCCGGACGAAAGCTATTTCGCGGAGAGCAACAAGGACATCGACGACGTGAGCACGTGGGAATGCAAGTCGGTGAACAACCCGACGCCGAAGGACGAGATCTCGAACGCCTACGCGGCGCTGTTCCTGGACGCGGACAACCACGTGATCCTCTACGCGGGCGGCGAGCGGGACAGCAACAACGGGAACTCCTTCATGGGCTTCTGGATCTTCAAGGGCGCCGTCGGCTGTAACTCCCCCGGCAACTTCAGCGGGCAGCACACGGACGGCGACGTCCTGATCTTGAGCAACTTCACCGGCGGCGGCACGCATCCGCTGGTCGAGGTGTACGAGTGGGACAACGGCGGGCTGACGCTGGTCGACTCGGGCAACTTCTGCCACACCGAGGGCGCGGGCGACGATGTCTGCGGCGAGGTCAACGGCTCGTCGTTCCTGACGGCGTGGGCCCCCCACAACGACGCGGCGAACCCGCTTGACGCGAACGAGTTGCTCGAGATCGGCGTCGACCTGACGGACGCTCTCGACTTCGCAACGAACACGGTCCCCTGCTTCGCGAGGTTCCTGGCGGAGACGCGCTCGTCTCAGGAGACGACAGCGACGTTGAAGGATTACGCGAGCGGGGAGTTCAACACGTGCACGAGCAGCACGGTGACGACGCCGTTGGCCGGCGGCACTTCGGTCTCCGGCTCGGCCGTGATCCCGGGGACGTCGGTGACGGACCAGGCGGTGGTCACGGGCTCAGCGCTCGTCGGGACGGCGCCGGGACCCACGGGAACCGTTTCCTTCTTCATGTGTGGGCCGCAGTCGACTCAGGCGCTGGCGCAGTGCACGAGCGGCGGCGATCCGGTCGGCTCGCCCGTAGCCCTATCGGGCTCAACGAATCCGGCAACGGTCTCCTCGTCGGCCGTTGCGCCGACGGCGCCGGGCTGGTACTGCTTCCGCGCGGAGTACAGCGGCGACACGAATTACGCGGATGGTTCCACGGACTCGAGCCTGAACGAGTGCTTCCAGGTCGCGCAGGCAACGCCGACGGTCACGACGGACATCCACAACGCAGCGCACGCGATCGTGACCGTAGTCGCGGCGGGCTCTACCGTGCACGACTTTGTGAGCGTCACGGGCGCGTCGGGTGTGCCCAGCGGGAATGTGACCATCGACTGGTTCACGAACGGCACCTGCGCAGGGACTCCTGCCTCGACCTCGCCGAACGTGGCGCTGGACGCGAGCGGCCACGCCGACGCGACGAGCTTCCCACAGGGTCCTCTGACCGCGGGGATGTACGGCTTCAAGGCCCATTACCTCGGCGACACCATTTACATCGCCGGGAACGGCCCCTGCGAGCCGTTGCAGGTCGTCGATGCTCAGATTGATCTCAGTCCGTTGAATGCGACGAACGAGGTCGATGATGCGCACACGATCACGGCGACGGTGCAGCAGAATGATGGGCTGCCGGCCGGTGCACCGGGTGATGCGGTGACCGGTTTCGGTCCGGCGCCGAATGGGACGTTGGTCACGTTCAGCCTGCTGAACAACACCGCCGGTGCAGCGTTCGTCGGTGGGGTCGACACCTGCACGACGACCGGCGGCACCTGCTCGGTTGAGATCAACACCGGTACCGCTGGGAGCGTGGACATCCACGCGACGACCACGTTCGATGTCGGTGGTATCAGCCTGACCCGGGCGACCGGGACGGGCGGCCTCAATAGCGCCGATGCGAACAAGGTCTACGTGAACGCGAAGATCACAATCGCGCCGGATGCGACGAACGAGGTTGGGCAGCCACACACATTCACGGTGACGTTGTCGAAGGACACGGGCACAGGCACGTTCGGACCGGCGGCGGGTGAGCATGTCTCGGTGACGCTGACGGATTCGAACGGGGCAGGTCACACCGCTCCCTCCGGTACGTGCACGAACGGGACCACCGACGTGAACGGCCAGTGCACGATCACGTTCACGTCCCCGACTGCGGGGAAGGTGACGGGGCACGCTTCGGCGACGCTAGAGATCGGCGGGGGTGCAACCGTGACGGTCGCCACCGACGGTGTCGCCCCGAACTCGGGCGACGCTGTGAAGACGTTCGTGGATGCGAACATTCAGATCACTCCGGCGACGGCGATCAATCCTGTGGGGACGAATCACACGTTGGCTGGGCATGTGAATGTGCATACGGGTTCGGGTGGGTTTGTGAACGCGCCGAACGGGACGGTGATCAGCTTCG
>DATNOU010000159.1:0-55135 GCA_035601195.1 Gaiellaceae bacterium | reverse complement strand
TCTCGCGCGTCGAGACGACGATGCCCGGATGCACGCCCTTGGGCCAGCGCTCGAGCGTCGTCGGCCGCCGCTCGAGCGCGCGCATGATGCCATCGCCAACGGCGAGGTAGTACTTGACGATGTCGAGCTTGGTGACCGCGCCTGAGCGCTCGGTCATCGGGAAGATCACGCGATCGGGGCTAGACACGCGCAAATCGCGCCCACCGGCGTCGACGATCATGGCCTCCGATGCGGCCATGCCCGGAGTTCTACGTCAGCCACGCCCGGCGCACACCCGCCGCCGCACCGCAGCTGCTCACCCGACTTTGCCGGACTCGCGTGGATCAAGGGGCTCGAGCGGCCCGCACGAGCCGGACGAGGCTTCCGCGTCGGCATGCCCGCGGGAGGGTCGCCAGCCACCGCGCGCGCTTCTCCTTGGCGCGACGAGCAACAGCGGTGTGCACGCCGTTTGTGGCCCGCGTGGAGGCACACCTTCCCATGCGAACTGTCAGCCGAAGCGGCCGACGATCCGATCGGCGTAGAAGGCCTGCCAGCGTGCCGCTGGCGCCGTCTCGGCAAGAGCCCGTTCGGACTCGACGAGCTCGTGTACGAGGTAGCTACGGGTCGGTGCGTGCCCGAGCGTTTCGGGAAGCTCGGAGTGATCGATGAGCCAGTTCGCATAGAAGGAGACCCAGTCGTCGTCTGCGCCGTCCGTGATGCGATACACGACGTGGTGGACCTCACCGGCCTCATGGAGCAGGTCGCTGACCCGTTGGGTACGTTCGTCCATCCCGAAACCTACGCCGCGCGCCCGGGACGGACAATCGGCGCGCGAGGACCGCTCCGCGCGGCAGATCCGCCGACCGACACCGCCGAGACTCCGCCTTGCGCGTTTTGCGAGGCGACGGCTGCGTCATCTGAGAGGCCTGCCCGTCGTCCGAAGCGGGAGGGTCGCTTGCCCTGTCGAGTTGTCTGCGCTCCCGTGAGCAGAGGCGCCCAAAATCAACCGGTAGTCAGCGGGAGCGGAACCACTCGACGGTCCGCTCGACCGCCTCACGGTGCGGTGTCGGCTCGAGCCGACCGAAAGCACGCTCGAACTTTGACGAGTCGATGACGAAAGGTCGCCGGAACTGGTAGGCGGTCTCGCGCAGCTCCCGGAGCATCGGCGAGAAGATGCCGGCCACGGCGAGCAGCGCCGGGCCCGCGATCTGGGCCTTCGCCGGTGTCGGCCTCCCGGCGGCCTCGAAAACGAGGTCGAAGAACTCCTGCGCGGTGACCGGCTCCGCGGCCGGCAGGTGCCAGACTTCACCGTCGGCCTCCGGGTGCTCCGCCAGGGTCACGAGCCCACGAGCGATGTCGGGCAGATAATGGAAGGTGTGGGGCACGTCGAGCTTCCCGGTCCACTGCGGCCGCTTTCCTGCGACGACCCGCCCGAAGACGGACTCCCCGGAGTACGAGTTGGCGCCGCCGGGCCCGTAGTAGTCCGAGGCCCTTCCGATCTTGACTCGCACGCGTCCCTCGTCGTGGGCGGCGAGCAGTTCGGCGGCAACCTCGACCCGGGTGCGCCCCTTGCGGCCGCTGGCCGTCGCGGGCAGATCCTCCCGTAGCGGGCCTTCGACGGGCCCGTAGACGATTAGGTTGTCGGCGAAGACAAGCTTGGCACCCGATGACTCGGCGGCGCCAAGAATCGAGCGGCTGATCGGGGGCAGAAGCTCTGGCCACCGCGTGTAACCCGGATTGACGCAGTGATAGACGACTCCGGCTCCCCTCGCCGCGGCCGCCGCCGCCGCTGCGTCCGCGGCATCGGCGGCCGCTCCCTCCGCTCCCTCGGGGGCCGCTCCACGGCGGCTCACGGCTCGCACGGTCTTTCCGCGGCGCATGAGCTCGGCGACGAGGGCACCGCCGATCCCGCCGGTCGCGCCAAAGACGACGTGGGTGGAGTCGACGGCCATCGGCTCTAGACTCTAGAGTCCGCGGCTCACGGGCGCTCAGCGGTGCCTTTCCATTCCCGAGCAATAGCGACCGGCCTCGCTCCGACGGGCCACTTGCGCTCCTGCTTTCACGCGAAAGGGACAGCGCGTCAGGCGGTACGCGTCTGGCCGCCGGCTATCGCTTTGGACAAAAGGCGGAACGCGTTGCGAGTGCACAGTCAGCCGTCGGCCGATCTTCTAGGGCGTTCCTGAAACCTGGTTCCAAGCAGATTTGCAACTGATTTCGGGTGTTGACTGACTGGAAACTGACCCCAGGATGTTGGGGAAGATGTTGGGGCGCTTTAGGCGATCCCGCTAAAACGGCCGCAACCATGTTGGGTTCGGCGCCAATAGAGCGACTGGATCAGCACCCAGGAGGTCGCCGGTTCGGGTCCGGCTAGCTCCATGAAAGACGTGCAAATGCGAATCTTTTGTTTTCTGAAGAGACTACGAAGAGCGCCCGGAGGTACCCCAGGCGCTCAGCGTTCTGCTGAGTAATCGGCTCGATTTCTCCCTGGAAATCGGTGATCCGTTCATTCGCGGCCTCGCCTGTCGCAGCCGTGGGACGCGAAAAATATTGGGGGAGATCACGCGGCACGCAGGTGGCGGCTGCCAAAACGCTCATGCGGCCCGCCCTTCGGCGCGGCTGATCTTGCCACTTCGGACCGTCGCGCCGCGTGAATCTGTCTTGGTACCCGCTGGCGAGACACCACGCCCAGTCAGAATCTCCAGGCGGGCGGGGGTGAGCGGTGGCTTGGAGTCTCCCTCAATCCACGCTCTCGATGATCCTGATCAGCTCGTCCTTTCGATAGCCGTGCTTGCGCCCGAGGCGGACGAGCTCGCGCGCCTGCGCGATGACGACGCCGTGGTCGGGGGTGGCCGCGACCGTGATGCCGCGGCCGCGGCGAAACTCGAGCAGGCCTTCGTCGCGCAGCTGCCGGAGCGCGCGCAAGACGGTGTTCCTGTTGACGCCGAGCTCGGCGGCGAGGTCGCGGGCGGGCGGCAGCCGCTCGCCCGGCTTCGCCTCCCCCTCGGCGATCGCGCGCCGGATCTCCCCGGCCACCTGCTCGTGCAGGTCGGTGGGCTCGTCCCGATCGACCTTGACACGGAACATGGTGCCAGTAATACTAGCTTCACTCGAGGCCACGATGAGCATTCTCACACGACCACGGCCCCCTCGCGCCGACGATCCCGCCGACGCCGAAGCGCTCGAGGCGCTGATCGAGGAGGCGCGCCGGCGCGCGCGGCGCCGCAGACGCGGTTACGCGGCTTGCACGCTCGTTGCTGCCGCGGCCGGTCTGCTCGGCTTCTACGGCTTCAACCACGGCGGCGGCTCCAGCCGGTCGCAAGTTCACGCAGGGCGACCGCCCGCGGGAGCGGCAGCGGCCGTCCCGGGAGACGCCGCCAGGTGGCGGCTTGCGCCCGGACTCCCGGGCGGCGACATCGACGAGCTCGTCGTTGACCCGCAGCACGCGAGGGTCATGTTCGCGAGCTCGGCGGCCGGTGTCTTCAAGAGCGCGAACGGCGGTCGCACGTGGCGCCCTCAGGACCTCTCGCGGAGCCGCGTCGACGAGCTCGCGATGGCGCCTGGAGACCCGAAGACGCTCTACGTCGGCACCGCGCGCGGCGTCTTCAAGACGACGGACGGCGGCGCGAGCTGGCAGGCCACGAGCGCCGACCTTCTCCCCGCAAAGGAGACGGCGGAGAGGCGCCAACACCGCCTCGACGAGGGCTACGTCTACGCACTCGTCGTCGATCGTCGCGATCCCGACATCGTCTACGCGGGCACGTGGGAGAAGGGGGTCTTCAAGACCACGGACGGGGGGGCGAGCTGGCGAAGCGTCGGTCTCGGGTCGGTGAACACGCTTGCCCTCGACCCGCGCGATCCCGACACGATCTACGCGGGTGCAGTAGGCGCAGCCGCAGGCCCGACGTCGATCTACCATTGGAGTGGCGTCTTCAAGAGCAGCGACGGAGGCGCAAGTTGGCACCCGGTCGGCCTGAAAGGCACGAACGTGGCCGCGCTGGCGCTCGACCCCCAGCATCCGGAGACGGTCTACGCGGGGACGGACGCAAAGGGCGTCGTCAAGAGCACGGACGGCGGCGCCAGCTGGCGCGCCGCCGGCCTCCAAGGCACGAACGTGGGCCCGCTCATGCTTGACCCGCAGCACCCAGAGACGCTTTATGCGGGCACGGACGAAGACGGCGCGTTCAGCACGACGGACGGCGGCCGTACCTGGCGCTCGCTCGCCCTGGGCCGGGGCGCCGAGCTCCTCGCGCTCGATCCGCGCAAGTCGGCGAAGCTCTACGCCGGCTCCGTCGGACGCATCCTGACGAGCCCGGACGCAGGCCGCAGCTGGCGAGCCACCGGACGGGGACCCGGCGCGGCATCGGTATGGGCGCTCGCCGTCGATGCGCGCACGGGAACCGCGTACGCGGGGATCGGGGGAGGAATTGCGAAGAGGGCGGGTGGCCGCTGGCGAACCGTGAATACGGACCAGAGCGTCACCACGCTCGCGGTCGACCCGCAGGATCCGGACGTCGTCTACGCGGGCGAAGGCGGCGACCGCGCCGGCCTCCTCAAGAGCACGGACGGCGGCCGCAGCTGGCGAGCTTTGAGAGTGTCATGGCAGCCTTGGATTCGCGATCGCGACCTCGCCTCCGTCTCGGCACTTTTCGTCGCCCCACAGAATCCGAAAGCCGTCTACGCGTACGTAGAAAACTTCGCCGACGGTGGCTCACCAGTGTGGTTCAAGAGCACCGACGGGGGCGCCACTTGGGAGGTCGCCGAGGATGGTTTCTTCGGCGTTTCGGACGGAGCAGACTCGTATCCCTTGGCGCTCGCGTTCGATCCCCTAGATCCCGACACGCTCTATGCCTATGGCGGTCCCGACACGCTCTATTCCTATGGCGATGGTGCCGCTCTCTTCAAGAGCACCAACGGCGGCGCCACCTGGCAAAGAGCCGGTTATCCGGTCATACCCGCCTCGTTTTCCGTGCAGAATCTGGCAATCGACCCGCGGGAGCCGGCGACCCTCTATGCAGGTGGGGATGAGGGCCTCTTCAAGAGCACGGACGCCGGCTCGAGCTGGCGAGCCGTGAATGCAGGTCTCAAGGGTCACAACATCCGGTCACTGGCGATCGATCCTCGGCACGGGCAGACGGTGTACGCGGGTACAGAGAGCGGACTCTTCAGGAGCACCGACGGCGGGCGCAGCTGGTCGCGCCTCAGCCGCGGCCTCCCTCCGGACGGCATCGAACCACTCGCCGTCGACCCGGCCGGCGGGACCCTCTACGGCGGAATCTACGAGTTGACGCTCGCCCCGTGACATCGTCCGCCGGTCGAGAGCTGACTTGCGAGTCGACCGTGTTGGGACTCGAAAGCTCCCAGCCGCTTGCGGCCCAGGCCGAACCGAGAGGAGAGAACGATGAGACGTAACCGAATGCTCTGGCTTGCGGTGCTCGCAGTCCTCGCCGCGCTCGCCGCACCGGCCGCGGCGCAGGCCAACGAAGTGACGAAGTGGAACGAGATCGCTCAGAACACCATCCTGGCGCAACCGCCCATCACTTCTGCTCCGCCTGCGTCGGTCACGTTCATAGCGATGGTGCAGGGCGCCGTGTACGACGCGGTCAACTCGATCGACCAGACGCATCGTCCGTACCTGCTCACGCGCAAGTTCGATCAGCTCGCCTCGCAGGAGGCCGCCGCGGCGACGGCCGCATTCCGGGTGCTTACCTTGACGTTCCCGGAGCAGCTGCCGAATCTGCAACCGCTCTACGAGGAGTCGCTGGCCGACGTGCCCGCGGGGCCGGCCAAGGAGGAAGGGATCGCCGCCGGGATCGCCGCGGCCGATGCGATGCTCGCCCAGGGGCACGATCGCCGCCAGGTTCTTCCCTGCGTGTGGGGCACGGATCCGGGCGATTGGCGGCCGCTGCTCGCGGCCGATGGAAGTCCGCTCTGCGATCCCAGCCCCTGGATCGCCTACGGGCTTCCCTTCCTGCTCGAGAGCCCGTCCCAGTTTCGCACGGACGGCCCGAACGAGCTCGCCAGTGCCGCCTACGCCGAGGACTTCAACGAGGTCAAGGAGCTCGGCGCCCTCGACAGCACGACGCGGACGCCGGAGCAGACCCACACCGCCGTGTTTGTGAATAGCCATCCCGCCCCGATCTGGAACGGGGTCGCCCGGAGACTGGCCGACGATCCGAGCCGACAGCTCGACCTCGCCGACACGGCCCGCCTGTTTGCGATGCTCGACCTGACCGCGGCAGACGCTGGCATCAACTGCTGGAACGACAAGTACTACTGGGGCTTCTGGCGGCCGATCACGGCGATCCACGAGGCCTATCGCGACGGCAATCCCGCGACCGAGGCCGACCCGAACTGGCAGCCGCTCTTTGTGCCGACACTCGACCCGGCGATCGCGGGCGCCGGGCCGGCGCTCATCACGCCGCCCTACCCCGATCACCCAGCGGGGGCTGTGTGCCAAGGCAGCTCGAACTTGCACGCGCTGCGGGCGTTCTTCGGCACGGACAAGATGCGTTTCTACATCACGAGCAGCCGCTTCCCGGGCGAACGGCGCTACTTCAACCGCTTCTCCGATCCGATCCCCTTGCTGATCGATGCCCGCGTCTGGGCAGGCATCCACTTCCGCACCGCCGACGTGCAGGCAGCGGTGCTCGGCAAGAAGGTCGCCCGTTACATGCAAAACCACTACTTCCAGCCGCTCGGCTAGACGCAATTGAGGGCGGCTGCCTCCCGGGCAGCCGCCCTCACGTGTCGCTCTTTGCCAGGAAGACGACATTCTCGGACGACGCGGTTCGACAACTCGGCACGGGCGGCATTCAATGGCGTTGCGATTCCTCCGCGCCACGCTCACCGCCGCAACGACTGGCTACTCGCAGTCTCTGAAGGAGAGCCGCCTCCAGCTCGAGGCGGTGTTGTCTTAGTGGAGAACGCGTCTCGGCGTGTTGGGGAAGATGTTGGGGAGCTTATTCGCAGGCCCCGAATCTCGTGACCAAGCCAAATTGGGGCGAGAGAGCGCAGAGATCGCACCCAGGAGGTCGCCGGTTCGAGTCCGGCTAGCTCCATCAAAGACCTGCATATGCGGGTCTTTTGTTCTCTAGCGTGAATACGAAGAGCACCTGGAAGTGGAGAGACCATCAGCGCTGATCGACGATCGATTCGATTTCTCCTGCAATTACACGAGCCTTCGATTCAACGCCTTAAGTCGGCTGAGCCGCGGGACGACAGAATGTTGCGGGAGCTCACGACTTGCCATCATGGCCGCTCGGCTACAGCACGACTCGCTCTTCAAGGGACGAGCATCGTCGCCTGCACGAGCAGACGACGGTCGCAACGGGAGACGGGCCGCGGTCCGTCCGCTCGAGTGCCAACATCGTCACGCTGCGGAGAGCCCTCGGTGGAGGGCTCTCCGTTTGCGTGAGATTGTCGGGGTTTGCCGCGGGTGTGTCAGCGGATCAGCGAATGCGAGCCCCAGTCCCCCTGGCTGGCACCGCCTGACTTCGTCACCTGGAAGAGGCCGCTGCCGTCCGCGTTCACGGTGTAGATGTTCTCCTGCGTCCCGTTCGCGCTGATGCGCGTGAAGACGATCTTCCTTCCGTCGGGCGACCATCCGGGGTAGAAGCAGGAGGTCGATTTCGGATCCGAGAAGGCGCCGCCGCACGCAGGCTTGATCGGCACCTGGCGGAGGCCGCTACCGTCCACGTTCACGACCCAGATCGCAAGACGGTAATCCGCGACGGAACGAGCCGCGAACAGGATCCTGTTGCCACTCGGCGACCAGCTTCCGCCGCCGTTCGCGGCGTGGACGATCATGCCCGGCGGGGTGATCTGCCGCAGCCCGCCGCCGTTGAGCCTGGTCACGAAGATGCCCAGCGGTCCGTTTGCGTCCGAGCGGACGAACACGAGGCGGTTGCCGTCGGGCGAGTAGTCGCCGGGGATATCGTCCCCGCCGGGATTGGAGGTGACCCTTGTCAGGCCACCGCCGTCGGAGGAGCGGATCGTGTAGACGCCGTTGCGCGTCGGGTCGGTCACACCGAAGGTCTCGCACGCGAGGCGTTGCCCGTCCGGTGACCAGCCGAAGCCGCAATGGATTTCGAGCTCGGGGTCCGTAGGAGCGAGTTCGCGGAAGCCGCCGGTGTCGGGGTTGACAATGTGGGCGGCCATTCCGTCGTCGCAGCAGAAGATCGCAACCTCGCTGCCGTCCGGCGACCAGTGGGGAAACTCCGAATGGTCCCGGGAAAACAGCTGTTGCACATGGCTCCCGTCCGGGTTCACGGTGTAGGTCACCGTGCCGCCCGAGGCCGGGTCGAATCGTGTGAACGCGATCCGGCCGTTCGGGCCGGGAACCTTCCCGGCGGCGGGCATCGCGGTCAGCGCCGCGATCGCTGCGAGGCCCGCGAGCAATCCGAGAACGATGAGCTTGGGCATCGTTCCTCCTTTCGTCGCTGATTGCCTTCGTCGACCCAGGCTATGAGCGGCCGGGCGCGCGAGAAATGAGGCGGGCCACAGTCTTCGCTCCGTGCAGGCCCGAGAATTCGGACGCGCCGGATTGCGGCTAGCCACAATGCGTCCGGCGGCGAGCTTTGCGACGATCCGCCTATGCGCCCGACGGTGTTGATAGTCGACGACCACCCTGAGTTCCGGGAGTCCGCCTCAGCGCTGCTCGAGGCGGAGGGATTCGCGGTCGTCGGCGAAGCCGCCGATGGCGATCAGGCGATCGGCGCAGTCGAGCGGCTCCGACCGCAGGTCGTGTTGCTCGACATTCAGCTCCCCGACCTAGACGGCTTCGCCGTGGCCGAGCGGTTGGCGGCGGGGCCGGATCCGCCCAG
Organism: Gaiellaceae bacterium; assembly: GCA_035601195.1. Classification (GTDB taxonomy): domain Bacteria; phylum Actinomycetota; class Thermoleophilia; order Gaiellales; family Gaiellaceae; genus JAIBJP01. The sequence goes on along the minus strand of DATNOU010000159.1, from coordinate 46,334 downwards.
GGTTGTGCTGATCTCGAGCCGCGAGGCTGCCGCCTACGGCCCTCGACTCGAGGCGGCGGCCGCGCGGGGCTTCCTCTCGAAAGGGGAGCTCTCGGGCTCGGCGCTCGCGGCCCTCCTGGGCTGAGCCGCGCATGCGATGGATCCGGCTGCTCCTCTGGCCGGCGGGCGCTGTCTTCGGCATCGCCGCCGAATGGATCTTCTTCGGCTGGGGCGACCCGCGCCATTGGGCACCCGACCTGGTCACCGGCTGGACCCTCATCGCCTGCGGGCTGGTCGCGTGGTCACGGCGCCCCGAGAGTCGAAGCGGCGCCCTCATGGCGGCGACCGGGTTCAGCTGGTTCTTGGGGAACTTCGCCACTACCGGCGTCGCCCCCGTGGACTGGGTCGGGGCTCACGCCCTCTACGTCTACCGCGGGCCGCTCGTCCATCTTCTGGTCACGTACCCGAGCGGGCGGCTCTCCTCGCGCCTCGACCGGGCCGCCGTGGCCGTCGGCTACACCGCGGCGCTCGTGACTCCGGTCTGGCGGAGCGAGATCGCCACGATCGTTCTCGCCTTCCTGCTGGTCGCCGTCTGCGCCCGCCTCTACATCCGGGCGGTCGGCCCCTCCCGCCGGGCGCGCCTGTTGGCGCTCGAGGCTGCGGTCGGCCTCGGGCTCGTGCTCGCAGGCGGTGCGGCGGCCCACCTGACGGTGCCCGCAGGAGACGCGAATGACCCGTCGCTTCTCGCGCTCGAGGCGACGCTCTGCGCCCTGGCGGGTGCGCTTCTCGCCGGGCTCCTCTCACGCGCATGGGAGCGGGCGTCGGTCACCGACCTCGTCGTCGAGCTCGGCGAGAGCCGGTCGGGGACGCTCCGGGACGAGCTCGCCCGGGCGCTCGGCGACCCGACCCTCGAGGTCGGGTACTGGCTCCCGAACGCTGCTGCGTTCGTTGACTCCGAGGGACGCGCATTTGCTCTTCCCGACCCGGGCTCCGAGCGCTCGGTCACTCGTATTGAGCGCGAAGGTCAGCCGGTCGCGGCACTTGTCCACGACCCGGCCGTGCTCGAGGATCCCGGCCTCCGCGAGGCGGTCTCCTCCGCGGCCCAGCTCGCGGCCGCGAACGCGCGGCTCCAAGCCGAGGTGCGCGCCCAGGTGGCCGAGCTCCGAGCATCGCAGCTGCGGATCCTCGAGGCGGGCGATGAGGAAGGGAGACGCCTCGAGCGGCGGCTTCACGAAGGCGCGGAGCAGCGGTTGGAGCGGCTTGCCGAGCAACTTCGCCGGACACGCCTCTCCGCCCGCACCGACCCTGCCAGGGAGCGGATCGACCGGACCGAGGCTCAGCTCGCGCGGACGCTGGAGGAGCTCCGCCGACTCGCCCACGGGCTCCATCCCCGCGTCCTCGTCGAAGCTGGCCTCGCGGGCGCGCTCGCGTCGCTCGCAGAGCAGGCGCCGGTACCGGTCGAGGCCGTGGCCCCGGCGGCCAAGCTACCGGCGGAGGTCGAGGCAGTCGTGTACTTCCTCTGCGCGGAGGCGCTCGCGAACATCGCGAAGCACGCGTCCGCATCGGGGGTCTCAGTATCCGTAACGACTGGCGGCGGCCGGGTGAGGGTCGAGGTCGAGGACGACGGTCTCGGCGGCGCCGACCCTGCCCGCGGAACGGGCCTGCGGGGCCTCGTCGACCGGGTCGAGGCGCTGGGAGGGACCCTCCGCGTCGAGAGCCCAGCGGGCAGGGGAACGCGTCTCACGGCCGAGATCCCCCTCGGCGACGAGACGGTGTAAGCGCCGGCCGCGTCGATCAGTCGATCTTCGTCCAGACCTGGGACGAGCACTCGAACGCGTCGCCCGGGTCGATTGGCGGGACGGGCGCCAGGTGAAGGTTGCCGCGGCTGTCCTCAGAGAATGTGAAGGTCATGGTGTAGCCATACTCGGGGCTGTCGAACGTGATCCGGTCATCCTCGACCGAGTAGGTCGCGCCCGCACCGAAGCACCCGTTCTGAACCTCACCGTCTTTGAGCGTCACGGTGGTGACCGCCGGGTACTCGTCGTAGGGGCCGGCCTGGCCGGCCGTCCGGGCCTCGTCCAGCGTGATCACATAGCGGTAGGTGCCGTTCAGGTACGCGGGCGCCGTCCCCGTGTCGCCGGCGGCCTCCTCCGGAGCCGTGCCTGTGCAGTCCGAGGGGATGGCGAGCTCCGGTTCCGGTGAGGTGGATTCCTTGAGGGCCTGGATCCGTTCGATGAACGCCTTCGTCTCCGGGTCCTGCTGGAGGTTCGCGTACACGGGGGCGAAAGCCGCTTCGAGCGCCGCGAGATCGGTGCCGGAGGCTTCCGCGAAGCGCGCCCCTGCGAAACAGGAGTCGACGAGGGCCTGGGCTTCCATGTCGGAGAGGGCGGCTGAACGGGCCGCCGCGTCTCGGGCGGCTTCCTCCAGCCACCCGCGCTGCTCGGCGGTCAGTCCTTCGAGACGCGCCGGGTTGGCGAGGAGAAGATCCATCTGCGGCCACAAGGTCACGTTGGAGGTCACGTAGGGAGCGAGAGGCGGCAGCGCGGGGTTGTTCTGGTGCACCCAGATACTCGTCTCGAATCCCTGGATCGTCCCGTTCTTGAGCCCCTCCTCGCGCGCCGTCTTGAAGACCTGCGCGGGCGTGGCCCTGAGTGCTCGGATCGCTTCAGCCTGGCCGTACGACTTCGAGGTGCCGAAGGTGATCCCCCTCCAGTCCGCCAGGCCGAGGATAGGCCGGCTGACGCCGATCGGCTTGCGGAGGCCGTCGGGGAGGACCCCGAGCCCGGCAACGCCGAGATCGTCCAGCCCTTGCATCATCTCGTCCGTGATTCCGCTCCCGATCACGGCGTTCTCGAGCGCATAGCTGTCGACCAGCATGGGCGCGGTGAGCGCCTGGAAGCTCTTGACGTCGAGCGTGTCGAACACGCGTGTCCCAACCCAGCCGAGGTCGATCTCGCCGGCGGAGACATCCTTCACGACCTGCTGCTCAGCGTCCGAGGCGAAGTCCCCCCATTCATCCACGGACTCGATGCGGAGGTCGCCGCCGGAGAGCTCCTGGACCCGCTTGACGAAGTATTCAACGGCGGGCGTGAAGTCGATCTGGCCATTGGTGTTGGCCAGTCGCAACACGACCGGCTCGCCCGAGCCGCCGGCCTTGTCGTCGCCGGCACCGCCACCGCCGCAGCCCGCCGCGGCAAACGCCACGATTGCGGCGAGAACGAGAGCCGCGAGCCGGCTTCGATTTCTCATCCCGTCCATGGTCTCACTCCTTTCAGCGACGATCGAGACCACGCTATGGACGGGCAGAGCCCGGGGACATCGTGGCTGGCCCGAAAGCAGGACTGTGGCCAGCACCAATGTGCCCGTCGTGAAAGGTGCCACAATCGGGCGGTGGCGCGCGTCCGCGTCCGCCCGGCGAACCTCGCTCGGCTCGCCGCCGGGGCAGTCGCGCTCGCCTACGGCCTGGGTGCGCTCGCCGTTGCGCGCGGCCCAGGTGAGCTCACGACCTACGCCGGGCGCTCCGGCCTCGCCGCCGCCCTGGCCGTCCTCGCCGGTCTTGCGCTCGTGGCGGCTGGCCTCGTCACGTCCTTCACGCGGCCGGCCGGGCGGATCGGCGACCTGGCTCTGCTGGCAGGTCTTTTCTGGTTCGCGCCGTTCTGGGCCGGGTGGAAGGGCGGGCCGTCGCTCGTCCTGAGCCTCGGCACGCTCGCGGCCGGCTTCGTCTTTCCACTTCTCCTTCACCTCATCCTCGCCTACCCGAGCGGCCGGCTGCCGTCGCAAGGCGTGCGCGCAGTCGTCGTCGCCGTCTACCTCGAAGCTGCCCTCTCCGCGCTCGGCCGTGCGCTGCTCCGCGATCCCTTCTTCGACCCGAACTGCTGGGACAACTGCACGGACAACGTCCTTCTGGTCCGCTCGCTTCCGCGGATCGCCCGTGGGATTCAGGAGGCCGACATCTGGTTCGCGGCCGCAGCCGCGGGGGCGCTGGCGACGGTCTGCATCTGGCGGCTCGCCGTGGCGAGCGCCGCAGCCCGCCGGACGCTGTCGCCGGTCCTCGCCGGCGGGATCGCGCTCGCAGCCGCAACGGCCGCGCATTCCGTCGCCCTCGAGCACACGCCGCTCGAGGACCCGGGCGACCCGGTGTTCCTTTCCATCTTCGCCGCCGGCTGCGCGGCGGTCGTCTTGCTCGCTTTCGGTCTCGCGTGGACCGTCCTTCGAGGCCGCATACAGAGGCGCTCCGTGGCCCGGATCGTCGCCGAGCTCGGCGAGGCGCCGCCGCCCGGCACACTGGAGTCGGCGCTCGGCAGAGCGATCGGCGATCCTGAGCTTCGAATCGCTTACTGGCTACCGGCGTCGCGGCGCTACGTCGACGGTGGCGGACGCCCGGTCGAAGAGCCCGTGGCCGAATCGGGGCGCGCGGTCACCCCGCTCGTTCGGGACGGCCGGCGAGTCGCCCTCGTCACGCACGCCGCGGGAGTAGCCGAGCTCGAGCAGGAGATCGGTGCCGCCGTTCGGCTGGCGCTCGAGAACGAACGCCTGCGAGTGGAAGTCCTGGCGCAGCTCCACGACCTCCGCGTATCTCGCGCGCGCATAGTCGACACGGGAGACGCGCAGCGGCGCCGGCTCGAGCGCGACCTCCATGACGGCGCCCAGCAGCGCCTGCTCGCCCTCTCATACGATCTCCGGGTCGCACGTGCAGGTGCAGAGGCCGAGGGCGACGTCGAGACCGCTTCGCTCCTCGCGGAGGCGACCGGCGATGCCCAGGCCGCGCTGGGCGAGCTCCGCGAGCTTGCCCACGGCATCCACCCGGCGATTCTGACCGAGGCCGGCCTCGCCGCCGCGCTGGGGACACTCGCCGAGGCGGCACCGCTTGCGGTCGAGACCGGCGAGACGGCCCGAGAGCGGTACCCAGCCGTGGTCGAGACGGCGGCCTACTTCGTCGTCGCCGAGGCGATCGACGACGCGGCGCGAAGAGGCGCGAGCTACGCCATCGTCAGCGCTCCCCGCCACGATGAGCGACTCGTGGTCAGCGTGCAGGACGACGGCTCGGAGCGCACCTCCAGGATGATCCACCTGGCCGATCGGGTCGGCGCGATCGGCGGCCGCCTCGAGGTCGAGCCGACGACGCTACGAGCGGAGATCCCATGCGCGTAGTCGTCGCGGACGACGTCATGCTCACCCGGCAGGGAATCGTCCGTCTTCTGCGGGACGCAGACATCGATGTCGTCGCCGAGGCCGAGGACGCCGAGGGGCTGCTCCGCCACGTGCGTCTCGCACGGCCCGACGCGGCGATCGTCGACATCCGGATGCCGCCCACGCACACGGACGAGGGCCTCGTCGCCGCCCAGGCAATCCGAGCGGAGCACCCTGCCATCGGAGTACTCGTCCTCTCGCAATACGTCGAGCCGAATTACGCCATGCGTCTGCTGGAGGAACACCCCGAGAGGGTCGGCTACCTGCTCAAGGAGCGAGTCTTCGATGTCGCGATCCTCGTCGATGCCCTTCGCCGCATCACCGACGGCGAGACCGTGATCGATCCGACGATCGTCTCACGCCTCGTCGGTCGCCGCCGCCGAGAAGACCCGCTCACCGACCTGACCGAGCGCGAGCGAGAAGTTCTAGGGCTTCTCGCGGAAGGCCTCTCGAACAAGGCGATCGCCGGACGCCTCTTCGTGACCGAGCGAACCGTCGAGGCACACGTAAAGCAGGTCTTTCTCAAGCTCCACCTCAACACGAACCCCGACTCGCACCGCCGCGTACTCGCCGTACTCGCCTACCTGCGGATGGACGCGTAGGGCGCCTCTCGGGATCGAATGCGTGGTTTCACCTGCCCTAGCGCGTTGTCGGCACAAGCAACGATCGCTCTGCAAGTCGCATGCAGAAGAGTTGCGGGAGATGTTGCGCACTCCAGGTGCTCTCCCGAACCGCGCTGCAAATCCCGCAGTTCTCGCCCAGAAGAGCAGCTGGATCGCACCCAGGAGGTCGCCGGTTCGAGTCCGGCTAGCTCCATCAGGAAAGGGCTCAGTAAATCGGACCTTTTTCGTCCTTTCTGAGCTTGGCCAAATTCACCGGCGCTCGCTTGGATGACACGTTTTGACACAAGTTCAGCCGCTTGGGCCGCGAAATCCTTCCCCGGGCCATCATTGGGCCCGGTGATGTACCCATCGACGGACATCGTGATCCCTGCGAGAACCTTCGTCATCGGAACGCCTTTCGTGGATTGCTCAGAGTCCCGTCTTCTCTCGGACGGCACGGCTGGCACGCTCGCGAAGCAGCTTGCGCACTTGCACGTTGGTCGCCAGCGCTGCCGCCTGATCGAACTCGCGACGTGCCTCTCGGCTGCGCCCCAGCTTCGCGAGCAGATCGCCGCGGACGCTAGGTAGAAGGTGGTAATCCCGCAGCGCCGACTCGTCAGCGAGTGCGTCGACGAGCTCGAGTCCAGCCTCGGGGCCGAAGGCCATGGACACGGCCACTGCGCGATTCAACTCGACCACGGGCGAGGGCATGACCTGCGCCAGCGCGTCGTAGAGAGCGACGATTTGTTTCCAGTCGGTGTCGTCCGGGGCGCGGGCACGCGCGTGACAGGCGGCGATCGCTGCCTGCAGCGTGTACGGCTCGAGTGGGGCCTTCAGGGTCGTGGCTCGGTCGAGAGCGGCAAGACCTCGTGTCACGAGGACGTAGTCCCACCGCGAGCGGTCCTGGTCGTTCAGCAGTACCGGCTCACCCCGCGGCCCGACCCGCGCGCGCGACCGCGACGCCTGGAGCTCCATGAGCGCGACGAGGCCGTGAACCTCCGATTCCTGCGGCATCAGTCCGGCCAGGATGCGGCCAAGTCGAAGCGCCTCCTCCAGGAGCTCGGTCCGCACCCACGAGTCGCCCGCCGTCGGCGAATAGCCCTCGTTGAAGATGAGGTAGATGGCCTCGAGAACCGATCCGAGTCGCTCCGGCAGCTCGTCGTTGTTCGGCACCTGGAACGGCACGTGCGCCGCGGTCAGCGTCTTTTTGCCGCGCACGATCCGTTGGGCGATAGTCGATTCGGCGACGAGATAGGCCCGTGCGATCTCAGCAGTGGTCAGCCCGCCGAGGAGCCGCAGCGTCAGCGCCACCCGAGCATCGGCCGAGAGAACGGGATGGCACGTCATGAATATCAGCCGCAGCAGATCGTCGTCGATGGTGTCCGCCGCCGGATCGGCCGGGTTCGATGCGCAGCTTCGCTCGAGCTCGCGCAGGAGGTCCGCCATCTTGCGTTCGTGCAGCCTTGCCCTCCGCAGCCTGTCGAAGGCGCGGTGTTTAGCGGTGGCCATGAGCCAGGCGCCGGGCCGCTCCGGGACGCCGGATTCGGGCCACTGCTCGAGCGCGGCCACAAATGCCTCTTGGGCCAGGTCCTCGGCGAGTCCGACGTCGCGCACGATCCGCGCCAGCCCGGCGATAAGCCTCGCGGACTCGATACGCCAGATTGCGTCGATCGTGCGCTTGACGTCGGCCTCGGGCACGGCCCTACTTGTTCTGCTCCGTCTGCTCGCGGATGCGCCGCTCCTGGTCGCGCAGCTCCGGAGTGAACTCCTCGCCGAAGTCCTCTTCTTCGAGAACCGGCCGGATCTCGATCACGCCCTCCTGGAACGGTGCGCGCTTCAGCCATTCAACGGCCTCGTCCATCGACTTGACTTGCCAAAGCCAGTAACCGGCGATTAGCTCCTTCGTCTCGGTGAACGGCCCGTCGATGACGCGTCGCTCGGTCGGACCGTTGAACTGGACCCGCTTCCCGCGCGCGGTGGGGGCGATGCCCTCACCAGCAAGCATGACGCCTGCCTTTACCAGCTCCTCGTTGTACTTGCCCATCTCCGCCAGAACCTCGGTCGAGGGCATCTCCCCCGCCTCGGACTCCGGGCTCGCCTTGACCAGCACCATGACTCTCATTGCCTTGCTCCTTGGTTAGTTGGTTTTACCTACTACCTACTACCTACTACTTGTCGAACGAGCGACCGCGAAATCGACACGCCCGCCACCTTCGGATAGCGGCTCGAGCTGCCCCAACACTTGGACGATCAACAAGCGTTTGCCTGCTGGCATGCGGACGCCCTGCGTTCCAGGGTCCCGACGTCGGGTGAAAACACTCCTTCAGCGGGTTACGTAGCGTCCTGACGCGCCCGGCTGGGGGCGACCCGGGGAGGTTCATCAGGCTGTTTCGGGTAGACAGGGGGCCACGGAGCGTCCTTGAGACCCGTGGCCCGGTCACGCTCATGGAGTTCGAGCAGCGGCTCGAGCGACTGGGGCCGCTCGCCCATTTGCCCCCACGGGTCACCGCGCGCGGCGTGTCGCTCGGGGACGCTCGCAATCGTCAGGTCGTCGGGATGCAGTGTGTCGATCTCGTCCCAGGTAACCGGTGTCGAGACCTGGGCGCCGGGACGGGCGCGCACCGACCAGGCACCGAAGACGGTCTTGTGTGGGGCGTTCTGGTTGTAGTCGATGAAGATGCGGCGGCCCCGCTCCTCTTTCCACCATGCCGATGTGATCAGCTCTGGGCGGCGGCGCTCGAGCTCGCGGGCGGCTGCAACTGCTGCGGCCCGCACTTGGTAGGAATCCCATCGCGGCTCAAGCCGGACGTAGACGTGGAGACCACGGTTTCCTGTGGTCTTCGGGTAACCGACGATTCCGAGCTCGTCCAGCAATCCGTGGACCTCGATCGCGGCCGCGCGCACCTCGTCGAACCCGACGCCGGGCTGCGGGTCGAGGTCGAGGCGTAGCTCGTCAGCCGCCTCCGGGCGGTCTCGCTGATAAGGCCAAACGTGAAACCCGAGGCACGCGAGGTTCACCGCCCAGACGACGTGGGCCATATCGACGAGCACCAGCGCACGGGAGGTCGTTCCATTCGGCGTACTGACGATCGTCGTCTGCAACCACTCCGGCGCACTGTTGGGAACGCGCTTCTGGAAGAACGAGCCGCCTTGCGCGCCGTGGGGGAACCGCTGCATGAGGGTAGGCCGCCCGCCCGCGGCGCGCAGCAACGGCTCTGCGACAGCGAGGTAATACCGGATCAGGTCGAGCTTCGTCTCCCCGCGCTCCGGGAAGAAGACCTTGTCCGGGTTCGTAACCGCGATCCGGCGCCCGGCGATGTCAAGAACCTGCGCGTCCGTTGCCAAGCTCGAACCGTACCCAGCGCCAAGGAAGGTTCGCTCGCGGACCTGGAACAGGCCCTGGTGAATGCATAGAGCCGCGTCGATAGCGGCCGGAGACGCGCGGGACCTCGCGACAGATCGAGTTGACCGTTCGAGGGATGACAGCCCGCCACCGATCCTCGATCGTGAGGTTGGGAGCGCTCGCGGCGAGCGCGCCCAGGATGGAGGACGTGCGGCACCTCACGGTACGACTGCGACTGAGCGACCCTGCGCTCGTCGACGACCTGCTCTTCTTTTTTCGCAAGCGCGACTCGCAGGCGGAGCTAGTCGAGGATGACGTCGTCGAGGTCGCCATTCTCAACGTGCTCGACGACCGCCAGGGGCGCCTGGAGCTCGATCTGTACCTGCGCGTCTGGGAGGCACTTCACCCGGACGCCCCCGTTGAGGTGCTTCGAGAGGACTGACGCGCTCGCCATTCCGAGCGCACCGACTGGCCGGGGCCTCGGACAAAAGGGCCAAGCGGCCAAGCGGCGCAGTCGGTTCCCCTTTGACGTCGAGGGCAGGGCGGACTACCCTCGCCTGCGGCCGAGATTCCTACTTAGGGGAGTGGTTCTCTTGCTGAAACACTGCGGCATCATCATTGCCATCGCAATGATCGGAGCGCTAGCGCTCGCCCAGGGCGCCCTCGCGGATCCGAGCAACGCGAAGAACGCCCAGGTGATTCCTGCGAGCTGCGACAACGGGCAGGCTTATGAGGTCGTCGTGAACGGCAACGGCGAGTTCACGCCTGCTCACGTGGTCGGAAGCACGTCGATGTTCATCCCCGAGGCGTTTGATCTCACCTTCGAATTCACGCCCACGGGCGGCCCGACGGAGAGTGAGACGGATACGTCCGCCAAGCACAACGTGCACGGGGACGTGACGACCTGCAGCATCGACTTCACGCAGACGTTCCCGGAGGGCAGCTTCCATCTCTTCGGAACCGTCACCGGGTTCTTCACGCCGGCCTCCTAAGCCCGCGAAGCATCGAAGCGTGGGGGGAGCGCCTCTGCCGGAGGCGCTCCCTTTGCGCGGGCGTCTGGCTTCCCTCGTCACGCGGATAGATGTGCGGAAGGCTTCAAACTTGACACTGATGAGCGAACTGCAACCCTTGGTCCCGAGGAGGGTTTGACGAAATAAGTCCGCGGTTACCTCGTCCTGGTCTGCGGGAAAGGAAGAGATGTGGCGATAACCGCACCAGGCGTTCTTGCGGCCATGCGGGTACGAATCTCTGACGCGGTTCTGCTGGGCGACCTCACGGACTTTCTTGAAGCGGCTGAATGTCGCGTGCGGAAGGTGGGTGAGGCGACCCTTGATGTCGCCATGCCCCGCGCACCGAGCGCCGAGCAGGCGCAGCGAGAGATCGACATTTACCTCAAGACGTGGCAGGCGATGCATCCCGGCTCTTATGCGCGGATCGTCAGCGAGGGACGCGCAGACTCGCCCACCTAAGGGTTTGGAGTAACGCAGCCGCGCTCGTAGGATGGGCGCGTTGGAGCGAGGGTCCGTCCCACCAGTCACGGACCCGACGGCGGGAACGGCCAGTCTCAGCGGGCTGGCCGTTTCTTATGGACCCGCCGAGGGCATTACTGGAAGCGGAGAGGGATGCGGCAAAAGGGCCGTCCTTGCGGAGTCTCACCGGGCGGCCTTTTCTTTTGCTCGCAGTGGATCCTGTTGCCCCCCTGGACAGCGCACGCGAGGAGGTAGAGGATGTGCGCGCCCCCGACCGGAGGAGAAGCCGATGGATGACCTCGCCATCCGTCGACGCGTCGAGCGCACGATCGACATGTGCCGCGCGTTCGACATCGAGCCCGACGCCCGCACCGTCGCCGAGATCATGACCGACGAGGACAGCAGGGGCGCGGTGTACGAGGACCGACCGCTCGCCTTCGACGACTACGAGAAGGCGGCCGCCCGCGCGCTACGCAGACCCAGGGTCAATCGCAGATCGGCATAAAGCGGCCGGCAGCTCGCTCGGACGTGGCGCTCCTCGGGGAGGGGCGCGTTTCACAGGCCTGTGGTCCCATATCTAGCCGCCGCGGCGGTGGGCACCACACAGGACGCACGCGGATCACGCTTGACCGTGAATCCGTCAATATGTAATGCTAGGGTTACATGTTGTATGGACGAGGGCTTCGGTACGGCGCTCGTGTGGAGGGCCTTGTCGGATCCGTCCCGCAGGCGCATCCTCGACCTTCTGAGAGCCGGGCCGTCCACTACCGGCCAGGTGGCCGCGGCGTTCGAGATCTCGAGGATCGCCGTAATGCGCCATCTCTCGGTGCTCGCCGAGGCCGGACTCGTTGTGAGCCGGAAGCGTGGACGCGAGCGCCGGCACTACATCAATGCGCTACCACTGGTCGGGATCGAGGAGCGGTGGGTCGGGCAGCTTCCGGGTGCGTGGGCGCGCACGCTTCTGACGCTAGCGGAGCACGTCGAGCGAAGGCCCTCTGACGTGACTCTGGCGATCGACATCGCGCAGGAGCTGACGCTCAACGCGAAACGGCGGGACGTCTTTCGTTCACTCACCAAGGAGGTTTCCTCCTGGTGGGGGCCGCCGTATTTGACGAATCGCGCAACTGGGCTCGAGCTTGATCCGAGGCTCGGTGGGCCGTTCAGGGAGAAGTGGGGGACACGCGGCGGCAAGCTGCTCGCGACCGTCACCGCTGTGGAGCCCGAGCGCCTGCTCGAGCTGACGGGCCCGCTCCACCTGGGCGTGGTGTTCGGCGTCGCCGAGTTCCGACTCGAGGACGACCCGGAAGGCACGAGACTGAGCTTCGCGCACCGCGGCATCGGAGACGTCTCCCCGGATGTCGTGGAAGCGTTCGCCGGCGGGTGGGCCGAGCTCCTGGGTAACCGGTTTCGGAGGTTTGTGGAGGGCGGCGATCACGGGGGTGTCGCCGACGACGGCAAGGAGGACGAATTGTGGCGACGGAGCTGAACCGCGACGAGTACGGGGTGATTAGGCACTACCAAGAGGACCGGATTCTCGAGCTCGAGTGGCTCGAAGCGTCTGCAAACATGTCCGACGACGACTTCAAGCGTTCGATGCACCGCTACGCCGAGCTCGCGGGCGAGCACTCGACGCCCTACCTGCTCGTGGACGTTACGAAGTTCCGGCACTCGATGGGCGAGGGCGTCGGCGCCTGGCGGGATAAGCACATCATCCCCGCCTACAACGCCGCCGGGGTGGCGCGCTTCGCCTTTCTCGTCCCGCCCGGCGCGCGCGGCACAGTCGAGGAGGGGAACGCACCAGCGAAGGAGCCGCCGTGCGAGTTTCCCACCGGGTACTTCACGGAGCGACGAAGCATCATCGACTGGTTTCGCGAGTAGCACCTAAGGCTCTTCCTTCCGCAAAGACGGAGTCATAGCGTTGCGGGGGATGTTGCGGCGCTCCAGGCGCTCTCGCGAAAAGCGCTGCAACGTATTCCCTTTCCGTTTGAGGAGCGGCTGGATCGCACCTAGCCAGGGTTTCGCCGGTTCTAGTCCGGCTAGCTCCATTTCCTCGCGTCAGGGGGTCACCACCAGCTGAGGAAGGTTGGCTCCCTCGGAGCTGGAGAACCAGGCGTGGTCGCTGGAGCCGCCGGTGAGGGCGAAGCTGTAGGTGCCGTTGCCGGTGATGCTGTTCTTCAGGTCGTACTCGACCCAGCTACCCGTGCTGACGGCGCCGAGGCTCGAAAGGACGGTCGTCCCGATCGCGGGCTTCGTGTTCCAGGTGACCGTGCTCTCGCTCCAGGCGGTGCCGCTGGGGATGGTGTTGGAGGCGGTGTAAATGGGCCCGGCATTGGGGCTCGGGTCGGTGACGAGGAGGCGGAGCTTCGCCGCGCTGGGAGCGCCGGCGAGCCCGGTGACCGTGAACTTGAGGTAGCTGTGGACGCTGTTCGAGCTCTTGCGCACGATCAGGCTCGCGTCGTTGAAGACGGAGGTGGGGAAGGCCTGCTTGACGGTCGCGTCGTCGCTTGGGGCGAGGATCAGGCTCGAACCGCCGCCGCTTGCGCTGATGGTGATCGTGACTGTCGCCGTGTTGCTCTGCGCGGTGCCGTCGCTTGCCCGGTAGCTGAAGCTGTCCGTGCCGTTGAAGCCCGCGGCGGGCGTATAGGTGAACGAGCCGTTCGCGTCCAGGGTCACGGTTCCGTGGGAGGGATCGGAGATCTTGCTCGCGCTCAACGGGTTCCCGTCCGCGTCGCTGTCGTTTGCCAACACGCCTGGCACGGCCACGCTGAGCGTCGTGTCCTGCATGGTGGCGAAGAAATCGTCCCCCGCCACCGGGGGCCGGTTCGCGGGAGGCGGTGGGCCGCCCTCGCTCTTCAGTCGCTCGAGCTCGGCCGCCAGCAACGCCTGAATTTCGGCATACGCCGGCTCGACCGCGACGTTCGTGAGCTCAAAGGGGTCCGCAGCAAGGTCGTGGAGCTCGCGCTTGCCGGTCGCCAGCTCGGAGTACTTCCAACTATCGGTGCGAACAGCCCAGAACATCGACGGTGTCTGCCCCGATTCCTGGTACTCGAGGAGCACGCTCGATCTCCAGTCGGTCGCCGAATTCGTAAGCCGCGGAACCAAGCTGAAGCCGTCCGGGCGATAGGGCATCGAGACACCGGCAAGCTCCGCGATCGTCGGAGCGATGTCTGTGTTCAACGACAACCTCGACTCTGTGCGCGCCTCGGTCCATGGATAACGAATCATGAGCGGCGTGCTGACGCATTCCTCGTAAACACACCGCTTCTCCTTGGCCCAACGATGATGGCCGTAGCTCAGGCCGTTGTCCGTCATGAAAATGATGACCGTGTTGTCGAGGATCCCGCGCGCCGACAACGTGTCCATGAAGGTCTTGATCGCCTCGTCCACCGCAAACAGGGTTTCGGAAGCGGTTCTCTGCCCACTGTCGAGGCCGTTCTCCTCGGACGCGGTGAAGAGCGGGAGGTTCCGCACCCAGGTCGGCTTGTCGGAGACGTCCGCTTCGTTGAAGTTCGGGGTGCGCGTGATGGGCACCCCTGCAAGCCTGCCCTTGTGCCGGGAGCCGGTGTAAACGGTCGATGGGGAGCCTGGGGTGCTGAAGTAGAGAAAGAACGGCTCCGTGGCGCTGGGCAGAAATGCTTGCGCCTTGCCGGCCAGCACGTCGGTCGAGTAGTCAGCAGCCGTCGAGCCGTACGAGACCCAGGTGCCGTTCTCGTTCAGTTGGTAGTCGTAATACGCCTGTGTGCGGAACGCGAACCAGCGGTCCCAGCCGGGTGGTATGTAGTTGTCCGGTCGATCGCTGAACGGATAGTCGTTGAGGTATTTCCCGATGAGCGCGGTCTCGTAGCCGGTCTGGTCGAGCCACGTGGCCAGCGTGGAGGAATCGTTGAATCGCTGCCGCCGCTGTTGCTCTTCACGCCGTGGTGATGCGCGTAGAGCCCGGAAAGGATCGTCACGCGGGAGGGGCAGCAAAGTGGGTAGTGGACGAACGCATTCGTGAAGCTCACCCAATGGGCACCGGGCTCGCTGCTGAGATAGGGCATCCCACGGCCCAACGCGCCAATCATCTGGTCGTCGGTGAGAACGACCAGCACATTCGGCCGCGTGCTGACTTGGGCTCGTGCGTCCGGATGTGGCTGACCTGGAAGAAATAGGAAGGCAAAAACGAGAGCGATCCCCAGTGCGCCCCGCGAGGGCGACGCGGCTGTGGCTCGGATGCGGGCGGCTCTCTGCCTTGACAACCAGGGGATACCGCTCCCTCGACGCTCGGTCAAGGAGCCGCCTGAGCCGAGGACGCAGGCTCGAGCGAGCCGGCGAGGTGCGTGTGTCGTGGTCGCCGGCGTAGAGCGACGCTCGAACGTAAGCTGCTCCCGTCCCCGACTACGAAGGAGGAGTTGTGTACGCACGTGTTGCCACGTTCGAAGGCGACCCATCCCGTGTCGACGACGCCATCAACATGGTTCGGGCCGGGGTCGAATCGAAAGACACCCCGGCCGGCCTCGAGGGCGCCAAGATGCTGATGCTCGTCAACAGGGAAACCGGCAAAGGTCTCGGTGTCACGCTCTTCGAAAGCGAGGAGGCAATGCGGCGAGGCGACGAGGCCCTGAACGCTATGAATCCCGGCGGAACGGAACGGCGAGCGTCCGTCGAGTTTTTCGAGGTGCCGGTGCAGACAGTTCGCTGACTGGTCTCTTGCGGGAAATGTCCACCGCGCTCGATAACACGCAGCGCTCACCGCATCGGCTACTCCGGGCCTTGAAAGCACGGCTGCTCGGTGGGAAGCGGGGAACGTCGGGCATTGATGATCATGGCGCGAATGAGCGCCTCGCCGTCGTTGCCAGGCTCCTGCCAGGCTCGCGCGAGCGAGCAGCTCAGATCCTCGCCAAGGGCGCGCCTTATGGGCTCGGGTTGGCTGGCTTTCGGCGGCACAGCGTGTTCCTCGCCGAGGAAACCGTGGTCTTCGTGTTCGAAGGCCGGGGCATCGAAGGACTTGTCCGCGACCTCGTCAACGACCCCACCCGCTCGGCCGCGTTCAGCACCTGGGCACCGCTTCTCGACGGAACTCCCGTACTTGCCCGGGAGGAGTTCTACTGGGAAGCGGGCAAGCAGCAGTGATGCCTCGTTCCGGTAGTCAAGGATCTCTACGACAAACGGCTCAACAAGCGGTTGGGCCGCTCTTTCTACCGAGAGTACCGAGAGTTTCTACTGGTCACGCTGGCCTCGGCGGTACGTCGAGGACGACGTTGGCCGTTCCCTGGTCTAGGAGCCCCTGAATGAGTTCCACGAACGCGTGCGGATCCTCAACGCGCGTACCGGGATCGAGGCCGGCGACCCTGAGGAACTCCCGGTCGCCTTGCACGTGCCCATCTATCCACCTCGCCCACACTTCCTGACCTTGCCGCCTGCCTCCGATTTCCACTCTGGCCACGCCAGCCACTTCTCCGTTCGCTAGGGAAAGCGGCAAACGATCTTGCCGGCGTATTGGCCGCCGTCTGACGAGGGTTCGGCTTGAGTCACGATGCAGGTCCCATACCTGGTCTCGATCGCATCGCCTTCGCCGGGGAGCTGGGGCAGCTCGACCTCTTGGACATCTTTCCAGTTCGGCGCCTCGATCGTAACGGTGAACCTCTGCACAGCGCCCATGATCGCACGATCGCCCTAGGGTCCTGCCGTGCCTACCGCACTCGACAACGGCCAGCGCCCTCCCGCAAGCTGCTCCGCGCTGTCACAGCGCAGCTGCTCGGAAGCAAACCCTGACGTCGACGTGTCGCTCGTTC
Source organism: Gaiellaceae bacterium (assembly GCA_035601195.1). Taxonomy (GTDB): domain Bacteria; phylum Actinomycetota; class Thermoleophilia; order Gaiellales; family Gaiellaceae; genus JAIBJP01. Next base: position 29,977 of record DATNOU010000159.1, on the reverse strand, counting down.
GTGGCCGCGTCGAACTGGATACGCCTCCTCAGGGTCGCTTGTGGATCGAGTCGACCGTTGCTTGTTCGAGGTAGACGCTGTAGCCGCCGAGCCCGGAGCCGCGTGAGCTCACGTCGTTGCACGGGACGGAATTGACCTCTCGCGTCCCGAGCGTGGCCGACGTGGCGGGATCGAAGAAGACCTCGTAGCGCGCGGGGATTGCGGCGGAACAGAGGGCAATCGCCGTCGCTGCCCTCCCGACGGGGTCCGTCACGCGCTCCTTGATCTCCACACCTTCCAGGCCCGCTGCGATGTCGTAGACAGCGCCGCGGAGCTTGGGCGGGGCAAGGGGATTGGCGAGGACCTCCTCGAGCACTTGTAGCATCTGGAGGCTCTGGGTGGCCGGATCGGGGTTGAAGTCGAGCGCCTCGCGCAGCTTGCGGCGGAGCAGGACCTCCAGCGCCTTAGGATCGGATGGTAGCCCGTCGATGCGACCGTCCAACACGCCCGGATTGACCTTCTCGTAGAACTCGGCGAAGCGCCCGGGGCCAAAGGTGGCATCGTGGGCCGTGCGATCGTGGCCCTCTACGAAAACGCGGCGCTCCCCGCGGCCGCCTTCCTGGGTCATGACCCAGACCCCGATCGTGTGTGCGCCGCTCCGGTGCATCCGCCCGGAGCCGTCCGAGGCAATCCACCACTCCACCGTTCCGCCTGGCCCGCCGACAATGCCCCATTGTTGCTTCACATATGTGTATTCGCCTGGTCCCGGCGCAGTCGCGGGCTGAGCTGCCGCGATACTGGCGGCAGCGTTGAGTACACGCAGGGCTGTCGCGGGTTCACCACCACCGGGGAGCACGGGTACGAGTCCCGTCAGGGCCACCATCACGGCCGCGCCCGCGGCGGCCGCTACGCCCAGGAGCCCCACGCGACGGGCGGCCCTGGGCGAGTGGGCCGCGGCAAGGCGCTCGACTACGGGCTGAGGCTTTTCGAGCGTCGCGTAGGCATGAGCCCGGGCCGCGGCGAGCCTCTCCTCGTCCAGTTCTCGTCGTACGTCCTCTGCCTTGACCGGGTTCGCGGACCGCAGCAACGTGAAGGCGCGGCCTTCATGGTTGGTCCTCTCGTTCATCCTGTCTCCTCTCGCGCCATCTCGGTCAGAAGAGCCGGTTCGTCCTCATCGCCAACATGTCCGGACGCGGCCAGTTCTTTCGCTAGCCGACGCCGCGCCCGGTGCAAGCGGAGCGCGTACGCGCCCCGTGTGCAGTCGAGCGCGGCAGCTGCCCGGCGAGCGTCCAGCCCCTCCCAGGCCCCGAGGCGCAGGACCTCGCGGTCGCCTTCGCTGAGGTGGCCAAAGGCGGCGAGGATGGCCGAGCGCTCGGGCACCGAATCGGCGGGATCGGCAGGAGCAGCCAGCGCTCGGTGCTGGCCGGTAATGCGTGCGAGGAGCCGCGATCGTCGCCGCGCTGAACGAGCCTCGTTTTGGATCACGTGGCGGGCGACGCCGAGGAGCCACGGAAGCGGATCGGCCGGCAGGGCGTCTAGGCGGCGCCAGGCGACGGCGAAGGTCTGGGCGGCCACGTCCTCGGCAGCGCCCCGCTCACCGAGGCGCCGCAGCGCATAGGCCAATACCTCTGCATAGTGAGCGCGAAAGCAGGCGTCGAACTTCGCCTCCACGTCTTTACGTGCGGTCAAGAGTGCATTCCGTTTTCCAGCCGTGGCCAGGCGACGCTGCTCAGATGGGTTCATCTGACCGTAGATGTCCGACGGGGCGCCCGATATTACGGAACCGGCTTTGGCCATTGGGCTATGGACGAGGCGCTGACGCCTGAAGCTCGGCAAGGCGCGCGCGGGCCTTCTCAGCGAGGACAACCTCCTCCTTCGCCTCGGCGAGACCCACGGCCGCCTCCAGAACCGAGCACGCCTCGGCTGTCTTCCCCGCAAGCTCGAGCACCTCGGCGAGGTCGGTCCGGAGCCAGCCTCTCAGGTCAAGGTCGTCTGTCCGGTCGGCGATCGCTACCGCCTCGCGACCGACCGCTTCAGCCTGGTCGTGCCCCTCCCTCTGCGCCAACACCCGCGCGCGGGCCGCGCGCCCGACTGACTGCGACTCGTAGTCGTCGGGGGCGGCCAAATTCTCGGCGAGCGCCAGGTAGCGCTCGGCCTCGTCGAAGCGGCCCTGCGCACAGAGCGTGCGGGCCAGTTTCGCGGCGGCGGTCGAAGCTATGCCGTCCTCTCCCATCTCCTGCCAGAGTGCGAGCGAGCGTCGCCGGCAGCGTTCGGCTTCGGCGGGCGTGAACGTGGCCTCCAAGGCGAAGTAGATGTTCTCGATCGCTGCGATACCAGGCTTGAGCCCGAGATCCTCTGCATCGGCGAGTGCGAGCTCGTGCAGGCGCCGGGCCTCGTCGGCATGACCAAGCATCGCGTGGAGACTGCTCAGGAAGTGGCGCATGCTGCAACGAACGTCGAGGTCGGCTGTGCCGGCGAGGATCCCCTCGCAGCGGCGAATGGCTTCCGGGGCGGGCGCGGGTCCGCCGCAAATCGAAAAGCCAAGCCAGAGAAGGCTGTCACGCTCCAGGTACCACTCGCGTGCGCGCTGTGCGAGCGCCGCCGCCCGCTCGGCGGCCTCGGCAGCCGCGGCAATGCGGCCGGACCAGAGCAGGAAGGCGGCCACTGAACGCCACGCGCGCGCGAGCCCCCGCTCTTGGTCCAATTCTCGGAGGCCCGCGGCCGCCTGCTCGGCCTCCTTCAGATACTCCTCGTTCGAGCGGACTCCGGGTGCGATCCTCGCCTCGAGCCAGCTCCGCTGCAGAGTCGCCTCCCACGCGAGCCCGCGATCAGCGGCTGCCTCGGCGGCCGTCAGCGCATCCTCGGATACGGCGGAGGCCTTCTCGGGTCGCCGATGGCCTCGAGGGCGTCCCCGAGCGCCAGGAGGAGGTCGCCACGCTCGGGTGCGTCCTCGGAAAGCAGGTCGAGCCCGCGGGAGAGGAGGTTCGCGGCCCCAGCCGCGTCTCCGTGGCGGACGGCGTTGAGTCCTGCCTTTGTGAGCTTCGCCGCCGCGCGGGACGCGAGTTCCCGCTCGCGGTCTCCGACCGGCCCGAGCTCGGTCAGGTAGCGGTAGGCCTGCTCGAGGTGGTAGCCGGTGGTCTCCGTACGGGTTTTCGCTTTGCTCGAGCCAGCCCGCGAAGCGCTCGTGCAGCTCTGCCCGACGCCCCTTGGGGATGGCCGCGTAGCTTGCGTCACGCACGAGGAGGTGCGCGAAGCGGAAGGCGTCCTCTCCCGGGAAGCTCGAGCGCTCCGGGCGGACGAGCCCCTTGCGCACGAGCCGCTGCAGGACGGCGCTGACCTCCGTACCCGGCGAGGAGAGCTCGAGGAGTGCGCCCCGCCAGACCTCCTTGCCGACGACGGCCGCGCATTCGAGGAGGGCGCGCTCGTCGGCAGCGAGGCGGTCGAGGCGGGCGGCGAGAAGCAACTGGATGGTGGGCGGGACGGCCGCCTCGCGCCCGTCCTCCTCGAGGGCGAGCGCGACCATCTGCTCGGCGAAGAGAGGGTTGCCTTGCGCCGCCTCGGCGATCCGCTTGCGCTCGCCCTCCTCGAGATCCTTGGTCAGCGCCGACATGAGCGCATCGACCTCCTCATCCTGAAGCGGCTCGAGCTCGAGGCGCTCGCCCGGCCAGCCGGGACGATCGTCGAGGAGCTCGGGACGGGCAAGGCAGAGGAGCAGGATGGGGGCCTCGCGCGTCCACTCGACCACGTGCTCTAGGAGCTCGAGCAAGGTCGGCTCCGCCCAGTGGACATCCTCGAGGACGAGCACGAGCGGCTGTTCGGCGGCGAGGGCCTCGAAGAGCTTGCGGTAGGCCCAGAAGGTCTCCTCGGTCGAGCGGGCCTGCTCGGGATCGGGGACCCCCGCGGGCCGCTCCGGAAGGCTGCGGAGGATCTCCTGCAGCGCCCAGAAGGTGATGCCCTCGCCGTAGGAGAGGCAGTGTCCCTGGAGCACGGCCGCCCGCCCGCTCAACCCGGCGGCGAGCTCGGAGGCGAAGCGCGTCTTCCCGATCCCGGCCGGGCCGAGGACCGTGACGAGAAGGGCGAGGCGTTCGCCGGCGACGCGCTCGAACAGTTGGCGGAAGCGGGCGAGCTCCTCGGTACGACCGACGAACGGAGAGTCGAAGCGGCGGACGATGCCCGGCGCGCCTTCGAGGAGGCCGGCGAGCCGGTACGCCACGACCAGCTCCGTCTTCCCCTTCAGGGAGAGCGGCGCGACCGCCTCGACCCGAACGGCGTCCCGGACGAGGCGGAACGTCGACTCTCCGAGGAGGATCTCCCCTGGGTGCGCGGCCTGCTGGAGGCGGGCAGCGACGTTGACCGCATCGCCCGTGGCGTAAAACTGGCCGCTTGACGGATCGCCGGCCACGACCTCGCCCGTGTTCACGCCCGTGCGAAGGCCGAGCGCGAAGCCGCGCTCGCGCTCGAGCTCCTCGTTCAGCGCCGCCAGGCGCTCTCGCATCTCCCAGACGGCCCGCACCGCCCGGAGGGCGTCGTCCTCGTGGACGGCGGGGATGCCGAAGACGGCCATGACCGCGTCTCCGATGAACTTCTCTACCGTGCCACCGTGGCGCTCGATCGCCGCGCGCGCGTCGGCGAAGTTGCGCTCCATGATGCCGCGGAGCGTCTCAGGATCGAGCGCCTCGCCGAGGCCGGTGGAGCCGGCCACATCGGCAAACACGACGGTGACGGTCTTCCGCGCCTCCGCCATGGGCCGAGTGTACGAGTCTACCTCCGCCTCGTCGAGCGGCTGCGGCTGGACTCCTCACGACTACGCCGACAGGCTCATCCGTCCATCGTCACGCTCCTCGCTCGCGTCGCCACTTCCTGACCCGAGCCACTGCGGAAATGTGTTGCGTTCAGTCCCCGGGGGCTGCACCCGCGTAGATCGCCGCGCCGATCTGCTCTCGAAGGCCGAGGTCGTCCCGGTGATTCCAAATCTCCGCGACCTTCCCGTGCTCGAAGCGAAAGATGTTGGCGGCCGAGAAGCTCACTCGCCGCCCGCTCGCTTCGAGCCCACCCCATGATCCCAGGTGGGTCCCGATCGCCGTCCAGCGACCAACGACAAAGTCCTTCTCACCGATGATCAAATCGACCGTGACCTCAAGGTCAGGGAAGGCGGCGCGAAAGTCATCTGCGATCTTCTTCTGACCCGCTGGCCCCGGCAGCGCGTCGGTCGGCCGAAAATCGTGGCGCACATAGTCCTCGGCGAAGACGTCAAACACGAAGTCGGTATTGCCTCGATCCCAGACCTCCTCGTAGAAGCGGCGTATGAGAGCCTTGTTTTCCTCCGCTGACATGCCGCGCCTCCTGTTACGGGGAAAGAGCATAGGCGAGTTTCACATCAAGCCAAACCGTTTCTGGCGCGGGGAGTGGCTGGATCGCACCCAGGAGGTCGCCGGGTTCGAGTCCGGCTAGCTCCACCTCAAAGAGGCCTGCAAATGCTGGCTTTTGGTTTCCACATCGACAAGCAAACGACGGTGAGCTCCCTCGTGGTCAAATTTGCTCAAGTTGCGGCCGGTACGGGATGGGCAGAATCGCGGAGGGCTCCTGGAAGGTCGTGCTCTGAGAAGACGACAGCGAAGGCATCCCTCCGCAGTCGGGCGGGCAGGCGTTGAAGTCTCCCGACGAACCTGCTCTTATCTGAGCCCGGGGCAATCGGGAAAGGGAGGTTCTTGATGAGGAAGTTGCTTTCGCTTTTCGCGCTCGTGCTTGCTGCTGCCGCGGTGGTTTCGCCCGCGAGCGCGAACCAGCCGGCCCATCACAACACTGAAGACGTGACAGGCGACGAGATCGTCTGCGGGAGCACGGTCTATACGGTCACGTCCGGAGTCCTCGCAGTCTGGACTCACGAAGGCGCGAGTGCGTCCGGAAACGAGAACTTCACCGTAACCATCGTCCCGCAGGGCGTCGTCCTCGAGGATGCGGACGGGAACGTCTACTCGATCAAGGGCGCAGAGTGGATCGGCGGCACCTTCAACGCCCAGCAGGGCACGTTCCAGTTCACCGACACGGACTTCTTCACCATCGTCAGTTCGGGGGGAGGAGTCGTCGGCACGGTTCGTGCGGTCTTCCACATAAGCCCGAACGGCAACGTCGTCGACTTGAACTTCGGAACCTGCGAGCTGCCCGAAGAGGAATAGCGCGAGAAGAGAGACGGCTGCGCCACCCTCTCGAGGGCTGGCGCAGCCGAAATCTTCTACGCAGCGACCAACTACGCCCGCGTCCGCGGCAGGCAGGCCGGCGAGCGGGTAGCCCGGGGCCGGCTCGACGTCGCTTTCTGTCGAGAAGGCGACATTGTGGTGCTGCCTGCCCCTCACCGGCGGAGATCACGAGCGCGGGCGCGAGCGGCCAGTCTCACTCACCTCGCGAGCCTTCCGGGCTGAGAAGACGCTGACAACCGAGTGACAGCCAAGGCCTGACGGGCTAACGCCCGAGCCTCGTCCGGCGACGAATGCCGAACCGCGCCTGCAACGCCTTGTCCTCTTGCCCGTCCTTAATCGCCGCCCAGACAAAAAGGCCGATGACAAGAACGGCGGGGAGGAGGACGAGGAGGACGAGAACGATCACAACCGCAGTGTCCATGCCAGCAACAGTTTCCCGCGGATGCGGATCTTTAGTCGGAAGGCTTGGCGGTTCGGTCGCGCGCCGGCGCTCCTTGCTGTGCCGCCGCGAGCAGAGTAGGTTGCCGGCGACACCGAGGGAGGGAATCCATGCGCCGCCGCCCGGTCCGTTCGCTCGTCGTCGTGCTTGTCGCCGGGGTGGTGGTGCTCGCCTCGCAGGTCGGTGCGCTGGCGGATGCGGGCCCGCACGGTCCGGCGACCGCGACGGGAACCGGGGGCGCTGCGGCGACCGTTGACACGCTTGCGACGCAGGCTGCCGTCGACACGTTGCGAGGCGGTGGCAACGCGGTCGACGCCGCGGTGACCGCCGCCGCCGTCCTCGGCGTCACCGAGCCGTTCTCGTCCGGGATCGGCGGCGGGGGCTTCATGGTCGTCTACCGCGCGAGCGACGGGAAGGTGACGACGATCGACGGGCGCGAGCGCGCGCCGGCGGCGATGCGTCCCGACTCGTTCTGGGAGAACGCTAGGCCGCTGCCTTTCAACGACGCGCGCTTCAGCGGCCTCTCCGTGGGCGTGCCCGGCACCGTGGAGACCTGGGACGAGGCGCTGTTGCGGTACGGGACGATCTCAGTCGCTGACGCGCTCCAGCCGGCGATCCGCGTCGCCCGAAACGGCTTCGTCGTCGACCAGACCTTCTTCGACCAGACGCAGCAGAACGTCGACTACTTCGACGACGTCCCTTCGACGGCAGCCTTGTACCTCGACTCGGACGGCACTCCTCACGACGTCGGCACGGTCTTCCGCAACCCCGATCTCGCGCGCACGTACGAGCGGATCGCGCAACTCGGGCCGAAAGGCTTCTATCGTGGGGCAGTCGCTGACGCGCTCGTCGAGACAGTGCAGCACCCGCCGGTCTCCCAGACGGCGAACCACACGTGGCGGGCGGGACTGATGACAATCCGCGACCTAAAGGCGTACGTGGCGCCCGAGCGCGCGCCGACGCACGTTGGCTACCGCGGGCTCGACGTCTACAGCATGGGCCCGCCCTCGAGCGGCGGTTCGACTGTCGGCGAGGCGCTGAACATCCTCAAGGGCTATCCGCTCTCGACGATGACGCGCGAGGCGGCGCTCCACTACTACCTCGAGGCCTCGCGCTTCTCCTTCGCCGACCGCAACTCGTTCCTCGCCGACCCGGACTACTTCGCCGTCCCGCTGAGGGGGCTGCTCTCGGACGGATTCGCTGGGACGCGGCGCGAGTTAATTACAAGTACTGCGGCGACGAGCCCCGTCCCACCCGGCGATCCCTACCCGTTCAACGGTGGCCCGGGCGCGGCCGCTGCGGCCACGAGCACCGACACGCAGCCTAGGACGACGACCCACATCACCACGGCGGACCGGTGGGGAAACGTTGTGTCCTATACGTTCACGATCGAGTCCACCGGCGGCGCCGGCATGGTCGTCCCCGGCTTCGGCTTCCTCGTCAACAACGAGCTCACCGACTTCAACTTCGACTCACTCACGCACCCGAACCGGGTCGAAGGCGGCAAGCGGCCGCGCAGCTCGATGAGTCCAACCATCGTCTTGCGGGACGGAGACCCGTTCCTCGCCGTTGGATCGCCGGGCGGCTCCACGATAATCACGACTGTCTTGCAGATTCTCGTCGACCGAGTTGACCTCGGTCTGACGCTGCCCCAGGCGATCGCCGACCCGCGGCTGAGCCAGCGCAACACCTCCACGACACAGGTGGAGCCGGCGTTCCTCGCGACGCCAGAGGCGACTGCGCTGAGCGAGCGTGGGCACGTGTTCAGCACGACTCCCGAGATCGGCGCCGCGACCGGCATCGAGTTCCTCGGCGGCGGCCAACTCCTCGCAGCGGCCGAGCCGGTGCGCCGCGGCGGCGGGAGTGCGATGGTGGTGAGCCCGAGCCCGTAAACCGTCCAAGCCCCGGCTGCGAGCCGGGATCCCCTCTACAAGACGAAGGGATCCCTGAGCCCCGCTAGCTCGTTGCGCGAAGCGCCTTGATCAGGCCATCCTTGGTCATCTTGGAGCGGCCGGTGACGTTCGCCTGCCGGGCACGTTTGTAGAGCTCCTCCTTGGCGAGGTCTTCAAGGTCTTCGCGTCGATCGTGCGGAGGCGCGATTTGGCTAGCGACCTGGCCCGACGTACCGCGACGGCGCAACAGCATGACGCCGAGCGCCATCCCGCCGAGCGCCATCCCGATGACGCCACCACCCAGTAACGATCTCATGACTCACCTCCTGGCAGACCGCCTGACCGAGAACGGAATCTGTGATCCCGCTGGCCCCAGTTACGGCCACAACAGGACCTTCGCTTCCGTTCCGTCCTCTTCTTCTCGGACGGAGGCTCCTTGAGCCGTAGACCTCGAAAAGGTGGACCTCTTTGTCCTTGTGCTGGTGCCGGGGTGAGCGACCGCGGGGCCCCGTGCGTGACGGGAGGCCGAGTCGGCTTTCAGGTCGCCTCGCCGTAGAGGCCCTAGTAACGAATCGAGCCAAGCGTTACATTCCTATCGTCAGCGCCCCGGGAGGTTGACCAAGATGCGCGTCCACCCCTTCCGCCTTCTCGTCCTCGCGACGCTCATCCTTGCCGTCGTCCTCGGAGTCGCCGGGCGGGCGCAGGCGGCGAGCGACGCGAGGCTGCTCGCCAAGTATCAGCCCGTCACCCGGTTCGACCCCCTCGAGAGTTTCCGCCCGACGACGGTCGACACCTTCGTCGCCGACGCGACGCTCGAGCGGCTCGACCTCGCCACCGGCACGTGGACAGTCACAGATCCCGACCCCAACCCCACGTCCCTGCCTGGCCCGGGAACAGGTGTCTGGCGCCTGAACCAGCAGCCGTGCTTCCCGAACGCGAGCCTGGGCGGGCTCGCCTGCTACGAATCCTCGTGGAAAGCGCACAACGCCCCGAGTGTCGTCTACGGCCGCGTCGCCCACCTGCCGGGCCGGGTCGTCGTCCAGTACTGGTACTTCTACTACGACAACGTCTACAGCTACCAGTACCCGCCGAGCGACTTCATCTGGCAGTCGCACGAGGGGGACTGGGAGGTCGTCAACGTCGTCCTTGATTCCGACGACGACGAGCCGCTCTATGCCGGCTACAGCCAGCACTGCCTCGGTCAGCGCCGCGCCTGGGCGAAGGTACCCCGCTGGCATGGCACGCACCCGATCGTGCGCGTCGCCTACGGCTCGCACGCCAACTACTACTCCGGAGGCACGCACCAGATCGATGCGCGCTGCCTCCCGGCCCAGGCGATCACAATCCTGCAGGCGAACGGTCTGCCGCTGCCGGTCGACTACGCGTTCGCCGGCGAGTTTTCCGGCCCGAGCGCATTCGGCAGCAAGGTGACGTCGGTCGTCACGATTACAGCGGGATCCCCGGCGTGGACCGCATTCCCGGGCTTCTGGGGCGAGAACGAGTACTTCAAAGTGTCGCCATACGGCGTGGTTTGGCTCGGCACCTTCTCCCCGGTCGGGCCCGTCTACCACGCGGTCTGGCAACACCCGCTCGAGACGCTCGCGACCTGGCCCAGCGGCTAGACGTCAGCTCGTAGCCAAAATGCAGACGTGACCGCTCAGCGGGAACTCGTCGGACGGCCAGCCACTCGCAGCATCCAACGATTCCCTCCAGTTGGCTGATGTCGCCTTCCTGGCAGAACGCGACATACGGATAGCGGGCAGCACACCGACGAGGGGGTTGGCGCCGCGCAGGAGATTCGCCGGGCCCATCCGAACGTCGGGGTGCTCGTGCTCTCCCAGTACCTCGAGTCGCGCTACGTCGATGCGGCTGCTCGAGGAGGCCCCCAGAGCGCGTCGGCTACCTGCTCAAGGATCGAGTCTCGGACATCGCCGTACTCGCCGATGCTCTCAAGCGGATCGGCGAGGGGAGTGCGTCATCGATCCGACGATCGTCTCGCGCCTCGTGCAGCGGCCGCGAGAACACCGCCCGCTCGACGAGTTGACCGAGCGCGAGCGCGAAGTACTCGGCCTCATGGCCGAAGGGCGCTCGAACGGGGCCATCTGCCAGACGCTGTTCCTCAGTCCCAAGACGGTCGAGGCGAACGTGCGGCAGATCTTCAGGAAGCTCGGACCGCAGCAGTCGCTCGACGACCACCGCCGCGTTCTCGCGGTGCTCACCTACCTGCGAGCAGCCACGTAGGACGGATCTGGGATCGATCGCATGGTTTCACCTGCGACCGGATCTCGGCAGGCATCCGCGCCGAGGCCGAGTAGGTGGTCACGTGCCGGGCAAGACCACACCATTTCATAGTGAAGCGGCGGCCCGAATGGGCCGCCGCGTTCTCGTTCCAACGATCTCTCTCGCTAGCGGACGTCGGATGTCCGGTCGCTGGTGCCGCCGTAGTAGTAATCGCCCACCTGCGAGCGGTGGGCATCGTCGCGGTAGTTCATCTCGTCGAACTCGGGCGCATTCTTGATCTCGTCCTTCGTCCGGTTGACGAAGACGGTCTCCGAGTCGAGGTCGACTCGCTGGACGACTCCGGCGGGCAGAAGGACCTTCTTTCCAAAGATCCACGGCCCGGTATCGACGACGATGTAGCTGCGCGACGTCTCGTATGTCGCCTCGTCGACCTTGCCGATACCGCCGTCCGTGGCCTCGACGCTGAACCCGGTCAGATCGAGATTCCGGGTGGCGTCGACGCCAAGCGTCTCGGCATTGCCGTAGGTCCATGGATCCATGGTTGTCCTGGTAGTGCTTTCCATGTGCGCAAACCCCCTTGTCGCTCGCTGTAGGTTGGAAGGGCGCGAGCGTCATTTTCTTGTACCCGGCCTGCTAACCCTGTAACGCCTCAAAACGACCATTTCAAGCCAGATTTGGCGGAAGGCCGGGAGCTGCGCCACCCGCGGCTACGACGCTAGACCAAACTCCTGGCGTCCCTCTTTCGAGGGATTCCCGTCCGACAACCGCAAGACCTTTGCCTGCTCGAACCTCCTTTTTCTGGTGCGACTATTCAGCTCGCCACGCCGCCGCGTACCCGCGGCTCTGCTCGCGACCGCCGCCCTGGCAATCGGGCTGCCCGCTCTTGCCCTCGGCGACGAGGCGAGCGACCCATCTACGGAGACAGGACCCGACCCGATTAGCCTCGTCACGAACGAGACCGCGGTTGAGTATGCGCCGGGGCAGCTCGTCGTCGGGATCGAAGACGACGCGACGAAGGCGGAGGTCAAGACCGCCGTGGAGGACGCGGGCGCGACGGTCGATCAGTCGATCGGCGCGATCGACACCAAGGTGCTCGAGGTACCGACCGGCCAAGTCGAAGAGGCGATCGACTCCCTCGAGGATTCTCCCGCGATCGAATACGTCGAACGGGAGGTCGTCCTCGAGGCCACAGCCACAATCCCCAACGACACCCTCTGGCAAGAGCAGTGGGGTCCGAGGCGCGTTCGCGCGCCAAGGGCTTGGGACGCAACACGGGGCTCGTCGAGCGTCGTCGTGGCGGTCGTCGACACAGGGGTCGATTACGGCCACCCCGATCTCCAAGAGCTCTTCGTGCCGGGCTTCGATTTCGTCAACAACGACGCCGACCCACGTGACGACCATGGTCACGGGACGGCCGTTGCAGGCGTGATCGCGGCGCGCACGCAGAATCACGAAGGCCAGGCGGGGATGTGCTGGAAGTGCAGCGTGATGCCCGTGAAGGTGCTCGACCGCAACGGGTCTGGACCCACGTCCACAATCGCGGCCGGCATCGTCTGGGCCGTCAACCACGGAGCTCGGGTCATCAATCTCAGCCTCGGCGGCGCAGGGACCACGCAAGCCCTCCAAGACGCCGTGGTTTTCGCGGCGAGCCAGGGCGCCGTCGTTGTGGCGGCGGCCGGCAACAGCGGCTCGTCGACCAAGTTCTATCCCGCGGCCTACGCCGACGCCCTCAGCGTCGCCGCCAGCACGTCGAGCGACAACCTGTACGACTGGTCGAATCGCGGCCTGGATTGGGTCCAGGTTGCGGCGCCCGGCTGCAACGTTGCGCCCGTTCGCGGGGGTGGATACGGGAACTTCTGCGGGACCTCTTCGGCGACCCCCATCGTCTCCGGGATCGCCGCGCTCGCGCTCTCGCTCGATCCGGGCATCGGCAAGGAAGCGCTGGAGCAGGCGCTCAGAAGGACAGCGCGACACGGAATCGGCGGAGTGGAATACGGGCGCGTCAATGCCCTCTATACCCTGGCCGCGCTCGGCCTGACGGCGCCTCTCAACACGGCGCGGCCGCGAATCGTCGGAACCGCCCGCTCCGGAGAGACCCTCGAGGCTCGAAAGGGTCGGTGGCTGGGCGCGAGCAGCCTCGCCTACCGCTGGCAGCGCTTCGATCCGGGGGGACGGAGCTGCACCACGATCTTCGGCGCAACGTCGGAGACCTATCGGCTGACGCGGCTGGACATCGGATCCACAGTCCGCCTGAAGGTCCGTGCTCGGAACAGCCGCGGAACAACGGCGGCCTTTTCGAAGGTGAGCGAGGTCGTCGAGCGCGCAGCGGGCGTGGCTTCGGTCCAGGCCGCGGTGGTGCCGACGAGTGCGGGAGAGAGCGGATCGACGAGCGGCCCGCCACCTTCAGGTGCGGGTAGCGGCGGCACCGAGCCTCCTCCGTCGCTACTAGAGGCCCTCCCGCCCGAGGTCGAGAACGCCGTGGCAGAGGTCAGGGATATGGCCGACGGGGCCGTCCCTGCGAGTCCCTAGCAGCTTTCGCTTCGGAGTCCCCGTCGCCGAGACCCTGCCCTCGCCCCTAGAACCACGAAGAGGAGCACGTCGCGGACCCGGGCGAACCTGGGATCGAAGCGAAAGCGGCGGAGAAGGTAGGCGCCAGCGATGGCTTCGAACGTGTTGCCAACTGAGATGCCTGCTGCCAGGGCGAGCGAAACGCCGCTTGTGGCGTTGACGAGGAAGGCGGCGAGCGCCACCGCCGGCCAGAGGCGGTAGGCCGAGGAGCAGGAGTGCGGCCAGGGCGATTCCGGTCGGCGCCCAGACGGGCGTTATGACACCGTCGGCGACAGGAAGGCTGATCCCGAACTTCGCTGCGGCCGCATAGGCGCTGGCGATCACCGAAGCGGCGAACCAGTATCCAGGTCGGCGAGGACTGAGGCAGTAGCCCCTCAGCCCATCGCTTCGGCTCGCCCCCGCTCGAAGCGTGGTCTCCACATGTTCCTCTTCGGCATGCGAGCCCAATTTCAGAAGCTGGGCGTCTTTCGCTCTCTGGGATGAATACCGGGTCGGGTGCGGACGGCCGCCGAAGGCGTTGGGGGAGCGCGGCGTTAGGATCCCGTCGCTCGGCTGATTCGTTCCGAGCCGAGCAAGGCCCTACGATGCGATCCCGAAACGATCTGCCGGCGGTCACGGGAAGCGGCGATGTGTCCGTGGCTCCGGACGTCCTGCCCGAGGCCTACCACCAGAGCCTGTTTCCGCCCCTCCCGGAGCCCTCCTTCGAGACTCCAGAGGAGCTCGAGAGAGTCTGGGGCGCGCGGTGGGGTGCGAACAGCGAGGTGGGACGCCTCCGCGCGGTTCTGCTGCGCCGCCCGGGTGAAGAGCTGGAGCGGATCCGCGCGGACGGCTGGAATCCCGCAATGCAGGCTCTCGTCGATCCCGAGGAGGGCTGGTACTGGGAGAGCGACCAGCCGCCCGATCTCCCGCTCATACGACGACAGTACGACGGGCTGGTCGGTGCCCTCGAGAACGAGGGGGTGGAGGTTCACTTCGCCGAGCCGATCTCGACCCACTTCTCGAAGGCGATGTACACGCGCGACCCTCTCGTGACCCTCCCCGGCGGGGCAATCATCGGGAGGCTCGCCCCTCGGATGCGCCGGGGAGAGGAGCAGAGCGTTACGCGTGCGGTCGCCTCGCTTGGCGTGCCGATTCTGAGAACGATTACGGGCTTCGGGTTGGTGGAGGGCGGCTCGTTTGCCAAATTGACGCCAAAGGTGGCGGCGTTCGGGACCTCCATCCGCTGCAACGAGGAGGGAGCGAAGCAGCTGGAGGAGATACTTCGGTGGCTCGGAATCGAGCTCCTCGTCGTTCCTATGGCCGGCTTCTCCATCCACCTCGACGGAGCCTTCGGGATGCTGGACGTCGACAAGGCGCTGGTGCATGCGCCCGGCCTTCCGTGCTGGTTTCTCGAGCGCCTTTCCGAGCTCGGGATCGAACCCATCTGGTGCCATCCCGACGAGCTCTGGGCGATAAACTCCCTCGCCCTCAGTCCCGGCCGGGTGCTGATGTGCGACCGCTATCCGCAAACAGCCGAGCGCCTGGAACGGCGTGGAGTCGAGGTGGTCCGCATTCCCTACGATGAGATCCAGAAGAACGGTGGCGGCATCCACTGCTCGACGATGGAGCTGATCCGGGAGGACGTCTAGCCACCGGATGCTCGCACGCTTCATCGAGGGACGCGAGTAGCGACGGCGTCCCGGGCTCGCTTGAGCGCGCCTGCGCTTGAAGCCGGCCGGCCCACTCAGGAGGAAGACGCCCCGCCCTTCGCTCGTCTCGTTAACCAGAGATGACCTTTGCAATCGTCGCAATGTGGTGCCTTGGTTGGGGAACGGTCGCAGTGGCCGGTCTTCGCTCACAGTTCAAGAACTGACTGCGCCGAACCGGAGCACGGCCTACGGCTGTGTCTGCCCGCTCCATGCACAGACGGGCAGACGGGGATGGGCCCTTCGGCCGCTCCGCGCTTACCGCTCATTCTTAGGTGGCCTTCACGATCGGGTTCTAACGTGCCTCCCAACGGTCGCACTCGGCCGAGATCAGGAGGCTCATGCCGGAACATGACTCAACCGCTCTAGCCGAGCACCTTCGGGCGCTTGAAAGGCGACCGCGGGCGAATCCGGACGAAGAACTTTTCGATCAAGGGCTCGCGTTCGACCTCGAGACGCTTTTGGACCGGCGCGGGATGCTCAAGCTGGTGGGCGCGGCCAGCTTGGGCGCGGGGCTGCTACTCGCTGGCTGTGGAACGTCCTCCAAGAGCTCGGGGGGCACGGCGGCGTCAGGAGCTTCCGCCGGGGCAGGCACCGGTACGGCGGGCTGTGCTCCCATCCCCGAGGAGACGGCGGGGCCCTATCCTGCCGACGGCACAAACGGCCCGGACGTGCTCAACCAAAGCGGCATCGTCCGCCGCGACATCCGATCGAGCTTCGGTGAGCTTACCGGCACTGCTGCGGGTGTCCCGTTGACGATCTTGCTCGCCGTCGAGGACACGGCGAACGGCTGCGCACCCCTCGCCAACGCGGCTGTCTACCTCTGGCATTGCGACCGTGACGGGAACTACTCGCTCTACGGCGTCACCGATCAGAACTACCTGCGTGGAGTGCAAGAGGCAGACGCCGACGGGATCGTGACCTTCACGAGCATCTATCCAGCCTGCTACGCAGGCCGTTGGCCGCACATCCATTTCGAGGTCTATCCGAGCCTCGGAGCGGCGACCGACGCCGCCAAGAGGATCGCAACGTCGCAACTTGCTCTCCCAAGACCACCTGCACGGCCGTGTACGCGACGGCGGGCTACGAGCAGAGCGCCGCCAACCTCCGGCAGGTCAGCCTGGCGTCAGACAACGTCTTCGGCGACGACGGAGGCGCGCAAGAACTCGGGCGGGTCACCGGAAGCATCGACGCTGGCCTCACCGTGGAGCTGACGGTCCCGGTCGCCGTGACCTGATGAGCTGCGCCGTCAACGACGTGGTCGTCGTCAACGGGCTCGTGATCGTCGGAAGACTGCCAAGAGCAGTCCTCTTCTAACCTCCAACGGGACATTTTTCGAGACCCGCCGCCAGCATCGCGCTCCGGCCCAGAGCGGAATAGGGCCTTGAGATTCGCGGTTGTCCTGAGAACAGAGAATCGACGCAGGGCGACCCGATGTCGGAGGAGGGCTTGATGGAGGATCCTCAAATCCACGGAACGATCGAGCAACTCGTGGCCGAGGAGCACGCGCTGTGGGAGCGAGAGTCGGCGGGCAACGCGACCGAGGAAGACAGACAGCGCTTGCAAGCAGTGAAGGTCTCGCTCGACCAGTGCTGGGATCTGCTGCGCCAGCGCCGCGCGCTCCGCGACGCCGGTCGCGACCCGGACGCAGCCGACGTCAGAGGGCCGGAGGTGGTGGAGCGCTACGAGCAGTAGCGGCGATCCGAACGGTCGGCCGTCGCCGTTCACGGGTCGCACGGCGTGGGCGCGGAGCCTGGAGACGCCACTGCGCGAGTTCCTGCGCACGGAGACGGGCGGCGCCGCGGTCCTGCTGGCCGCTGCCGTCGCGGCACTCATCTGGGTGAATGTCCACGCGTCCTCCTACGACTCGCTCTGGGGGACGCGGCTTTCGATCGATCTTGGCGGCGCAGGCGTCGCCTTAGATCTTCGTCACTGGGTGAACAGCGGTCTGATGACGTTCTTCTTCTTCGTCATCGGGCTCGAAGCTCGCCGCGAATTCGACCTGGGCGAGTTGCGGGAGCGGCGGCGCTTCGCCCTGCCCCTGCTGGCGGGGATCGGCGGCATGGTGGTGGCGGTCGCCATCTACCTCGCCTTCAATGCCGGACGCTCGTCCGCAGGCGGCTGGGGGATCGTAATGTCGACGGACACCGCCTTTGCGCTTGGCCTGCTCGCGCTCGTCGGCCCGCGCTTTCCCGACCGTCTGCGGGCGTTCATGCTCACGGTCGTGGTCGTGGACGACATCGTCGCGCTCGTCGTCATCGCGACCGTCTACACGGAGGCGCTTCGCGTCGTGCCGCTCCTGGCGGCCGTCGCCTTCTTCGCAGCTGTTCTCGTCGCGCGTAGTCTCCGATTTCGGCCCGGTCTGATCTGTGTGGTACTCGGGACCGCCGCTTGGGTGAGCCTACTCAAGTCGGGCGTCGAGCCAGTCGTCATCGGCCTCGCACTGGGCCTCTTGGCCTACGCGTTCACCGCTTCGCGCTCGAATCTCGAGCGGGCGACGGAGCGCTTCCGCGAGTTCCGCGAGCAACCCACTGCAGAACTGGCACGCGTGGCCGGAGTCGAGCTCAGATCGGCGACGCCGGCCAACGAACGGCTGCAACAGCTCTTCCACCCCTGGACGAGCTATGTGATCGTCCCTCTCTTCGCGCTAGCGAACGCTGGGATCGCGGTCGACGGCGGCTTCCTGTCACGAGCTTTCAGCTCGCCGATAACGCTCGGGATCTTGGTCGGCTACGTCGTCGGCAAGCCCGTTGGCATTCTCGGCTGCTCGTGGCTCCTGACGCGCCTGACGCGGGGACGGCTGCGGCCGCCGGTAGGCTGGGCTGCCGTTGCCGGCGGCGGTACGATCGCTGGAATCGGCTTCACGGTCGCGCTGCTGGTCGCGACACTCGCCTTCGACGGGCGCCAGCTCGAGGAGGCGAAGCTCGGCATTCTCAGCGCCGCGCTCGGGGCGGCGCTCATCACCTGGCTGCTGTTCCGGGCCACGGCGCTGCTGCCCCGACGGCTGCGGATCCGCGCCCTCCTCGGAACCGCCGAGCCGCTTGTCGACCTCTACATCGACGTCGACCCGGAGCGTGACCACGTGCGTGGGCCGATCAACGCTCCGGTCACGGTTGTCGAGTACGGCGACTTCGAATGCCCTTACTGCGGGCGGGCGGAACCAGTCGTCCGGGAGCTCCTCCGCGATTTCGGCGACGTCCGCTACGTCTGGCGCCATCTGCCGCTGAACGACGTCCACCCTCGCGCCCAGCTCGCCGCGGAAGCCGCCGAAGCCGCGGCCGACCAGGGGGCCTTCTGGGAAATGCACGATCTCCTGCTCGGCAACCAGGGCGCGCTCCGCCCGCCGGATCTGATGGGCTACGCCGAGCAGCTCGGACTCGACCTCGAAAGCTTCACGAACGCCCTCCGCGCCCACGCCGGCGCCGCCCGCGTCGCCGAGGATGTCGATAGCGCCGACCTCAGCGGCGTCTCCGGCACGCCCACCTTCTTCATCAATGGTCGCCGCCATTACGGCGCCTATGACATCGCCACACTGTCGGCGGCCGTGCGTGTGGCCGGGGCGCAGGCGCTCGCGACCACGATCGCCGACTGAGCATCAGGCTCGGCTCCAGGTCACTACCTCTCGAGTAGGTAGTGTTGAGTTGCATGCGCAACGCTACCGATCGCGCTGCTGCGGCGGCCGCTCAGTTCCAAGCCTGGCGAGAGCTCGCGCCCGAGCAGCTCGCCGCCTGGGCCGGCTTCCTCCAGGCTCACGCCCAGATCGTGCGGGGGCTCGATGCGGAGCTGGAGCGAGGGCACGGGCTCCCGCTCACCTCGTACGACGTGCTCATTCAGCTCAGCCTCGCCCCCGACCGGCGGCTCCGGATGTTCGAGCTCGCGGACGCGGTCGTCCTCAGCCGCAGCGGGTTGACCCGGTTGGTCGAGCGACTCGAGCGAGACGGGCTCGTGGAGCGGGAGCGCGGCGTGGTCGACCTGCGTCAGATGTACGCGCGACTCACCGACCGCGGTTTCGAGGTAGTCGCGGATGCTACGCCGACCCACGTCGCCGGCGTCAAGGAGCGCTTCCTCGAGCGTCTCTCGGACGAGCAGACGAAGCAGCTGGCCGCAATCTGGAGGGCAGTGCTAGGGCCGTGACCACGGCCCTCGTCCCCGAGGTCGCCGAGTCGCGCGACCACGTGCGCGGCTCACGCGGGCCGACGCTCCTCATCTTCGGCGACTACGAATGCCCGTACACACGCATCGCCTACCGAAGCGTCCAGTTCCTCGAAGCCGACGGCGTTCCCTTCCGGTTCGTCTTCCGCCACTTCCCGCTCGTCGAGATTCATCCACACGCGCTCGCCGCGGCGGAGGCGAGCGAGGCGGCAGCCGCGCAGGGGCGCTTCTGGCCGATGCACGATCTCCTCTTCCGCCGCCAGAAAGCGCTCGAGAGAGCGGACCTCGAACGGTACGCAAACGAGATCGGGTTGGACGTCGAGCGGTTCCGGCGAGAGCTCGAGGCGCATGTCCATCTCGACCGGGTCGAGGCCGACCGCTCGAGCGCCCTGGCAAGCGGCGCCGCCGGTACGCCGACGATCTTCGTCGACGGCCTCCCGTACCACGGCTCCTTCGAGCGGGCGGAGCTCCGCCGGGCGCTCGCTCCCAATGGAGAGGAGAGCAAATGACGGATCTATGCGCGCATCTCGACATGATTCAGGTGACCTCTCTGCCCGAGAGCGTCCCGGGCTGCGAGGACTGCCTGCGCATCGGCGGCCAATGGGTCCATCTACGCCGCTGTCTCACCTGCGGGCACGTCGGCTGCTGTGACTCCTCGCCAAACCGCCATGCCACAGCGCACGCCCGATCGTCCCAGCACCCCATCATCCGCTCCCTCGAGGCGGGGGAGGAGTGGTGCTGGTGCTACGAGGACGAGATCGTCTTCCGAGTCGACCTCGCGGAGGCGGGAACATGAGCGAGCTGCCGGAGCTTGCGCTCGAGCCGTGGGAGCCGACGAAAGAGACGCTTCACCTCTGGGCGCAGATCGTCGGCAAGGTGCGCCTGGCCGCGACGCCACCACAAAACCACTGGTGGAATGTCCCTCTGTACGTCGACACACGAGGGCTGACTACGCGTCGCCTTCGCTCCGAGGGTTTGGACTTCGACGTCTCCTTCGACTTCGTCGCCCACGAGCTCGTCGTGCGCACGAGCCGTGGGGAGGTGGACTCCTTCTCGCTTGCGGACGGCCTCTCGGTTGCGGTCTTCTACGAGCGCTTATTCGCACTGCTCGCCGGCCTTGAGATCGAGGTCGAGGAAAAGGCCGAGCCGTTCGGGATTCCGGTGACGACGCCCTTCCCTGAGGACACCGAGCACGCGTCGTACGATCGCGAGGCGGTCGTGCGGTTCTGGCAGGCGCTCCGCTGGATCGACTGGACACTGCAGGAATTCGCGGGCTGGTTCTGCGGCAAGACCAGCCCGGTGCACGTCTTCTGGCACGGCTTCGACATTGCCGTGACCCGTTTCTCTGGCCGGCGCGCCCCTGAGAACCCGAACGCCGACCGGGTGACACGCGAGGCCTACTCGCACGAGGTCATCAGCTTCGGCTTCTGGCCCGGCGACCAGAAGGTCCGCATGCCCGCCTTCTACGCGTATACGGCGCCCGAGCCCGCCGGCCTCGCAGAGGAGCCCCTCCGTCCCGACGCGGCGAGCTGGCAGCAGCCGTTCGGCTCGAGCCATCTCGCGCTCCTCCCTTACGACGAGGTGCGGAACTCGCCCGACCCGCGCGGAACCCTGCTCGAGTTCCTCCAGAGCGCCTACGTCGCCGGTGCGGCGACGGCTGGCTGGGACGCAGAGGGCCTGCGCTCGAGCTGGTGTCCACCGGAGGCCGTCTTCAACCCTCGACCCGGCGCATAGCGGGCCCCCAGAGGCCCGAAAGGAGAAGGAAGCATGAAGAGCCAAGTTGCAACGGAACGCGAAGCCGTCCTCGTGGAGGACGCAGCGTGGACCCAAGTCATGGGGCAGCCCATCCTGGAGGCCCTGCCCTCCCCTGGAGTGCCGTATGAGCAGGTCGATCCATTCATCCTTGTCCACGAAGGTCGCCTCCGGCTCTCGGACCTGAAGGGCGTCGACACCAGGCATCCCCATCGGGGCTTCGACAACCTCTGGTACGTCCTCGAGGGATCCGTGAGCACGGGCCACAGCACCGGGCCGGGCGGAGCCGTGGAGCGGGCGCGACTGGCCGAGGGCGCGCTCCTGGCGCTCCGGACGGGGCGAGGTGTATGGCACGCCGAGGCGATTGGAGCAGATGAGCTCGAGGAGGGCCAGGCCGATGCCGAGTTTCGAGGCGTCCTCTTGTGGGTGAATCTGGCCCGGAAAGACAAGCAGATGGAGCCGAGCGCCCAGGTGCTGCAAGCGGAGCAGATCCCCCTACGGCAGGAGGGCGACGCGACGGTGCGGGTCTTGGTCGACGAGGGCTCTCCCGTTCGTCTGGGGACGCCCGCGCTCGTCCTCGACATCGAGTTGCCGGAAGGCGGGGAGGTCACGACAGCCATCCCGCCCGAGTTCCAGGGCTTCGCCTATGTACTGGAAGGCGAGGCGTCCTTCGGTGCCAACGGACGGCGGGCGAAGCCTCCCCAGCTCGTCCTCCTCGGTCGCGGTGCTGAGCTCAGGGTCACCGGTGCCTCCCCCGGCACGCGGTTCCTGCTCATGGCGGGGCAGCCGTACGGCGAGGTACCCGTCTTCAACGGGCCGTACGTGGATTAGACGACGACGCCGGGCTCGCCGAGGACGTCGATCCCGTTCGGCGCCGCGATTGCCGCGAGCCGCGACGCATCGCCGCTCTCCTGCCAGGACAGGGACGACCCCTCCGCTGGGACGGCGACCGCGCGCAGGAAATCCTCGTAGCGCGCCGCGGAGCGGGCGACCGTTGCGCTCAGGTAGCGAGCCTCTCGGGATTCGACGGCGAGCGTGTGCGGGATCCCCGGCGGAGCCGCGAACGAGTCGCCTGCCACGAGCCTGACTGGTTCGTCGGTGACGAACAGCGTCAGCGCGCCCTCGACGACGTACACGACCTCGTCCTCGGGGTGGACGTGGAGTGGGGTCATCTCCCCTCGACGACCCGTTCGTTCCATGACGGCAAGGCTTCTGCCTCGCTTCGCATCGGTCGCCCGGACAAGGGCGAGCACGGCAGCATCGAAGGAACTATTCGGCCTCGCGGATACAACGGGCGTGCTCATGGCGTAAGCATGCCGCGCGGCGCCGCCGGGGGGAAGGCAGCCAGCCTGCGTTCGAAGGTGCGGTTAACCGAACCCGAAGCCGCTGTTTCGCCAAGCCCTCCTTAAAGAGCGGCGCAGGTGTCGTCTCCCTCAGCGACGCCCGGAAGCCTGCCGAGCATGTCGCCGAGCTCGTCGAGCTCGTCCTCGCTGAAGTGCTCCTCCATGAGGTCGCGGATCGACCCGACGTGGGCGCACGAGGCGGCCTCGAACTGTTCACGTCCCTCCGGTGTGAGCTCGGCGTACGCGACGCGAAGGTCGGTCGGGCACGTCGTGCGCCTCACGAGGCCCGCCTGTTCGAGGCCCTCGAGGAGGCGGGTGATGCCGGAAGGGGTGAGGAGCAGCCGGCGGGCGAGCTCCACGCGCTTCATCCGTCCGCCCTCGGCGCCCGAGAGGACATAGAGCGCCTCGAAGTCGTTGAGCGACAAGCCGTGGTCCGACTGGAGCTCGGCGCTGAGAACGCGCGTGGTCGCCGCGTGCGCGCGTAGAAGCCGCGTCCAGGCGCGGACGGCCGACGGCGTTTCTGGGGCTGCAGACGTTTGCGTGTGCAATGCTTGCGCTCTCAATTGAGTTGGGGTAAATTCCTTTGCGTAGTCAATATTACACCACGCAAAGAGGAGGAGCAAGTGAGCACCACGCAGACAGTGACGATCGCTCCGGCCGGCACCTGGCGGCTCGACCCCGTCCACTCGTCCGTCGGCTTCGAGGTCGATTACCTCGCCGGGACGTTCAAGGGCGACTTCCGCGAGGTCGAGGCGACCCTTGCCGTCGAGGGCGAGAGTGCCAGGCTCGAAGGCACCGCGAAGGTCGCGAGCGTCGATGTGAAGGACGAGAATCTCGCGACCCATCTTCAGTCGCCGGACTTCTTCGACGCCGAGCGAAATCCCGATCTGCGCTTCACGGCGGAGGACATCGACCTCGACGGCGAAGCGGTCACGGTCAAGGGAGAGATCACGATCAAGGGCGTCACCAGGCCCGTCGCTCTCGCCGGCACGGTCAGCCCGCCGCTGGAGGACTACTCCGGCAACGAGCGCATTGTGCTCAAGCTGACGACGGTGATCGACCGCACGGAGTTCGGCGTCAACTGGAACCTGCCGCTTCCCACCGGTCAGCCGGCCCTCGCGAACGAGGTCCGCATCGTGGGCGACCTCTACTTCTACTTCGTGAAAGGCGACTAGCACCGTGAAGATCCTCGGCATCTCCGGCAGCCTCCGCCGCGGCTCGTACAACACGAGCCTGCTCGGCGCGGCTGCCGGCCTGCTCCCCGATGAGGTGGAGTTTGAGCTCTGGGGCGGGCTCAAAGAGGTGCCGCCGTACGATGAGGACGACGATACGGAGGAGGCGCCGGCCGCCGCCGCGGCTCTGCGCGCGGCGATCGCCGGCGCCGACGCCGTCCTCTTCGCGACGCCGGAATACAACTCGTCCGTGCCCGGCCAGCTCAAGAACGCCATCGACTGGGTGTCGCGGCCGCTGGCGACGAATCCGCTCCGCAACAAGCCGGTCGCGGTTGTCGGCGCCTCGACCGGCGCGTTCGGCGCCGTCTGGTCCCAGGGCGAGCTCCGCAAGGTGCTGGCCGCGACGGGGGCCCGTGTGGTCGAGGGAGAGGTGGCGGTCGGCCACGCTCCGACCCGTTTCGACGAGGAGGGCCGGCTCGTGGACGAAAACCTGCTCGAGCAGCTCGAAGAGGTCGTCGCTGTCCTCGTCGCTGCGGCGGCCGCCCGCTGCGAGGCGCCGGACTCGCATCTGGCGTCGGCGGGCTTGACCGCGTGACCGAGTAGGGCAGACACGCCCCGGCGCGCACTGCGACCTGCGGTTACGCGGTCTTCGTCACACGGCTGATTGGCGGGGATTTCTCACCCGGGCGCCTCGGCCGGCCGCTCGACGCCGCGCCTGGGCAGGGCCTCGCGGTCGTGCGGCGGCTCGATCGTGACGTCCGGGAGGATCCGGTCGAGCCAGCGCGGCATGTACCAGGCCTTCTCGCCCATGAGGGTCAGGAACGCAGGCACGAGCGTCATTCGCACGATCAAAGCGTCAGTGAGGATCGCGACCGCGAGCAGCAGCCCGAACTCCTTCGAGATGCGATCGGCAGTGAGGATGAAGGCCGCGAAGACCGTGCCCATGATCAGCGCCGCCGCGACGACGACGCGGCCGATTGCGGCGATCCCGTGCTCGACCGCCTCGCGGCACCTGAGCCCGTGCACGTGCTCCTCGCGAATGCGGCTCATCAGGAAGACCATGTAGTCCATCGAGAGCCCGAAGAGGATCGCGAAGGCGATCGGAGGCACGAAGGTCTCGATCGGACCGGTCCTATCGAGCCCGGTGAGCGAGAGCAGGTGACCCTCCTGCACGACGAGCGTGAGCACGCCGAACCCGACGAACGCGGACAGGATGGTCGTGATCGCTGCCGTCAGTGAGATGACGATTGAGCGGAAGGCCATCGCGAGGACCAGGAACGTGACACCGACGATGTAGAGCAGGAACAGCGGCAGCCGTTCCATGATCCGTTGGGCGATGTCCTTGAACGCGGCCGTCAAGCCCGAGACGTAGGCGACGGCGTCTCCGCCCGCGGTCGCCGCCGGAATGACGTCGTCCCGCAGCCGGTCGACGAGCTTGTCCGTGGCCTCGTCCTGCGGGGCGGAGTCCGGGGTCACGAACACGATCGCAACCGTCTTTTCATCGTTCAGCTGCGGCTCACCGACCGAGGCGACGCCGGGGAGAGCTTGCACGCGCTCGTAGATTTTGTCCGGCGCCTGGGGGTCATCGTTTACGTCGACGACGATCGGGATGGGACCGTTGAAACCCGCGCCGAAGCCCTCGGCGAGGAGGTCGTAGGCCCGCCGCGACGTCTGCGCCGTCGGCTGCGTGCCCTGGTCCGCCGCCCCCAGACGGACGAGCAGGGAAGTGGAGGCGAGTGCGACGACGATGAGGAGCGTGACGACGAACACTCCCCGCGCGTGCGCGGTGACGAACCTCCCCCAGCGGGCGATCGGTGTCTTCTCGCGGGCTGCCTCAGCGTCGTCGACGCGGCGCAGGAAGGGCACCTTCAGCCGGTCGACCTTGTGACCGAGCAGCCTCAGCACCGCCAGGAGGAGCGAGTTCGCGATCAGGACCGTCGTCAGCACGCCGAGCGCGCTGCCGATGCCGAGCTTCGTGATGAAGTCGAGCCCGAAAAAGGCGAGGCCGCTCACCGAGATTGCTACGGTGACGCCGGCGAAGAGCACAGCCCGTCCGGCGGAGGCGCCCGCCTCGGCTGCGGCATCCACGGGCGAAAGGCCGTCGTGCAGGAGCTGCCTGAAGCGCGTGACGATGAAGAGCGAGTAGTCGATGCCGACGCCGAGCCCGATCATCGACACGAGGAGCGGCGTGATCGTGTTGATGTCGGTGAGGCCGG
This sequence comes from Gaiellaceae bacterium, assembly GCA_035601195.1. Classification (GTDB taxonomy): domain Bacteria; phylum Actinomycetota; class Thermoleophilia; order Gaiellales; family Gaiellaceae; genus JAIBJP01. Next base: position 4,341 of record DATNOU010000159.1, on the reverse strand, counting down.
CGAGAATGAAGAGCAGGAGGAACGCCGTCGCCAACGCGCTGAGCGCGAGCACGATCGGGAGCGCGATGGCCACGAAGGTGCGGAAGACGACGATCAGCACGAGGAGCGCCGCGAGCAGGCCGAGCAGCTCCTGCGTCCCCTGCTCGATGGGCGGAAACTCGGCGTCACCGTTGAACTCGGCCTCCACGCCGGCCGGCTCGACTGTCCGGCGGACCTCGTCTTCAACGGCGAGGACCGCCTCGCGATCCTTGTCGTAGATGACCCGATCGAACTGCGCCTCCGCGTAGGCGATGCGCCCGTCATCGGAAACGGTGTCCTCGCTGAAAGGATCGCCCACGCTCTCGATGCCCGCCTTGTCCTTGGTCGGCTTGAACTCCGGCGACTTGAGGCGCGCGATCGTCTTCTCGATCGCCGCCTTGCGCTTCGGGGTGTCGAGCCGTTGGCCCGGGGGCGCCGCGAAGACTAGGTTCAGCACGCCGCCTTGCTCCGACGCAAACTCCTTCTCGATCAGGTCGGTGGCTTTCTGGGTGTCGGACCCGGGGATCTCGAATTGATCTTTGAGCGACCCCCCGACCGTCGCGACGAGGACGACCAGGGCGACGACGATGCCGACCCAGCCGCCGACGACGCGCCAGGGATGTGTGGCGCAGGCTCGCGTCCAGCGCGCGAGCGCGCCGGTCGCAAGACGTTCGTGAGCTGCCCGCCGTTCTGCCATAGGCCCGCGGGCCAGGTTACCTAGCTCAGCTAGCGACCTGCAGTTCGACTGGAGCGGGTGCCACGTCGATCAGCTGCTCGAGCAGGCCGCGGTCTCCCGAGACTTTGACGAGGTCGAGCCGTCTGTCGACGAACATGTAGTAGATGCCCTCGGGATCACCCTCCACGACGACGTCCGGCTCCTCCACGGATCCCGGTTGCGCCTCGCCGTCGACGAGAGAGGCCACTTCGTCCCCGACGCGGAACTCGAAGCGACCCGGCGGCGCAAGCGGCGCGAGCACGGTGTCGAGCGCGTTTACAAGCCAGCCAGGGAAGAGCTCGTCGGCGGCGGTGGGGGGGCCGAGCGAGCGGGCGCCCCAAAGCGCGAGCTCGCGAATGGCTGGCTTGAGCTCTCGCCCATACTCGGTCAGCTCATAGACCTGCGAGGCGGCAGGAGGCGGGAGCTTCCGCTTCGTCACGACCCCGGCGGCCTCGAGATCGCGCAGGCGGGAGGCGAGGATGTTCGTGCCGATCCCGCGGAGGTTGTCCGCGAGGTCCGTGTAGCGCTTGGGGCCGCCCATCAGCTCGAGCACGACCAGCAACGCCCAGCGCTCCCCGACGAGGCAGAGGGCGTGAGCGACAGGGCAGTACTCGTCGTAACGCTTGGTCATGTCGAGTCAGTGTACCTAGTGCGCTTGCTGTTGTGAAGGGGAAACTTGCAATCTGCAAGTAGTCTCTGCTAGTTTGCCAGTCGTCCCTATCGAAGCGAAAGGAAACCGGACGACATGGTGACATCCGATCGACGTAAGTGGCTGGCGCTGGCGCTCCTGAGCGTCGTCCAGTTCATGGTCGTCCTGGACATCGCAATCGTGAACGTGGCGTTGCCGTCGATCCAGGTCGATCTGGGATTCTCCCAAGAAAACTTGCAGTGGGTGATCAGCGCATACGCGCTCGTCTTCGGAGGATTCTTGCTCCTCGGCGGGCGTGCGGCCGACCTTCTCGGCCGCAGGCGCATTTTTCTCGCGGGCGTGATCCTCTTCACAGTCTCTTCGTTGCTCGCGGGCCTGGCGTGGTCAGAGGCGTCGTTGATCGGCGCCCGCGCCTTCCAGGGGCTCGGAGCGGCGATCATCACGCCGGCGGCCCTTTCGATCCTCTCGACGACGTTCGTCGAAGGACGCGAGCGGAACATCGCGCTCGGCGTCTGGGGAGCCGTGGGTGGATTCGGCGCGGCCGCCGGAGTGCTGCTGGGCGGCATCCTCACCGACGCCCTGAGCTGGGAGTGGATCTTCTTCGTCAACGTGCCGGTCGGTGTCATGGCGTTCGTGGCCGCACCGCTCCTCCTTGCGGAGAGCCGCGACGCGCGCGTGAAGAAGTTCGACCTCCCGGGCGCGGTGCTCGTGACCGGCGGCCTCTCTGTGCTCGTTTATGCGATCACCCAGGCGGGCCGGGACGGCTGGCTCGCAGGCCAGACGGTTGCCTTCTTCGCGGCCTCGATCGTCTTGCTCGCCGGCTTCGTCGGCTGGGAGCTCCGTCACTCCGAGCCGTTGATGCGTTTCGGCATCCTCCAGACCCGCACCGTGAGCGGCGCAAACGTGGCCGGTTTCATCATGGGCACCGCGCTGTTCGCGATGTTCCTGATGCTGACGCTCTACATGCAGCAGGTGCTGGGCTATTCGGCGATGAAGACCGGGGTCGCCTACCTCGCGGTGGCGGGAACGGCGATCGTCTGGTCGGCCGTGGCGGCGCAGCTCGTCACGCGCGTGGGCGTGAAGCCGGTGCTCGTCCTCGGCATGACGCTCCTCACCGCGGGCCTCGTGTACTTCACGCAGGTCTCGGTGGGCGGCTCCTACGTTGCCGATCTCCTGCCGGGTTTCCTCTTGATCGGAATCGGCATCGGCTTCGCGTTCGTGCCGATCTCGATCGCGGCACTCGCCGGTGTCGAGGCTGCGGAGGCGGGCCTCGCCTCTGGCCTGATCAACACGTCGCAGCAGATCGGGGGCGCGCTCGGCATCGCAGCGCTCTCGACGATCGCGACGTCGCGAACCGACGACGCGGTTGCGTCGGGCACGGCGCTGCCGGCGGCGCTCGTCGACGGCTTCTCGTCGGCGTTTCTCGCCGGGGTGATCATTGCGGGCCTCGGAGTCGTGGCCGCGCTGACGCTCATCCGCCGTGACGAGCTCGAGCAGGCTCCAGAGGCCGAGCCGGCGCTCGACCTCGCGGCCTAGAAAATTCGTGGGGGGACCGCTCTGGTTCCCCCACGAATCCATTCCCTCCGATGCGCGTCGTCATTTCGGGAGGCGGTATTTGACGTGGGTAACGGCTGGGGAGTGAAAGGCCCTCTCGACTTCCAGATCGGGCCGCGTGTCGCCAAGCTGATCGAACAGCCGGACGCCCCCACCGAGAAATACAGGCACGAGGTGGATCTGCATCTCGTCGAGGAGCCCGGCCTCGATGCACTGCTGGACGACGCTCGCGCCACCGGCCACCGCGACGTCTTTGTCGCCGGCCGCGTCGCGAGCCTGGGCGAGCGCGGCGTCGAGGCCGTCCGTGACGAAGATGAACGACGTGCCACCTTGCTTCGCCACGGTCTCCCGGGCGTGGTGGGTGAGAACGAAGACCGGCACGCGGAACGGGGGATCGTCTCCCCACCACCCGTCCGCGACCGGATCGTCTTCCCACGGGCCCTCGCCGCCGCTGAACATGCGCCTGCCCATGAGGACGGCCCCGGCCGTGTCCAGCGTTTCGCGCACCACCTCGTCGTCCGCGTTCCTCTCTCCTCCAGACCTTCCGTGGCGTTCGCGAAAGCTCGCAAGTCCGAAGATCCACTCGTGGAGCCGTTCGCCGCCGTCGCCGAGCGGCTGCTCTACTGTCCGGTTCGGCCCGGCGATGAAGCCGTCCAGTGACATCGAGATGTCGAGGGTAAGCCTTGCCATGATCCGCCTTCCTCCAAGTGATGTTTGATCATGTGACGATACGCGTGTCCGACCGCGAGGCCTCCGAGCGGTTCTACGAGACGGTTCTCCGCACCCTCGGCGTGGAGAAGACGTACTCCGACGAGCATCTGGCCGAGTGGGACGACTTCTCGCTCTCGCCGGCGGAGGCCGAGAAGCCGGTGACGCGCGGTCTGCACATCGGCTTTGTTGCCCCGTCACGCGCGCACGTCGACGAGTTCTGGCGAGCGGGGACGGAGGCCGGCTACCGCGACGACGGGCGGCCCGGGGTTCGCCCCGAGAACGGCGGCGACTACTACGGCGGCTTCCTGCTCGACCCCGATAGATAGCGCCCGTTCCTAACATTACCTGACCGCGGGGTGATCGCGTGGCTAGCTCTCGTGCGAGGGCCGAGCCGCTAGCTTAGGAGACCCGGTTGAGCACGGAGGCGACCGAGCTGGGTCGCCATTTGGCCCCGCCGCGCGCGGTCGGTATGCGGAGCCGGTTGAGCTCCTCGGCGATCGCTTGCAGGCTCTTGCCCTGGGCGCGCAGGCTTGTGATCTTCTCGACGGTTGGCGCGGCAGCTCTCCGCGGCGTCCCCAGTGTTTTTCCCTGCGCCCGCGTCCGCGCAAGCGTCGCGCGCGTGCGCTCGGAGCGGAGGCGCCGCTCCCATGCGGCCGCGGTTGTGAAGGCGTTTGCGATCCGCTTTCCGGCCGGG
>DATNOU010000158.1:0-22206 GCA_035601195.1 Gaiellaceae bacterium | reverse complement strand
GGGAGAGCGGAGGTTGTCCTCGCTGCGCTCGCCCAGCTTCGACACGCGCGTGTAGACGTCGAATGTCATCGCCTCTGCCCTCGTCCGCACGGTAGCGCATTTGCGAAGAAGAAGCTTAGGAACGTGCGCTATCTAGACGGCAACAACATCGAGCTCGTGAACCACAACCGCGGCTAGCCCTCCTCGTAGCTAACGAGCTCGGTCCGGTCGGAGCCACCCGACACCGTGAGCTCGAGCACGACGCCGACTCCCTTCGCGTAGATCTTCTCCTCGATCGTGTCGGGCTCGATCCCGCTGAAGTTGCGGGTCTGGATCCCGTGATCGAACGTGCCGTAGGGAACCTTCGCGAACGCGTCCACGCTCAGAATTGAGGCGCCGTCCTCGGCGTGGCCCTTGTAGTACTCCTCGCGGTAGGTCATGCCGACCTCGGGGTGCGCCGGGAGGATGACTCCGGCGAGAGCACCGTCGACGCCGGCCTCCCAGGAGCCTTCCTTCGTCTTCGGCTTGCCGTTCTCGTACTCGGTCGTATCCTCGCCGAGGTACCAGAGATTGCCCTCCGCATCCTGGGCGTACCAGTCGAAAGTGTCTTCCTTCACCTCGCCTTGTTCGCTCACCTGGTCATGGACGATCCTGGCCTCGATGCCCATGATCGTCTTCGTCTTGTCCAGGACGGTGACGACGACGCGGGAAACGGACCCTTCGGCGTCCGTCTCGCGGAAGATCCAGCGGCTGCCGGCCTTCATCGGCCAGTAGGGATGATCGATCTCGGTCGTGAAGTCGGCCGGATTCATCTTGAAAGGCTTGCCTCCGACGGGGAGGGACGTCGCTGCGGTACCGGTTGCGGTCCCACCGGTCGGCTGGGTGGATTGCGAGTTTCCTCCGCCGCAGGCGGTGGCAATGCCGATGAGTAGGGCTGCGCTGACGGGAAGAGCTACGTGACGCATGGGCGAACCTCCTTGGTCGGCCCCACGGTAGGCACGGCGAATGAGAAGGCCGTGAGAGCGGCTGCGCGGCCTCTCATCGGCATTTCATCGGCGGTCGCTACGGTCAGCCACAATGACAACTGGACCTTCGAGGAGGCCGACGATGAACAGAAAACGAATCCTCAAGCTCGGTGCCGCCGTCGGGAGTGTGCTTGTCCTCGCGCTCGGTGGTGCCGCCATTGCTCGCGCCACCGGAGCGTTCGACGACGGCGAGTCGCACATCACCGGCCCCCAGGCGGACCGGGCCAAGGCTGCCGCGCTGGAGATCACCGGGGGCGGTCACGCGAACGCGGTCGAGCGGGACTCCGAGCACGGCGCCACGTACGAGGTTGAAGTCACGAAGACCGACGGAAAGACGGTCGACGTGCGTCTCGACGAGAACTTCAAGCTCGTCGTGATCGACGGCGACTCGGAGACGAACGACTCGAACAGCGACGGGTAGGCCCGTTCAGGCCCGTGTGGCTCACAATGAGGCCATGCGCGCGCTCGTCGTCGAAGACGAGGTGAAGATGGCCGCGCTCATCCGGCGCGGCCTCGTCGAGGAGGGCTATGCCGCGGATGTCGCCCGGACGGGCGAGGAGGCCCTCTGGATGGCGCGCGCGACGCCGTACGACGCGATCGTGCTCGACGTCATGCTCCCCGGCCGGAACGGACTGGAGGTCTGCCGGTCGCTGCGCGAGAGCGGGGTCTGGTCCCCGATCCTGATGCTCACTGCGCGCGACGGGGTGGAGGACAAGGTGTCCGGGCTCGACAGCGGTGCGGACGACTACCTGAGCAAGCCGTTTTCCTTCGCCGAGCTGCTCGCGCGGCTGCGGGCGCTGACGCGCCGGGGCCCGTCTGAGCGCCCCGCCGTCCTCGAGGTCGGAACCTTGCGCCTCGATCCGGCGACGCGGCAGGCGTGGCGAGGCGAGGCCGAGGTCGACCTCTCCGCCAAGGAGTTCGCGCTCCTGGAGACCTTCATGCGCAACCCCGGCGACGTCCTCACGCGGCTCGACCTCCTCGAGCACGCCTGGGACTACGGCTACGAGAACCGGTCGAACGTCGTGGACGTCTACGTGCGCTACCTGCGCGCCAAGATCGACCGCCCCTTTGGGCTCGACTCGATCGAGACGGTGCGGGGAGTGGGCTACCGGCTGCGGCGCGACGGAGGCGGCTGAGAGATGGGCTTCCTCGCACGCCTTCCCATTCGCTTGCGCGTGACGCTGGCTTTCGCCATAGCGATGGCAATCGTGCTCGCCGCCACCGGCGTCTTCCTCTACGTCCGTCTCGGCTCAGCCCTGGACCGCACGATCGACCAAAGCCTTCGCGCGCGCTCGACCGACGTAGGCGCTCTGGTCCGCCAGGGGGACTCCCTCGGCAAGGAAGGAGAAGGGATGACGCAGGTGCTCGATCCCCGCGGCGCAGTGTTGGCCGCCACACCTGGGCTTGGCCGTCCGCTCCTGACCACCGAAGAGATCTCGCGGGCGAGCCGAGAGGCGGTGACGATCGAGCGCTCTGTCCCCAATTCCGACGAGGCCGCCCGCATCCTCGCCACGCCCCTCGACACGCAACGCGGACAGAGAATCGTCGTCGTCGGAGCGTCGCTGGAGCAGCGAGGAGATGCGCTGGAGAACCTGTTCGTGGCGCTGCTCATCGGCGGCCCGCTCGCACTGCTCCTCGCTTCGCTGGCCGGCTACGGGCTCGCCGCGGCCGCTCTTCGCCCGGTCGAGTCGATGCGGCGCGAGGCGGAAGCGGTCTCCGCCGCGGAGCCAGGACGGCGGCTTCCCCTTCCTCCAGCGCAGGACGAGATCTCCCGTCTCGGCGAGACCCTCAACGTCATGCTCGGCCGCCTGGAGTCGGCGTTGGCACGCGAGCGGCGCTTCGTCTCCGACGCGAGTCACGAGCTCCGGACGCCGCTCTCGGCGCTTCGCACCGAGCTCGAGCTCGCGCTGCGGCGCGAGCGCACCCCGGAAGAGCTGGAGGCGGCTCTTCGGTCGGCCGCGGAGGAGACCGACCGGCTCTCGCAGCTCGCGGAGGACCTGCTCGTCCTCGCCCGAGCCGATGGCGGCAAGCTTCCGGTCCGGCTCGAGCGGGTGTCCGTCCGGGAGGTGCTGGATGGCGTGCGGGAGCGCTATGCGCGTCGCGTCGCAGACGTACAGCGGCCGCTCGAGCTCCGCGTCGAGGACGGTCTCTCTGTTTCGGTCGATCGCCTGCGAGTCGAGCAGGCTCTCGGCAATCTGGTCGAGAACGCGCTGCGCCACGGTGGCGGAACGATCCTCCTGGAAGCCCGGAGTGTGGACGGGCGGGTCGAGCTTCATGTGCAGGACGAGGGCGCCGGTTTCGCGCCTGACTTCATCGCGGACGCCTTCGAGCCGTTCAGCCGCGGCGATCCGGCACGGGCCAGCCAGGGCGCCGGCCTGGGCCTCGCCATCGTCGACGTCATCGCCCGCGCCCACGGAGGCACGGCGCATGTCGCCAACGTGGACGGCGGCGCCGACGTCTGGCTCGAGCTCCCGCGGTAAGAATTCCGGCGTGCTTGCCCAGCTCGCCGCGTTTCTCGGCGTCTCGCTCGTCGTCATCGCCACGCCGGGACAGGACACCGCCCTCACCATTCGCAACACCCTGCTGGGAGGGAGGCGCAGCGGGGTCTTCACGGCTGCGGGCGTCTCGGTCGGCCAGGCATGCTGGACGCTGGCGGCGAGCGCGGGCCTGGCGGCGCTGCTGCGAGCGTCCGAGCCTGCCTTCCTCGCGCTCAGGCTCGCGGGCGCCGCGTACCTCGTGTTCCTGGGCCTGCAGGCGCTCATCGGCGCGGTGCGCGGAAGGGGCGAGCGGTTGACGGGCGGTGTGGCCCCGCCGCGCCTCGCCTCGGCAAAGGCCTTCCGGCAAGGGCTCGTCAGCAACCTCGGCAACCCGAAGATGGCCGTCTTCTTCGTCAGCCTCCTCCCGCAGTTCGGGCATTCGTTCCTCGCCCTCGTCGCTCTCGGCCTCGTCTTCTGCACGCTGACCTTCGCGTGGCTGACGGCCTACGCCGCGGTCGTCGCGCGCGCGGGCGACTTCCTGCGGAGGCCGCGGATCCGGCGGGCGCTCGAAGGCGTCACCGGCGCCGTGCTCGTCGCGCTCGGCCTTCGCCTGGCGGCCGAGCGGTGACCGTTGTTCTCGTAGATGCGCGGAACGTCCTGCGCTCGCGCTGGCCCAACGTTCCCGAGGAGGAGCTCGTCGAGGCTGTCCGTGCCTGGGCGGAGCGGGAAGGAATGGACGCGGTGATCGTCTTCGACGGGAGGGCTCCAGAGGGGGCCGTCGGAACGACAGGCGAGAGCGCGGACGACTGGATCGCCCGCGAGGCGAGCCGACTGGAGGAGCCCTACTGGCTTGTCACGTCGGATCGCGGCCTGTGGGAGCGCGCAGGCGGCCGGGCCGAGCGCACGATCGGCGGAGGCGCATTTCTGCGGGATTTGGGTCTCGTGGACTAACCCAAAAGGGTGAGCCGCCGGGCCCCCATACGGGGGAGGCGCCGGGAGCCTGCACGGCCGAGGAAGGAGGTATGGCCAGTGCTCTCGCCGTCGGAGCGACGATCGCCGCGTTTGCGAGCGCGCCCACACCAGCGGAGGAGCCCACCGTAGCTTTCGAGATTGCGCAAGTGACCCGACCTGTGGCTCTGTACGCATATCGCGGTGGCCCCGCCGTCGCCCGGTTGGGGGCGGCAACGGAATTTGGCTCGCCGCAGACACTCGGCGTCGTCCAAAACCGCGGTCGATGGCTCCGTGTCATCTCCACGAAGCTTCCCAACGGGCGGTCCGGGTGGGTGCGCGCTCGCTCGGTTGGACTGACGACCACTCCCAAGAGCCTGACAATCGACCTGTCGCGCCACCTGCTCCTCTTTAAGAAGGGCGACCAGGTCGTGCGCCGAATGGCCGTTGGCATCGGCCGGTCCGGATCGCCGACGCCGACCGGGCGCTTCGCCGTCACGGACAGGCTGGCTGGATCGAACTACGGTTCCTACTACGGCTGCTGCATCCTGGCTCTGTCAGCGCATCAGCCATACCTGCCCGCGGGCTGGCCGGGCGGCAACCGCATCGCTATTCACGGGACGAATGCTCCGTCCACGATCGGCACGGCTTCCTCGGCTGGTTGTCTCCGCGCGCGCGACGCTGACCTCCGCGTCCTCATGCGCCGCGTCCCGCTCGGCACCCCAGTCTTCATTCGCCCGTAGCGGGTATAGGGCCCTCGTGGCCCAGGATCAGCTCTTCGGTCCGGAGACACGCAGCCTCGAGGAACTCCGCGAGGCGGCCGCCGACTGCAAGGAATGCGACCTCTGGAAGATTGGAACGCAGACGGTCTTTGGCGAAGGCGCCGAGTCAGCCGAGATCGTCTTCGTTGGCGAGCAGCCGGGCGACAAGGAAGATCTCGAAGGGCGGCCGTTCGTCGGCCCCGCCGGCCGCGTCCTCGACGAGGGGCTCGAAGCGGCGGGAATCGACCGGTCGCTCGCGTACGTCACGAACGCGGTCAAGCACTTCAAGTGGGTCGGGCGGGGAAAGCGGCGCATCCACCAGAAGCCGAACGCGGCGGAGCTCGCCGCCTGCCGGCCCTGGCTCGACGCGGAGCTCGCCGTCGTGCAGCCGAAGGTGCTCGTGGCGCTGGGGGCGACGGCCGCCCAGGCGCTCCTCGGCCGTCAGTTCCGGGTGACGAAGCAGCGCGGCGTGCCGGTGGATTCCGATCTCGCACCGTACGTCGTCGCGACCGTGCATCCCTCATCCATTCTCCGGCAGGAGACCGAGGACGACCGTGCGGCCGCGATGAAGGACTTTGTCGCGGATCTAAAAGTCGTCGCGAAGCTCCTTCGAGCCTAACCCGTCGCCCTCAAGACGCATTGTGTTTCACACGCACAAAGTTCTTTCTCGCACGCTCGGTGAGTGACTTTCTATCCTCCGGTGCAACGTGAATTTCTCCTAGCCCTGCGGGTTCTGGACGCCTTCGGGATGCGCTACGCGGAAGCTTGGCGGCTGCTCAGCCCGGTTGCTGCCCGCCTCGGGACTCCCCGCCCGAGTTACTCCTCCGTGCGCCGCATCTTGCTTGCCGAGCGCGAGCGAAAACGGCGCAATTCCGACGAGCTCGACCGCCTCCTGGCCGATCTCTTCACGGGCCGATTCCCATATGTGTTCGTGGAACACAAAGTCATCGGGCTCTAGGAGGAGCTCAGGGCGGCGCGCAGCTCCCCCGGGCTCGTGACGGGTGCTTGGCAGGCGAAGCGCTCGCAGACGTAAGCGGCCGGCCGGCCGCTTACGAGGCCCTTGGCCGCGAGGAGTGGCACGGCGTCCGTCGGCTCGGGGGCGAACGCGAACACGGTGCTCGGCTGGAAGCCGTCGAGGGCCGCCTTCCTGAGCTCCTCCGAGGCCCCGACCACCGCCACCTCGCGGGGAGGCGAGAAGTGGAGCTGGAGCGCGCAGAGGAGGTGGCCGACAGCCGTCGGCGCCCGCTCGAGGAGGGGCCGCGCGAGGCGGAAGACGCCGACCGCCCGGTTCTCCATCTCCGCGTCGCCGTAGATGCGGCCCAGCCGCAGGAGGACGAAAGCCGTCATCGAGTTCCCGGAGGGAGTGGGGTGGTCGTCGAACTCCTTTCGCCGCGCGACCAGACCGTGATCGTCGACGAAATAGCCGCCGCGCTCCTCGTCCCAGAAACGCTCGGCCCGGTCGGCCACCGCCCGCGCCTCCTCCAGCCAGCGTAGGTCGCCTGTCGCCCAGTGCAGCTCCAGGAGGCCGTTCGCGACGTTGGCGTAGTCCTCGAGGTAACCCTCGATCTTCGCGGTGCCGTCCCGATACGTCCTGAAGAGGAGCCCGTTCTCACCGGTCATCTCCTCCTGCAGGAAGCGAGCCAGGTCCAGTGCCACTTCCAGATAATCGGGCCGGTCGAGTCGCCACGAGGCCTCGGCGAATGCGGCGAGCACGAGCCCGTTCCAGGCGGTGACGACCTTGTCGTCTCTCAAAGGCTGCTCTCGGCGCTGACGTTCCTCGAGCAGCCTCCGCTTGGCGTCGGGGGGCAGCTCTGCTCGGATGATTCCTCGCCCCTCGAACGGCTGGAGCCACCCGGGATCGTCCACGTCGTCAGGCTCCCATGTGTAAGTGAGTCCCTCCACGCCGGCGGTGTCGGCATCCTGCGCCGAGGCGAAGCCGCCCTCCGGAAGGCGCAACTCGCGAACGAGGTAGTCAAGCGTTTCCTCGACGATCCGCCGGTAGCGGTCCTCCCCCGTCACGACCCACGCATGCAGGTAGACGCTTGCGAGCAGAGCGTTGTCGTAGAGCATCTTCTCGAAGTGAGGGACGAGCCAGCGGTCGTCCACGGAGTAGCGGTGGAACCCTCCCCCGACCACGTCGTACATGCCCCCGGCGGCCATGCCGTCCAGCGTCTTGCGGACCAGTTCGAGCGTGTCCTCGCGGTCTGTCCGCAGGAGGAACTCGAGATTGGACGCCGGCGGGAACTTCGGCGCGCGGCCAAACCCTCCAAATTCCGGATCGAACTGGCCAGCGAGCGCCGAGACCGCTCGAGAGAGCAGCTCGGTCGTCAGCGGCTCCGTCGAAGGCCGGACAGCGCTTGCCTCCCGAATCGCTTCGACGAGCGCGTCGGCTTGCCGCTCCAGCTCTGAACGCCGCTCGCGGTAGGCCGCGGAGACCGCCAGGAGGAGCTGACGAAAGCTCGGCATGTTGTAGCGAGGCTCAGGCGGGAAATACGTGCCCCCGTAGAACGGGCGCCCGTCCGGCGTCAGGAAGACGGTCATCGGCCAGCCGCCGTGTCCCGTCATCGTCACGACCGCTTCCATGTAGAGGCCGTCGACGTCGGGGCGCTCCTCCCGGTCGACCTTGATGCAGACGAAGCGCTCGTTCATCAACTCGGCCGTCTCCGGGTCTTCGAACGATTCGTGCTCCATGACGTGACACCAGTGGCACGCCGCGTAGCCGATCGAGAGCAAGACCGGCTTGTCCTCGGTCCGCGCCAGTCCGAAGGCCTCCTCGCTCCAGGGGTACCAGTCCACCGGGTTGTCGGCGTGCTGGAGGAGGTAGGGAGAGGTTTCCTGCGCCAGGCGGTTCACGAGTTCCAGCCTACCCCCGCGTTACCGTTGCACCGGTGTCCACGACTCGCCTCGAGACCTTCGCCGACGGGGTCTTTGCCATCGCCGCGACACTGCTCGTGCTGGAGATCCAGCTGCCCGGGGATGACATCGGCCACGGCCTGGTGGACCTCTGGCCCTCCTACTTCGCCTACGCGCTCAGCTTTCTCACGATCGGAATCATGTGGGTCAACCACCACGTCGTCCTGACGTTCATCCGGGAAGCCGACCGGACGTTTCTCTTCATCAACCTCTTCCTGCTCATGGCCGTCGCGTTCTTGCCGTTCCCAACGGGGGTCTTCGCCGAGCACATCGGGGAGGATGGTGCACGGGAAGCCGCCGTTGCGTACGGCCTCACCCTCACCGTCATCGCGATCTTCTTCCAGTTGTTCTGGCAGTACGCGTACAGGCGCCTTCTGCGACCGGATGCCAACCGGCGCGAGGTCAGCGGCATCAACCGGAGCTACTTGCCGGGCGTGCCTTTGTACGTCACCGCCACGCTCGTGGCGCTTCTTAATGCGACGGCCTCGCTCGTGATCTTCGCCGCCATTGCGCTCGTCTACGTCTCGGCCTCGATCTGGGGCGACGAGGAAGTCGCCTAGGCTAAACGCGCGCCGCGCGTCTCGCGGCCGAAAAGGACCACGACCGCGCCGACCGCCATCACGGCGGCGATGAAGATGAGCGACCAGACGGTGTCGCCCGTCCAGTCGATCAGCGCTCCGAAGAGGTACGGGCCTCCGATCGCCGCTCCCTTGCCGAAGCCCTCGACCATGCCAAAGGCGCTCGAGCGCACGCGAGTGGGGAAGAGCTCGGACGTGTACGGGTAGACGGCACCCCAAGCGCCGAGGTTGAAGAAGCCGACGAAGAAGAGCGCCGCGACGTAGACGGGTGCCGAGTCGGCGAGCGCGAAGGTCAGCGCACTGACCCCGCCGAGTGCGAGGAAGAGGGCGAGCGTCGGCTTGCGCCCGATTCGCTCCACCAGCCAGATGGACGCCGCGTAGCCGGGGAACTGCGAGAGGGCCGACAGCGCGAGGAGGACGTAGACGTTCAGCGAGAACTGCTTCTCACCCTGAAGGACGAACGGGAGCCAGAGGAAGAGCCCGTAGTAGGAGATGTTGAGCGCGATCCAGACCAGGACGATCAGGCCTGACGTCGAGCGCAGGCGCTTCGAGACGAGCTCGCGCACGGAGGTCCGAGGCTCTTCCGGCGCCGCGAGTTCGTCGGGCGCGACCTTTCGGCCCGTGATCTCCTCGAGCACCTCCGCGGCTTCGTCGAGCCGGCCGCGGCGGACGAGGAAGTAGGGGCTCTCCGGGAGCGAGAGTCGCGCTGCGAAGGCGAGGAACGCCGGGAACGAGGCGGCTAGGAAGAGCCAGCGCCAGCCCCAGTCACCGCCAACCTGGTCGAGGAAGAGCCAGGAGAGCCCAGTGGCCAGCAGAAGCCCGACCGGCCAGAAGAAGTCCAGAAAGACGAGGAAGCGGCCGCGCCGCTGCGGGGGCAGGTACTCGGCGAGGAGGGAGGGATCGACGACGAGCATCCCGCCCAGGCCGATGCCCGCGAGGAAGCGGAAGGCCGACAGGGCGCCGGGTCCCCAAGCGAGAGCGGTCAGGGCCGTGAAGACGGCGTACCAAAGGATCGCGCCGAGGAAAATCCGCCGCCGACCGATTCGGTCGGCGAGCCGCCCGAGCACGACGCTGCCCACGAGTGACCCGCCCAGCGCGGACGCCGCGATCCAGCCGGCGAAGCTCCCGGAAAGCCCCCAGATCGCGGTGAACACGGGCACTGTGAAGCCCACGAGGAGGATCTCCATCGCCACGAACGTCCAGGCGAAGCCCGTGATCGCGACCGCCCGGCGGTGGAAGGACGTGAACCCGCCGTCACGGAGGACATCCTCGACGTCCATCCGGCTGGGGAGAGGAACCGAGACTGGTGCTTCGACGACGGCCATTCGCGCTATTCTCCTAGTTTGCGACTCTAAGGCGATAACCGATGGAAAAGTCTACCACAGAGCATCGCGCAGCCCACGAGGCGCTCGGGGTCGTGCTCCAGGTGCGGGAAGAGCAGCTGCAAGCGCTGCTCTGGTTGCGGGCGCGTGAGCCCTTCCTCGGGGCGTGGTCGCTCCCGGGTGGGCGGCTCGGCCCCCACGAGACGCTGGAGGACTCGATCCGCCGCCATCTCGCTGCGAAGGTGGACGTCCGCGAGCTCTCGCATCTCGAGCAGATCGAGACGCTCAGCGATCCCGGGCGCTACCCCGGCGAACGGCTCGTCGCCACTGCATATCTTGGGTTGATCCCGGCGGGCATCGACCCGCAAGTCCCGGCCGATACGGCCTGGCATCCGGTCGACGACCTTCCAGAGCTCGCCTTCGACCATTTGGCTGTCGTGCTCGCGGGGCGTGAGCGGCTGCGCGCGAAGCTCTCCTACACGAACATCGGCTTCGCGCTCGCGCCGCCCGCGTTCACGATCGCCGAGCTTCGCCGCCTCTACCGCGCCGCGCTCGGCCACGACGTGTCGGCGACGAACCTCCAGCGCGTGCTGCTCCGTCGCCGTCTGCTGGAGCCGATCGGAGAGCTACGACCGCCGGGCCGGGCGGGGGGGCGCCCGGCTGCGGTCTATCGCTTTCGCTCGCGCAACCTCGAGGTCACCGACCAGTTCGCCGTACTTCGTCCTCCTAAATGAGGCCGCAGCGGCGGGCCGTCAGCGGCCAGGGGTAGAAGCCTCTTCCTGAGCGGTGCGCGCGCTCGGCCACCCACATCTGCTCGAAGCGCGTCCAGTGGTCGGCGGTTCCCTTGTTCCGCAGGAGCCTGGGCCCGTACTGCCGCTGGAACGTGAGGTCCATCTGGAGGCCGCCGAAGTACGGAGCGTTCGGGTCGCGCCACGAGCCCTCGTACCCATGGATACAGATCCAGGCGCGGAGATGGGGAGGCGTGTGGCCCGCCCGTCGGGCTGCGCGCGCCTTGGCCCGCCAGGCCCGTGCCCGCCAGCGGCGCCGCTCGAGGAGGGACTCGAACGCGATCGGGGCAGTCCCGAGCCGTGGTCTCGGCTTGCCCATCAGGGCCTTCCACCGCCGCGCGACTGTCCGGTAGTGGACAGCCCGCGCTCGGAGGCGAAGTGTCTCCGGGGTCTCCGCCCAAGGATCGGGCGCGGCCTTCGTCTCCGTTGGCGCTGTCTCGGTCGTCGTGGTGGTTGCCTCGGTTGTCTCGGTCGTCGTGGTTGTCGTGGTCTCTGTGGTCGTGCTCGTCTCGGTCGTTGTCCCGGGATCGTCCGCTAGAGCCGCCGGGGCGACCAGGAAGGAAAGCGCGAGCCCGACGAGCAGCCCGCGCGCGAGCAATGAACTACGCATGCAGTGCCCCCCTTGTCGGTTACAGGAACGGTTCGCCCCCTGGGCCGGGGAGCTGACCGGAGGCGCGACGCCGCAACGGGCCGCAGTGACGTAACGCCTGCTTGGTGTTTACCGGAAGCGGGCTAGGTTACACTTTCCCTTCGCCGATGCTCTGGTTCAGCATCTGGTTCCTGGTCATCCTGAAGATCCCAATCGCCTACCTCGGCTACGTCATCTGGTGGGCGGTCAAGGATCCTCCGGGGCCCTCGACTGGACCCGCATTCGGTGCCGCGGAGAGCGGCAACGGAAGCGGCGGAGTCGGCGGTCCCAGCCGCCGCCGCGCGCCGCACAAGCCGATTCCCGGCCGTAGGCCCGGTCCGCACGGGGTTCCCGCGCGGCGCCCGGTTCCCGTTCACGCGCGGAAGCGCACCCCGGCCTCATGAGCTTCGAGGAGACGGAGCGGTCGCCGGACGCGCTTCCGGCATCCCACTACATCGCTGGCTTCCTTGCCACGGCGGCGATCTTCGCCGGCATCGTCGGCATCGTTTACTACCCCGGGCGCGCGGCCGCGGGCGCCATTCTTGTCGCCGTTGTCGCAGCCGCGATGGGTGGTTTCCAGAGCAGGCTGGCGGGTCTTGCGGTCGCGATCGCGACCGGCTGCTGGCTGGCCGGGATGATCGTCTCGGTCGTCTTCGAGCGGCCTGTCTTTTAGGAGGGCTTGAGGAGAAGCACCGAGGAGTCCCCAATTCGGGGGAGGGATCCCTCTAATGAGGGATTGCCGCAACGTCGATAGACGTGTCGGGTAGGTCTTTCAAATGGGCAGCTTCAAGCTCCGACTCGTCACGTACTTTGTGCTCCTCTCGCTGGTGCCGCTGCTTGCTGCTTCGTGGGCTTTCAGCCAGGTGTCGACGCGCGGAGAGTTGTCCAACACGGACGCTCGCCTGAACGCGGCTATGCGAGTCGCAGTGCGCGATTACACGCAGAGAGTGCGGGATGACGCCGCTCGCGCGTCGGCCTCGCTTGCTCGCGCGACGAGCGTTCAACGAGCGTTTCTGACGAGGAACCGCGCCACGCTCGTGCGCCTCTCTCGCGCGGTGCCGAATTCGGCCTTCTACTCCCGCAACGAGCTCCTGGCCGGCAGTCCGCCGCCCAAGCTCGCGGCGAAGCGCACGTCCAGCGTCCTGTCGACGAACCAGAAGCTGCTCGGCCGCATCGTCGTCTGGATTCCCCTCGACAATAGCCTGCTCAGTGAACTTCGTGCGAACGCGGGGCTCGAGACGGGAGACAGGCTCCTGCTCGCGACGGGCGGACGAATCGTCGCCGGCCCGCGGTCGTTCATCGGCAGCCGGGAGATCCCGGGCGAGCGGGCCCGCTACGTGAAGCTCGGCGGCGACGAGTACCGGGCGGTCTCGACTGCGATCCTCAGCGGCAATCCCGACGTCACACTCGTGGCGTTGACGCCCACGAGTGCTATCCACTCGGCAGTCGGCGATCTACGCGAGCGCTTCCTCCTCTTCGCCTTCGCGGCGCTGGCCATCGTCGCTCTCCTCGCCTGGCTGCTCGGCCGGACGATCGTCCGCTCCCTCAAGGAGCTCGCCGACGCCGCCGGCGCCGTCGCCCGCGGCCAGTTCGGCCAGCGCGTCCCCGTCCGCGGCCGGGACGAGTTCGCAACCCTCGGCAGGGCCTTCAACGAGATGTCGGAGCAGATCTCCGCCGAGCGCGGTCGCGTGCGAGAGGCGGTTGACCGCTTTGGCAAGGCCCTGGCCGCGACACACGATCCTTTCGCGCTCCTCAATGTCATCGTCGAGAGCGCCGTCGAGGCCACAGGAGCGACCGGCGGCCGGCTCGTCGTCGACGGCCAGGAGCAGGCGCGAGCCGGCGATCCCGATCGCGGTGGTCGCCCGCTCGTCATCCCCCTTGGTCCCGACGGCGGCGAGAACACGATGCTGCTGCTCGCGCCGGAGGGAGCGGACTTCGGCGACCAGTCTCGCGAGCTGGCGCTCTGGCTCGGCTCCCAGGCTGCCGTCGCACTCGAGAATGTTCGCCTTCACCGGCTCGTGGAGCGCCAGGCCAGCACGGACGGCCTCACCGACCTCGCCAACAGGCGTCACTTCGAGGAGGCGCTCGCCGCCGAGATCAGCCGTGCCGAGCGCTTTGGCGGTGCGCTTGCACTGGTCCTCGCCGACCTCGACGACTTCAAGCAGGTGAACGACCGTTACGGACACCAGGCCGGGGACGATGTCCTGCGGGCGTTCGCCGACGTCCTTCGGGACACGGTCCGCGACATCGACGTCGCCGCCCGGTACGGCGGCGAGGAGTTCGCCGTCCTCCTGCCGCAGACCGATCTCGAGGGAGCCGAGCGGCTAGCCGAGCGCCTGCGCGAGGCGATGGAGGCGCGGCGGCTTACGCTCCACCCGGGCGCCAACTTCAGCGTCACCTCCAGCTTCGGAGTTGCCTCTTTCCCGGAAGCACCGACGCCCGCCGCGCTCTTCGCCGCCGCCGACGAGGCCCTCTACCGGGCGAAGTCCGCCGGCAAGAACTGCGTCGTCTGTGCCCCGTCCGACGGGGCCGTCCGTGCACGTCAGTAGTGTCGAGCCCTTGCTCAACGTCCACAAACCTGACTAGGTCGTCTAGAATCCTGCGCTCAGCACGACCTGGAGACCGGAGGTGCGGATGGCGTTCGACAAGGACTCGACCTTTGCGCGCATCATCGAGGAACACCTCGAGTTGAAGCGCAAGAACTCGGAGCTCGACGGGAACATGCCGCTAGAGCGGTACCGCGTCGACGATCCCTTCAACAACCACCCTCTGTTCAAGTCTGAAGAGCAAGCCCGTGTCGAAGACACGCTGAGCGGCGTGGATGAGATCGACCCGAACAAGGTGCTCGCCTGGCCGACGGACGACTCGCAGCCCCAGGATCCCGAGGACACCCTCTGGGGCCGCTCGCGCGACTTCGACTGGGGAGACTAGAAACCGCCGGGCCGGGGGGCCGCCTCTGTAGGTCTACAGGTAACGCGCGAGGAAGCCGAGCGACTCGACCGTGTCCATGCGGAACGCGAACGCGTTCCCCGAACACTGGCGGTTGTTCACGTAGGAGCTGATCCCGACGACGACGTCGGAGTTCCCGAGCAGCACCGGCCCGCCGGAGTCGCCGAAGCAGATAGCGCCCTTGCCCTGTCCGGGGTTGCTCGACAGCTGCAGGTTGAAGCCGCCCGCGTTGGAGCTCGTCAGGTTGAGCAGGCGCGAGGAAGCGAAGCTCCGCACCAGCTGGAAGTCATAGCCGCCCTTGATCACGTCGTTGGCTCCGTAACCGACGATCGTGAGGGAAAGATCCTGGAGGCCCTTCCGCTTGTTGAGGGAGTCGAGCAGGCCGAGCCTGGGCAGCTGCGCGTACACCTCAATGTCGACGGTGTCCTCCTCGTGAAGGAGGACCGCCGCGATCTCATGTTCGCCTACGACTCTGAAGGCGGGGTTCGGCACCGCCGTTCCCGACAGGAGGACGGATCCGCTCGTGTAGGCCTGGTCGAAGGAGACATAGGCGGGGAGCGTTCCGCCCAGTGCAGCGACGCAGTGGCCGGCGGTGACGAACACCGTCGGAGAGACGAGGAAGCCCGAGCACACCGGCACTCGCTGTCCGTCGACGACGGTGACGAGGATGCCCACGTATGGATGCGCGGTGTCGGGCTTGCCGTTGAGGATCGCGCCCGAAGGGGCCGCGATGGCGAGGGCCACGACGATCGTCGCCAGGAGCGCTCGCAGGAGGGACCGCATAGGTACTGGTTTCGGCCCGTACTTCGTTTTCCTTCCTCCCCCTTTCGGGTATCGGCTGGGCGTGAGCGTTAGGCGTTTGTTGGTCGTGGCGACCGCGCCGGTCGAGGAAACGGTCCTTGGCGACCGGGTGCGAGAGCATGCAGGGCCGGATTCGGATGTGCGCGTCGTCGCCCCGGCGTCCGATCTCTCTCCCCTTGAATGGCTGGCGACCGACGAGGACGAGGCCCGCGGGGAGGCCGCAGACATCGCACGCTCGGCCGAGCGAGCTGTCCAGTCCGAGGCCGGTCGTGTCGAGACCGAGGTCGGCGACTCGGACCCCGTCCAGGCGATCGAGGATGCCCTCCGCCAGTTCCCGGCGGACGAGGTCATCGTCGTGACGCGCCCGGGCGACGAGGCTGGATGGCTCGAGAAGGACTCCGCCGCAGCGGCCTCGGAGCGCTTCGGCGTGCCGGTCACCCACCTCGTCGTCGACGCGGGCTAAAGTGGACCCAGCGGGGCGTTAGCTCAGCTGGGAGAGCGCCGGCTTTGCAAGCCGGAGGTCACCGGTTCGATCCCGGTACGCTCCATAGGCGATTTGCAGGGATTTTCTCATTGCAGGTCCAACGCCTGCTGAGTTCCATCCCACATATATCCCACATCAGAATCGCGGCCGGCCCCAAAGACATGCGATTCGAGCGCGATTGCCGCCTCGCGACGGGCGCCCTTGTAGAGATGTCCGTAGCGCGCGAGGACGAGCGCGCCTCCGTCAGCGTGCCCCATCTGGTCCGCGATGACCTTCACGTGGCAGCCGGCGGCGATCATGAGCGAGGCGCCGGTGTGGCGGAGGTCGTGAAAGGTGAGCTCAGGACTGCCGGCTGCGCGGGCCGCCGGCTTGAAGACGCGATACATGAAGTTGTTGCCGTCGAAGCCGGCGCCGGTCCGGGTGGGGAAGAGGAAGCCTTCGGCGTTTGGCGCCCGGACGAGCTGTTGCTCCCGTAGGAGCTTGAGCACGGCCGGCCCGACGTCGACGGTTCGGCGTCCGGCGCGCGTCTTCGTCGGCCTGCGCTGACCTTCCTGTGCCTGAGTGAAGACGGAGATCGTGCCGCGCTCGAAGTCGACATCGCCGTCGCGCAGGCCGAGGATCTCGCCGCGACGGAGCATGGTGAGGACCGCTACCGGGATGATCCGAGAGATGTACTCGGGCACCCACGAGCGGAGCTCGTCTACCTGCTCCCAGGTGAGGAAGTGAGGCTCGCGCTCCTCAGGCCTTGCCACTCGAACGTGGAACACAGCCGGATCGACGGTCTGACCGCGCGCCTCCGCGCTTCGCAGGATGCGCTTGAGGAGGGTGAGCGCCATCTCCGCTCGCCGCGGCGTCTCACCGGCGAGCGTGGCCATGAGGTCCTCGACGACCGGCCGGCGGATCCGCTCGAGCGAGAGTTGGTTCAGAGGCGCGAGCTTCGCGAGCACCTCCCGAGCGGTGACGACCGTGCTCGGCCGCGGCCGCACGCGCCCCGCGGCGCCCCGCTCGAAGCGCTCGAGCCACGCCTTGGCGTAGTCGCCGAACCGCTCGGGCGGCGCTGTATAGAGGACTCCCGCCTGGTGCTTGCGCTCGACGTCGAGCTTGAACGCCTGCGCGTCCTTGTGAACCGAGAAGGAGCGCGAGCGCTGCCGCCCCTCCGCGTCGCGGAAGCGCACCTCGTAGCGGCGGTCGCCTCTTCTCGTTCGATAGCTGCGGATCGTCGCCATCCCTACCTCCTTCCGTTGCTCTGGCCGAGCATAGGTCCTTCACGGCAGGCGGAGAGGAAGACCGAGACGTCAGCCGGGTCGAAGAGTCGCCGGCCTTCGACCTTGTACGAGGGGATGACGCCTCGCGCCGCCAGGCGGTAGACCTTCTCCGGCTGACAGCGTAGAACCGCGGCGAGTTCGTCGACCGTGAGGAAATCTGGAAGAGCGGCCGTCGCGGCGTCCACGACGATAGAAACATATCAGATGACAATGACGGATCACGTTCGAGTGTCGGATAGACTGATGCCATGACGGCCGGCCGACTCCTACGCGAGGCGCGTCTGCGCGCCAGACTCTCCCAGGGCGAGCTGGGCAAGCGGGTGGGGCGCCCGCGGACGCAGATCGCCCGCTGGGAGCAGGACGCCGTCGATCCGGGCTTCGGCACCTTGCGGGAGCTCCTGCGGGCCTGCGGCTTCGACCTCCACTCGGAACTCGTTCCCTACGAGCCGACGGAGGACGCGCGCCTCGAGAAGAACGTCCTGCTCGCCCCCGAGCGGCGCGTAGGCAGGATGCTGCGGGCTCTCGGGCAAAGGTGAGCCGGTTGGCCGAGAAGCCGCGCTTCGACCCATACGAGCTCCTCGGCGCGCTTGAGAGCCGCCGCGTCGCTTACATCCTGATCGGCGCCTTCGCGCGCGTCATCCAGGGAGCCGACGAGGTGACGGAGGGGATCGACATCGTCCCGTCTATGCGCGACGAGAACATCAACCGTCTCGCGCACGCGCTGGATGACCTCGGAGCGGAGCGGATCGACGGAAAAGAACTCGACGTCTCGCCGGAGAGCCTCGTGAAGGAGGCGGTCCTCGCGCTTCAAACGGAACGCGGCGAACTGAAGGTCGTCCCCGAGCCGGCCGGCACGCGCGGCTACGACGACCTCCGTTGGCACGCCACGGGAGAGCACATCGGCAAGGGCCTGCGACCACGGGTCGCCTCAGTCAACGACCTCGCCCGCATGGTCGCCGCGCTCGGGCGCGAAAATGAGCTCCCTCAGCTCCTGCAGCTTCGGCGACTCGCCGAGCTCGAGGTTAGCCGCGGCATCGAGCTGTGAATGTGTAGCGCTGATTCAGGACGCCGCAGCATCGAAGGATGCATCGGCATCGCGCACCTCGCGCTTCGTCTCACGCCTCGCGCATCGTGGCTCCTGCCTCACTAGCCCACGATCCTCGAAGTCCCAAGGCGGAAACGAGCCAGCAGCGAGCTGGTCCGCCTGTGGCCCTCGCCCGCGCCTGGCAGGCGCAGATCCGCCTGCACGACCGTCACCCGCCCCTGGTCGCCAACGGCAAGCTCGCCACCGTCGCCGTCGCCCGCGAACTCTGCGCGTTCCTCTGGGCTGCCATGTCGACGAGGGCCACATGGCCATGCCGATGTCGAGGATGCCGAACGTGGTGAGCCCAGTTCCGACTCGTGCTGGTGCACTCTTAGCTTTCTGGCCGCTTGTGTCATAGGCCGTTTGGCCTATTGCAGTCGTTCGCGGGACGCGAGATTATGGCCGAAAGTCCGCGGAGAATCGGGCCGGGGGGCGTCAGGCCCGAGGAGGTGTGTGATGAGGATTCTGATGCGCGCGGCCGGTGGGCTCGCCGTTGCGGGTGCTCTGATTCTCGGCTCTGCGGCCCCGGGCTCAGGCGAGTCTGCTGCGGTGACCACGGCCGACAGCTGCACGGTCCCGGAGTATCTGGACACCCACTCCCCAGGCCCCCAGACGGAGTTCGGCTACTACGAATACCAAGCCTGGATCGCGAGCGATGCGTCACAGCCGGCGCTGGACAGGTTGCAGCGCCTGGTCAGATCCTACTTCGGCCTAGGCGAGGAATCAGGTGACTCGGAAGCACTTCCAAGGGGTTTGATAGGGATCGCCCTTGATCACGCCGACGAAACAGTCAACGTGGTGGTGGATCCGAGCATCGTGAGTATTCCCGATCTGACCGCCGCCGCACTCGCCGCGGTATCGGCAGGATCGTCCACGCCGCCCTTCAAGGTCGCCGTCCGACCCGGGTGCTTCTCCGGGAAGGAGCTCGCGGCCGCCCGTTCGTTCCTCGATGCTCTCGTCAAGAACCGGCCGGCAATTGCGCCTCACGGGTGGGGGTTTTACCTCGATGGGCACGACTCGACCTACCACGTCGGAATCGATCCGGCGGATATGGATGCTGCAACGATCTTCACGAGCGAGCTCGGCGCCCGCGTGACGATCGAGGTCGAGAACGGTGCCCGCTTGGATCGCCTTAACGATGGTCAGCCACACTGGGGCGCCGCCGGCATCCGTCCGGGCGCCCTCTCAGACAATAACTGCACCTCTACGTTCACGTTCCTCTATCCCACCACCGGCAACCTCCTCTCGGTAACGGCGGGCCACTGCTTCACCGGAACGGGGGCAATCAATGGGCGCGACGTGTTCTCCGGGAATGAGGCCTACGGCGGCGAAACCTCGGGCGCCTTCGACTATCCCAGCTACGACATGGTCCGAATCAACAACGGCGGCCAGACGTGGGACAACAAGATCCACGTCGACCCCTGCTGCCCCTCCGTCCGGACCGTTGTGGCCTCTGGCAACCCGGATGTCGGCGATCCCATCTGCCTCAGCGGCATGGTTACCAGGGCCATCTGCGGACTCGAGGTGCGAACCATCGACGGAATCAAGTGCGATGGCGGTTTGTGCACGATCAAGCTCATACGCGCCGACCGCAGCGGAGACATCATCGCGCGGAGCGGCGACTCAGGGGGACCCATGTATAACCGCTCCGGCGACGACAACGCGGCCGCGCGCGGAATGATCAACCTCGGGGGCGACTGCACCGAGGTCAACTTCCAATTGCGTTGCAAGATCGTCTATGGGCATCGCATCAGCGCCATCACCGGCCACCTCGATGTCACCGTGGCGACTTCATAGAGCTAGTACCGAACGCACGCAGCCCACGGCGGAATGCCGCGGAGGACTGCCGTGACCGGCCGAAGCCGATTCGGGCGCTTACGTTCCACCACTTTTGGGTGGACGCTGACCCTCTTCCTGGGAAGGCATAATGGGAACGCAACCCAGAATCGGGTCTGCCCCGGACGGGAACTTCTTGGGCATCCCGTTCGTCCAAGCCTGTAAGGGTGCATGACCACGTGAGTCTCACACCGGGAATCCGATCCATCAGGCGCTCGGCTGGCCGAGGCGGCGAGCGGAACTTGGGTCATTCAGGTGGCTACGCCGACCGCTTCGCTCATCTGCTCGCCGAGGCCGCCACCAGATGACCACGCGCTGGTTCCGCACGCTCGCGGCTCGCCCCAAGCTCCTGCGCGCCGGAGTAGCAGCGCTTGGCGGTTCTCTCGTTTTGGTTACGGTGGGATTCGTCGTTCAGACAGTCAGGGGGGACGGATCCGACCGCCAGGCGGTCTCCCGCCCGAACGTATCTCCTAAGCTGCCGCTCTCCGCGAGCGGGTCCCGCGAAGAGCCTGTGTCCGTTCCGAACCTCGTCGGCCTTAATGAAGGAGAAGCAGTGAAGGCCTTGGCGGCCTCGGGCCTCATTGCGAACGTCCGTTACGCCGAGGATGCCGAACGGACGGGCAAGGTATTGCGCTCCGTTCCCGAGGCCGGAACTGAGCTGGCTGCAAGCTCCGTTGTTCTGCTCTCCATTGCGCCCCGCCCGTATATCGCGCCAATCGGCCCAGAAGAGAATCCCGCCCTCCATCCACTAAGCCACTTGGTCGAGCGCAACCCCGAGGCGTTCGTCGGACTCTACCGTGACGTGGAAGGCGCTCCGCACGTCGTCTTCGGACCGGGAATCGATCCGGCGACGTGGGAGGATCGGTTGAACGATGCCGCGGGGCACATCCGCTACGTGACGGACAGGTGCTCCCGTGATCGCAAGAGTCTTCAGGCGATACACAAGGAAATCGCGACGCCTGGGTCGATGCAAAACAAGCGCTTGGCGTTCGGCATGTGGGTGCACCCGGAGTCCTGCACGGTGCGCGTCGAAAGCGATCTCCTCACTTCTGAGGACATCCGGACCCTGGTCGAACGTTACGGCACGGCGATCAGCTTCGACACGACTCCGGGCGTGCACCCAGTACCCCTATCCTCCACCGATTAGGGTCGGCAAACTGGTCAAGGGGAGTTGTGCGCGAGCGACGCCGAGGCGCCACGGGGAGGAGCCCTCAGCTGGAAGCTCGGTGCGTTGGGGTGCGACGGCTGAGAACGCCAGAGCCTCTTCTGAGCGGATTTGGAGTCGCGGGCTTGGCGGCGCTGTGAGCTCAAGAGAATGCAGTGTCTCGCGGAGCGCGGGCGATCTTCCCTACCAACCGAGGTCGATGCCGAGTGGTTCACGCTCAGGGCGCGTGAGGGTGGGCTCGCGCGACCGTACGAGTCTTTGCCTCTTATGCGAAAGCTCAGGCTTCCTCGCCCGGAGGTGGCGCGGCTCGATGGGCTCGTGGAGGAATCGACTGAGACAGTCGCGGGCGTGGTCAAGCGTGGCCCGCCGGAGGTCGAGCTCTGAATGGAGCTCAGGACGGCGCCGGCGTCGCTCCCACCAGCCGAGCTTCTCGAATTTGGCTCGCGCTTCGGCAAGACGCTGCTCGGCCCGGGCATGGGCTTCCTCGAGATAGGTTCGCCGCGCCTCGCGCGGGTCGGGCCGGCCGCCCGCGGTCTCGAAGGCCAGCCGCTCGCTCGCTGGACGCGTAAGCGAGTCGGCGACCCGCGTCGTCGCGTGTTCTTCCGCAACAGATCGCCCATGCGCCTCGCGCCCGTGCTCGCTCGCGCCGAGGTAGAGGTGCGTCTCCGAGCCCGCACGAGAGCAGGCGACGTAGCCCCATTCCCGGAGCGCGCCCTCGTCGCGCACCAAGACGAACGCGCGCTCGAACGTGGCTCCCTGGGCCGCGTGGCCGGTGAGCGCGTAGCCGTGCTCGACGAAACCAGCAGAGACGTACCAGGAGGGGACCATTCTGCGCTCGCCGCCATCCGTCACGACCGTGAGCGCTTCCCGCTCGCGGTCTAGGCCGTCGAGCGTGCCGCGCGTGCCGTTTCGCACTCCGAGGAGGTCGCAGTTGCGGCGGCAGACGACGCGATCTCCGCGGCGAAACTCGCGCTCACCGATCAAGAGGCGCTCGCGGCCGAGCCTTCCGTCCTGCGCAAGGAGTCCGCGGGCAGCCTCGTTCAATTCAGCGACGTCCGCGCGGCGGTACGCGAGCATGACGCTCCCCTCGAGGTCGCGCTTCGCAGCCTGCCACCAATCGGCGAGGAGGCGGGCGCCCGCTTCCACTTGGTCGTCGTCGACGTGGAGCCGTCCCCGCCCGGCGGCGTAGGCGAGGTAGGGCTC
>DATNOU010000157.1:0-2020 GCA_035601195.1 Gaiellaceae bacterium | reverse complement strand
CGGATCGTGTTGCGGGTCAGAGTCGCGAGTTCGGCGAGCAGGCTTTTGTAGCTGTGGCAGGGCTCGCCGCTGGTGGTGCGCTTGGTCTGGGCCTTGAGCTGCGCTGAGGGGGATCGGATGGCCTTGGCGACGGGGTCGATGTTGGTCGGGGGGTGTTCGTCTTTGAAGAGCAGCGGTGCCCACGCGGCGCGAAGGTGCCAGGTGAGGTAGTAGGCGAGCGTGCAGAGGAAGACGTGCGCGCGGACGCGATCTTCGAGGCGGTGGTGGATCGGGCGGATCTGGAGCTCGGGGCCCTTGAAGGTGCCGAACGCGCGCTCGACTTCTTCGAGGCCTTTGTAGGCGCGCACGACGTCGTCGGTCGGGAGGGTGTCGGCGGTGACGCTGGTTCTGAGCACGTAGAAGCCGTCGAGCGCGGCTTCGCTGTTGATCTGGTCGGTCTTGCGCGCGAACGTGAAGCTGGTGTCGGTGATCTGGATGTCGAAGTGCTTTTTCATGCGGTGGCGCTTGAGCGCGGGTCCGGCGGCGAGCCCGATCTGATCGGCGCCTGTGAGGGTGCCGGCCTTGACGCGGTCGGCGATCTGATCGAGGTTGCGTTCGGTCGCGGCGAGCAGCTCCTCGCGTTTGCGGGCGCGCTCGGCGGCGACGAGCGGGTTGCGACAGACGACGAGCCGCTCGCCGGGGTAGTCCTCGGGCGCGGTGATCTCGGCGAGGTTGTGCTCGTCGAACAGCGACAGCTGCAGCGCCCCTGTGCGCGCGAGCTTCTTGATCTGCGGCGCCTTGAGCGCGGTGATCCAGCCGACGCCGTCGGTGTCGGCCATCAGCGCCAGGTTGGCCTTGGTGACCATCCCGCGGTCGGCGACGACGATCACGGTCTTGAGGCCGAAGCGCGCCTTGAGCTTGGCGATCTGGGCCGGCAGTGTCTTGTCGTCGTGCAGCTCGCCGGTGAACACCTCCACGGCGATCGGGCGGCCCGGCCGGTCGCACAAGAGGCCGTAGACGATCTGCAACGTGCCGCGCTTGCCGTCGCGCGAGTAGCCGAGCTTGGCGAGCGGGCAGCTGCGCCCCTCGAAATACGAGGAGGAGACGTCATAGAGCACGAGCTCGCCGTCTTTGACGTGCCGGCGCGCCAGCCGGTCCTCGATCCGCGCCTGGCGCTCCCCCAGCCAGTCAAGCGCCGCGTAGAGGTCATCCTCGTCGGCGCCGTCGACGCCGAGCTCGGACCCCAGCGTCGACTGCGACAGCGCCCTGACAGTCGCCAGCTTGGAGCCCGGCGCGAGCGCCTGCTGGCAGACCATCGCCAGGCACAGGTCACGCTCGCGCGACGGCGCGCGATCGAGCAGTCGCGCCAGCTCGAGCCGGCGCGCCATCACAAGTGCCGCCTGCACGTGCCCCGCCGGCAGCGACCGCTCGATATCGAACGCGCCCTCGGCGTCGAGATAGCGCCGCCCGGCGAGCGCGCCTCGGATCAACTCGATCACCTCGTCGGGCAGGTGCGAGAGGTTCGCGAGCGTCTCGTTCTTGACCTTGCCGCCCTCGCGATAGGAGCGGCGCAGCAGGTGCGTGACGTACTCCCGATGCACCCCCCGGCGACGATTGGTGACGACGTGCATCGCGCCAGATGAACGAGGTCGACGGCTCACGAGCAGAACATACACCGACCATCGGACAGATAATTGATGACTACATCCAGACGCCAAGAAACAGCCGCAATCCCCCACCAACACAGCGATCGCGGCCTAACTCAACGGTGACGACCGAGGGAACTTCGGCCTAGACGAACAGCGGCTCCAGGCCGGAGCGCGCGGCGAGCTCGGCCATCTGCTCATCCGAGGGGCGGCCCTCGAAGCGCTCGGCGGCGTCCAGCAGCCGCGGGAGGATCTCGACGTCGCCGGTGGTGATGAGGAAGATGCCGGGGCGCCCGAGGACCCAGTGCGCCGCCAGGTCGATGTCGGCCTGCTCGCGCAGCGGCTCGTACCAGGTCGAGTTCGTCCGCTCGCGCCCGTCCCACGGCCGCGACGCC
>DATNOU010000156.1:0-1834 GCA_035601195.1 Gaiellaceae bacterium | reverse complement strand
GTTGCAGACCGCGCCGGGCGCGAGCG
Source organism: Gaiellaceae bacterium (assembly GCA_035601195.1). Classification (GTDB taxonomy): domain Bacteria; phylum Actinomycetota; class Thermoleophilia; order Gaiellales; family Gaiellaceae; genus JAIBJP01. Next base: position 1,808 of record DATNOU010000156.1, on the reverse strand, counting down.
TGAACGCCTCCTCGTGCGGCGTGCCGTCCGCCTCCCAGCAGGTGTCCTTCACCCACGCCGGCTTGTTCCTGATCACCTTGACCGCGTACGGGTCGTTGGACGTGTCGGCCAGGATGTTCTCGAGCCATTCGTTGTGCGCGCGGAGGGCGAGTTCGGCGACGTTGACGCCCGCGGCGCCAGCTAAGGGGATGAGCCAGTTGACCTGGTTCGCCGTGGTTCCGTTCACCCGCCGCATCCGCTCCAGCATCGCAAAGGTCCGCACGCGTGTGTGGATGTCGATGATCTGGTCCGTGTAGCTGCGAGTGTCGATCGTGGGGACGGTCTGGTTCTCGCCGGACGTCAGCCGTCCCGTGCGATAGGTGTTCTTGATCGCGACGAGGTCGCCGACGCTGCGCTGTGGCACGAAGTTGCCGTCGACGTCGAAGCCGCCCACGTTCTCGTTGATGTCCAGGAACTCGTCGACGGTGATCTCGCCCCGGTTGAGGGCATTCAGCCCGTACTGGATGCCGACGTTGTCGTACCCGGAGCGCGCGAAGCCTGTCGCCGGATCCTTGCCGAAGGCGTTGATGATCCCGTCCCAGAAGGACCCGCGCGCGCCCGTGGGGTTCGTGACCGGGTCATAGCGAAGCTCGACCGGGACGACGGGGCTGAAGCCGTTGAACGGCGTCTGCCAGATTCGCGCGAACCCGTTCCAGCTGCGGCAGGTCGTGTTCGTCCCGGCCGCATTCACCGGGTAACCGTCCACCGCAGCCCGCTTCGCCGCCGGCCACGCCGCGGGATTCGCGTCGAAGTAGCGGTTGAGCAGGCCGCAGTCGACGACGTCGGGCAGGATCGAGACGAGGTCGGCGTACGAGACCCCGGGCGTGATCGCGTCGAGCAGCCCCGGATAGTTCTGGACGATCAGACGCTGCTGCATCGATCCGCCGGATCCGCCCGACCCGATCGTGAACCGCGGCAGCCCGTACTGCTCGATGAAGCGCTCCTTGATCATCGCCATCGTCTCGGCCGACACGATGTCGTTGCAGCCGGTGCCGAGCGTGTTCCGCGTTCCGAACGCGACGGCGAACCCGAGACTGAGCGGAGTGTGCGAAAGCGCGGAGTTGACCGTATTACTCCCCGACCTGAACCCCGGGCCGCAGCCGCCGCCGAACGGCCAGCTCAGCTTGCCGTTCCATCCGGCGCCGGGCGCCGTCCCGCCCGGCGACCAGGGATTCGTCGTCGGGTGCGCCGGGTCGTCGAGGATCGCGATCCGGTAGATGCTCTCGTCGATCGTCCCGGACTCGACGCGGACGATGTAGTCCACGGTCTTCCCGTCGATCGTCGTCGTCTGGGCGAGGTTCGCCGGTGGGGTGGAAGGATCGTAGGGCGCGAACTGGCCGGCGGTCGTCCGATAGAACCAGTCGTACCGCGTCGGCGCGACGCAGGGTCCGCTCTGGGGAGGGGGCCCGAGGCCCGATGCGACTGTCTCGCAGATCCACGGCCACTGGTGCGGGCCGGAGAAGATCGGGCCGTAGCTGGGCGAGTTCCGTACGCGCAGGTGCGCGGCGAACCCCGGCTGCGACCCCTTCGCGTTCGCAGACAGCGAGTTCTCGCCGTCGACGAAGCCCGACACGAGCCCCGCCAGCGCGTGTGGGGCCACGTCCTGGCGGAACGAGCTCGTCACGTCCGTGTCGTTCAGGAAAACCTTGACGGCGCTCAGCGAGACGCGCGCGGGAACGTTGACGCGGATGACCGCATCACCGTCCGTGATGTATTTGGGCCTGCTCGACAGGACGACGATGTCGGAGCTGCCGCCGTGCGCACGCACT
>DATNOU010000155.1:0-3550 GCA_035601195.1 Gaiellaceae bacterium | reverse complement strand
GGTTCCTCGCCGACGGGCGCGCGGGGCTCTCCCTCCACCGGGCGGGCCGCCTCGAGGAGGCAGCCGAGCTGCTCGACAGCGCCGAAGCCAGCTACACCGGCGACTTCCTCGAGGAAGACCTGTACGCGGACTGGGCGGTCTCGCTGCGCGAGGAGGTGCGCGCGGCCTACATCGCCGTCGCGGGCGCGCTCGCTCGGCGCGACGGCTTGCACTGGCCCCACCGCGACGGCTTGAAGTGGCCCCACCCGCCGTCGGGTTTCCTGTCTTTCGTTTCATAGCTGATCGGGCGCCGCGCTGCCGTTCCGGAGCGGAGCCGTAGGCGGAGCGGAGGAGCGGGAGCGCGGCGCGGTCCGGTCATGCGGGCTGGCCTCGCCGGCGTTTGCTGCGCGCGAGTCCGTGCTTGAAGCGCCAGGACTCGCTGCCGGTCTCGATGATGTGGGCGCGGTGGGTGAGCCGGTCGACGACCGCCTTGGCCAGGCGCGGGTCGGGGAAGACCTTCGTCCACTCGCCGAAGGGGAGGTTGGTGGTCACGATCAGCGACGCGCGCTCGTTGCGTTCGGAGATCACCTGGAAGACGAGCTCGGCGGCGCCCTCGGGGAGGGCGAGGTAGCCGAGCTCATCGAGGACCAACACCTCGATGCGGGCGTAGCGGCCGACGACGCGTTGCAGCTCGCGGCGCGACTCGGCCTCCTGGAGTTCGTTGGCGAGCGCGGCGAGGGTGGTGAAGCGCACACGCCGGCCTTGCTGGCAGGCGCAGACCGCGAGCGCGATCGCGAGATGGGTCTTGCCGGTGCCGCTCTCGCCGATCAAGATCAGCCCCTCCCGATCGTCGATCCAGGAGCCTTCGGCGAGGGAGGCGATCGTCGCCTGCGGCACGGTCGGGTTGTCGTCGAAGCGGAAGTCTTCGAGCCGCTTCATGAGCGGGAAGCGCGCGTCGATTAGGCGCCGGCGCTCGCGCCGCTCGGCCCGTTCGGCGACCTCGGCCTCGAGCAGCGCGGCGAGGTAGGCGAGCGGCGTCTGCTGCGCGCGTGTGGCCTGGTCGGCGAGCGCGCGGAAGCGTCGCCTGACGGTCGGCAGGTGCAGCTCCTGCGTGTGCGCGTCCACCAGCGCCTCCAGCGCCGCGGTCTGCGCGTTGGCGCTCATCGGCCGCCTCCTCGCTGCAGGAGGGCGTCGTACTCGCCGAGGGTCGGCTGCGGCCGCTCGCTCGAGCGCAGTTGCTCGGGCAGCTCGAACAGCGGCAGCTGCGCCGGCCGCTCCTTTCGGCGGGCGAGCAGTGCGACGGCGCGGCCGTCGTGGGCGCCGGCGGCAAGCGCGCCCCGGACGGCGAGCTCGACCCGGTCGGAACCCAGCTCGCGGCAGAGCAGCAGCACGTCGACCATCTGCCGCGCCGCCTCCGAGTCGCCGTAGCGCTGCGCGAGCGCCCGCCACAGCTCGTCGAACGAGCGCGGCCAGCGGCCCCGCTCGCGCTCCTGGCGCAGCGCCAGCGAGCCCTTGAGCGCCCCGGGCTTGCGCTGCAGCAGCTCCAGGTAGTGGTCGAGCCGCGCCGAGGTCTGGTAGCGGCCGTGTAGGCGCGGATGGCGGGCGACCTGGCGGCCTTGGTGGCTGATCACGATCTCGCGCGCGCCGATCCGGGCGGCGACGCGCAGCCCGACCAGCGAGACCGGGACCGAGTAGCGGTTTTGCCGGATCGTGACCAGCGCCTTCTGATCGACGCGCGGCGATGCTTGCTCGCTCGGGTCGAAGTCCTCGATCGGCAGCTCCCGCAGCGCGCGACGCTCGATCCGCAGCGCCTCCCCGACCGTCTCGGCGCGGCCGACGATCCGCCGCTCGAGCTCGGCGAAGCAGCCGTCCTCGAGCAGATCATTGAGCTCCTTCAACGTCGCCACCTTCGGTACGGGCACCAGGCGACGGCGGCGGAAGCGACCCACTTCGCCCTCGACGCCGCCCTTCTCGTGAGCGCCCTCCTTGCCCCGGCGGGTGAAGACCGACTCGTACAGGTAGTGCGAGCGCAGCGCGACGAAGCGGTCCTGCTCGACGCGGCGCCGGCCGCGCAGCACCTGCCTGACCGCCGAGCGCAGGTTGTCGTAGCGCACGATCGCGAACGTGCCGCCGCAGAAGTGGAACGCCTCCACGTGTGCCTCCAGGAACGCCTGCTGGCTCGCGCGCTCGAACGCGATCACGAACGCGGCGCCCGAGTAGCAGGCCCGCATCAGGAACAAGTAGACGGTCCTGCGCACGCCGGCGATCTCCACCTCCGCCTCGCCCCAGTCGACCTCCGCCTCGATGCCGGGCTCGTGCACCTGCGGCACGAACACCTCGTCGACCGGCTCGCCCAGCTCGCGCCGCCGCCGGCGCACGTAGTCGCGCACCGTCGTCTCGGCGACCTCCGCGCCCTGCTCGTCCACGAGGCGCTGCCAGATCCGCTTCGCCGTGTGCCGCTGCTTGCGCGGCGCCTCCCGATCAGCGATCAGCCACTCGTCGATCAGCGGCCGGTACGGGCCCAGCTTCGGCGCCGGCCGGCGCTCCGGCCGCTTGCGCGGCGGCGGCAGCGGCGCCGCGAGCGCCTGCCGCACCGCCCTTCGGTGGACGCCATGGCGCCCGGCGAGCGCCCGGATCGACAACCCCTCACGATCGCGGTCCCTACGGATCCGTTCGAACAACTCCACCCTCGATCCCATCCCCTCTGCGACCTCCCGCTCGAGCTCCGAAAAGCCCGAACGGTCGAGTCGCCATCGGACGAGGGTGGGGCCAAATCAGGCCGTCGTAGTGGGGCCAAGTGAGACCGTCGAACCGAGTTTCTCCCTTCCGCGGCTTAGGCCGCGTTCTGTCGTCGACTCCCACCCACGCCGCCTAGTAGGCCGCCTGCCAGCTCAGACTGGGCTCCAGCCGTCCATGGTCGTCGGCAGCGAGTGCACAGTCAGCCGTCGCTGTCGCTCAGCGCCGATTGCCGCGTTGCTGCTACGGCAAGGCGTTGCCGACCTGCGGTCCGACGACCTCGAAGCCGAACTTCTTTGAGAGCGCGACCGCGGCCTCTAGGTCGTACTCCTGCTGCTGGGGCGGTTCGGCGGACTCTCCGGCGGGCATGCCGCCCTCCTCGAACATGCGCTCGATGCCTCCGGGCGTGAAGATGATGAGCGCACGCGCGCTCTCGGACTCGACTTTGAAGGAGTGCGGTACGCCCCGTGGCTGCCAGACCCATGCGCCGGGACCGGCGACGAACTCGTCGTCTCCCACGCCGAAGCGGATCTGTCCCTCGAGCACATACATGACTTCGTCCTCGCGGGTATGGACATGGAGTGGCGGCCCGTACCCCTCCTGGTAGAAGGTTCCCTCGAGAACACCGAGGGCACCGCCGGTGTCGTCGGCGCGGGCCTTGATCTCCATCAGGCTTCCCTGCCACCAAAAGCTGTCCTGCCGAGCTATCGACGTTGTGCTGCTCATGAACCTCTCCTTCCCGCCGCCGCGGCCAGGCCGCTACGGCTACTGACTTGGTGCCTGACGACGGTACGGAAGAGCGGCTACTTTTCGCGCCGGCGGAATCGCCGGGTTT
>DATNOU010000154.1:0-63856 GCA_035601195.1 Gaiellaceae bacterium | reverse complement strand
CCAGAAATCCGTGGCCGCCGCAGGATCGGCGCGGCGTCCGCGGTTGAGCACCGTACGCACGTCGGGCGCCGCCCTGCGCGCCGTCTCGAGCGTGCGAGTCGCGAACGAGAGGACGATGAGGCTCGCGGAGTCGATTCGGTGCGCGCGGAGGGCCTGCATCGCCGGCTCGGCGGCGGCTTCCTCCTTGATCTCGACAGCGAGGCCGATGCGGCCGCCGAGCGCCGCCAGCGTCTCGTCCAGTGTGGGGAGGTCGGGCGGGCACGGGTCGGGAAGCGGGTCGTGGCGGAGCACCAGGCGTCCGTGGGGAGCGAGCCGGACGTCGAACTCGACGTAGTCGGCGCCTTGCTCGACTGCGAGCTCGAAGGCGGCGAGCGTATTCTCGGGTGCGTCCCAGCAGGCCCCGCGATGGGCGATGACGAGCGGGGTCACGCGAAGAGATTCTCGACGACGGTGCGGTCGATCCCCGGGACGAGCTCGTCCGCGGCGGCCAGCCGCTCCTCGGCGAGCGTCCCCAGGACGCCGATGCACCGCATGCCCGCCGACTTGGCTGCCGCGATACCCGCCTCGGTGTCCTCGAACACGACGACCTCGCCGGCGCGGATGCCGCCGTCCAGGAGCTCGAGCGCGCGCGCGTAGCCCTCCGGACTCGGCTTGCCTTCGACGACGTCGTCGTCGGCGACGACGACCGAGACGACGTCGTCGAGCCCCGCTGCTTCGAGGACCGGCGCGATCTCCTCGCGCGACGCTCCTGAGACGATCCCCACGGGAACGCGTTCCGCCGCGCACCGGACGGCCGCGCGCACCGAGTCGGAGATGGAGGAACCGTCCGCCACGGCTGCTCGATAGAGCGCGATGCGCTGCTCGATCACCTCCGCGACGGCGGGATGGTCCCGGCCGAGCCAGGTCCGCACGATCTCCGGATCGGAAAGCCCCGCCAGGCGGTCGTAGTAGTCCTGGGCCGCGAGCGGCTTGCCGTGAGCCGCGAAGAGCCGCTGGAAGATCACGCAGAGGATGGGCTCGTCGTTCGAGATCGTCCCGTTGAAGTCGAAGACGACTGCGCGCGGGCGCATCGACGCGAAAGACTACCTCGGTGCCGGCCTCGGCCTTTGGCCTCGCCCTCGCCGCGGCGTTTCTCCACGCGCTCTGGAACCTCCTCCTAGCCCGCGCGCGTGACCCCGAGGCCGCCACGGCGGTCGCGCTCGTGGCAGCTGTCGTCCTCTTCGCTCCGGTGACGGCGGTCGTCTGGGACGCGGAGTGGGCGGTCTGGCCCTACCTCCTCGGCACCGCCACCCTCCATCTGGCGTACTTCGCCCTCCTCGCCGGGGCGTACCGGCGCGCCGAGCTCTCGCTCGTGTATCCGCTTGCGCGGGGGCTGGCGCCCGTGCTCGTGCTCGGGGTCGGCGCCGCGGCGCTCGGCGTCGGCACGTCCGCCCTCCAGGCCGCCGCTGTCTGCCTGGTCGGCGCCGGGATCCTCCTCGTCCGCGGCTTCAGGGGTGACGCCGACCGGACCGGCGTCGCCTTCGGGCTCGCCATCGCCGCCTGCATCGCCGCCTACACGCTGGTGGACAAGGAGGGGATCGAGCACGCGAATCCGGTCACCTACCTCGAGCTGGCCACGGTGTTGGCGGCCGTGCCGTACGTCGCGGGTGTCTTCGCCGCCAAGGGCGTGACCAATGTCCGGAGCGAAGCGGGGCTTGCCACGCTCGTAGCCGGGCTGGCCATGTTCGGCGCCTACGCGCTCGTGCTCGCCGCGCTCAAGCTCGCACCCGCGGCGCCCGTGGCGGCCGTTCGGGAGACGAGCATCGTCATCGCGACAGCGGGCGCCGCGTTCGTCCTCAAGGAGCGCTTCGGCCCTGCGCGTGTCGCGGGCGCGGTCCTCGTCGTGGCCGGTGTCATCCTCCTCGGGATCTAGGAGGGTTTGGCGGAACCGTCGTTCGTCGTCGGGACGCGCTGGTCGTTCCGAGGCAAGGACGCAGGGAGCCCCGTGTCAGTCTGAACGCGGATGCGTTGAGGGCGTCCGAGAACGCAGCCTGGGGCGATCCAGCGCGCCTCCGACGGCACAGCCGATGTTTCGTCAGGCCCTCCTAGTAGAGGGTTTGGCGAGGACGCTCTCGACTCGCGCGACGAGGGAAGTCTCGACACGGCCGCGTGCGGCCACCGTCGTTCTGCGCCGGAGGACGTCGTCGGCCGTGCACGCCCACTCCCGCTCTCGAGCGTAGAGCGCCTGCGCGGCGATGTCGGGAGCCGCAGGATCCAGGCGCTCGAGCAGCGTTGGATCCGCGCGGGCAGGCTCGAGCACCTTCTCGGCCCGGCTGCCGTAGAGGTGCGCCAGGTGGAAGCGCAGCGCCGGCTCGAGCTCCGGATGGCTGCGTGCGAGGAGCTCCACTGCCTCTCCGAGCGGGACGGCTCCGGGAAGCGGGGCGGGCTCGCCGGCGAGGACCGGCAGCCCGAGCTCCGAGCGCAGTGCGTTCAGCGCCGTGAGGGCAATGCGCCGGTAGGTCGTGAGCTTCCCGCCCGCCACGGTCAGCATCCCCGCCGGGCCGCGAAGGAAGACCGTCTCGCGCCGCGCCCGCGTGGTGTGGCCTCGCACGTTCGGGAGCACGCGCAGCCCCGCCGATGTCGACCGAACCGCATCCGTCGTGAGCGCCTCCGGCTCAAGGGCGACCGCGGCCTCGGCGAGCACCGTCTCGATGTCCTTCTCGCTCACCTCGAGCTCGTCGGGATCGCCCTCGTAGGGCGCGTCGGTCGTCCCGAGCAGGAGCATCCCCTCCCAAGGGACTGCGAAGGAGACGCGCACGCGGTCGTGCGGGATCGTGAGAGCCGCGCGCCAGGGCTCGGCCAGCTCGAGGAAGACGTGCACGCCCTTGCTCAGCCGCATCGAAGGCGGCGCGCTCTCGTCCTCCAGGCGGCGCACGTGGTCGATCCAGGGGCCCGTGGCGTTGACGACCGCGCGGGCCGTAACGGTGAAGCTCGCGCCGCCGATGCGGTCTGCGACCTCCGCTCCAACGGCGCGGCCCCCGGCGACGCGGACCAACGTCACCTCGACGTAGTTCGCAACCGTCGCCCCGGCCTCGCTCGCCCCCTGCACGTTGGCGAGGCAGAGCCGGCCGTCGTGCGTCCAGGCGTCCGCATAGACGCCGCACCCGCGCAGCTCGTCGACGCGAAGCGAAGGGACGCTGCGGCGCGCCCGCTCCGGCGCGACCATGCGGCCGTGACGCTCTCCGGCGAGCGCCGAGTAGGCCCACAGGCCGGCCTGGACGGCGAGCGCGGGATACGGCCCGTTGCGGTACACGGGCAGGAGAAACGGCAAGCGGCGGACGAGGTGCGGTGCGACCACCTGCATGAGCGCGCGGCGCTCGCGATGCGCCTCGCGGACGAGACGGATGTCGCCGAGACGCAGGTACCGAAGTCCGCCGTGGATGAGCTTCGAGGACGCGCTCGAGGTCTGGGAGCCGAAGTCGGCGCGCTCGACGAGCGCCACCCCGAGTCCGGCCCGAGCCGCTTCGCATGCTATCCCGGCGCCGATGATCCCCCCGCCGACGACCAGGAGATCGAAGGGACGCTCGCCGAGCTGCTCGAGAGCCGCGGCTCTGTCTAGGAAATCCACAGCGGGTTCGTCCACGCCCGCCCGCCCTCGGCGTCCCGGAGCTCGAGCCGCCCGTAGGGCGCGAAGGCGGGACGCTCGAGGCGCGCCGCCGTGACGCGGCCGCGGTCGTCGACCTCGAGAACCTCGCTCGGGATCGTGTAGCCGAGCCGGCCGGCGCTGACGCTCGAGCTCTTCATGCGTCCGGCGAGCAGGGTGATTGAGCGCGCCGGGGTGCAGGAACGTGGGCGTTGCCCTTGCCGTCGATGCGCGCGTCGTGCAGGGCGCAGCGCAACCAGGTCTGCGGGCTATCGAAGGGGTTGGACACCGAGCTAGGCGGCGGGAACCGCAGCCCGGTCCAGCTCGGGGATCGCTGCGAGCAGCTCCCTCGTATACGGGTGGCTCGGAGCCACGAAGAGCTGCTCGGTTTCCCCCTCCTCGCAGACCTCGCCGTTTCGCATCACGAGCGCGCGGCCCGCGATCGTGCGCACGACGGCGAGGTCGTGGCTGACGAAGACGACCGCGGTGCCGAAGCGCGCGGCGAGCTCGGCGATCAGCTCGATGATCGTCGCTTGCACCGAGACGTCGAGCGCGGAGGTCACCTCGTCGCAGAGGAGGACGGAGGGGCGCGCGGCGAAGGCGCGGGCGAGCGCGATCCGCTGCTTCTGCCCGCCGGAGAGCTCGGTCGCGTAGCGGTGCTGGAGGCCGGTCGGCAGTTTCACCGACTCGAGCAGCTCCGTGACGGCGGCGCGTTCTCCCGAGTGGGTCACGTCGTCCCGGAAGAGCCGGATGGGCCGGCGGACGATGTCGAACACCGTGTGGCGGGGGTTGAGCGAGGAGTCCGGGTTCTGGAAGACGATCTGGAGCTCCTTGCGCAGCGCGCGCGGACGCTTGACCGCCTGCGGTGCGAGCGGGGTGCCGCGGAAGCGGATCGCTCCGGCCGAGGGCGGATGCAAGCCGGCGATCGCACGGAGAAGCGTGGACTTCCCGCTGCCGCTTTCGCCGACGATGCCGAGCGTCTCTCCGCTCGCCACCCGGAAGGACACTCCGCAGACCGCCGGAGCAGGCGCCTTCGCGTAGTGCGACCAGACCTCGTCGATCTCGAGCAGCGGCTCGGGCGAGATCTCCGGGGTCGCGAGCGGCCTCGCCTCGACCGGCCGCGCCGCGATCTCCTCCGTCCGGATGCAGCGCGCGAGATGGCCGGCGTCGATCTCCAGGAGCTCGACGTGGCCGCTGCGGCAAGCGGGCAAGACATGCGGGCAGCGAGCTGCGAACGAGCACGAGTCGAGGACGACCCGTGCCGGCGGCCGGCCGGCGATCCCGGCGACGGAGGAACGAGTGTGTGCGGTCGGCACAGCCGCGAGCAGAGCCTGCGTGTACGGGTGCCGCGGCCGCCGGGCGACGGCGTGCGCGTCGGCCTGCTCGATGATCTCGCCCGCGTACATGACCGCCAGGCGGTCGGCGACAGTGCTGAGGAGGGAGAGGTCGTGGCTCACGTAGAGGGTCGCGGCGCCGGTCTCCGCGACGAGCGTGCGCAGGAGCGCCGTGATGCGGGCCTGGGTCGTCACGTCGAGACCGGTCGTCGGCTCGTCGAGGATGAGGACCTGCGGCCGGCAGGAGAGCGCGATCGCGATTGCGATGCGCTGTTGCTGTCCGCCGCTGAACTGATGCGGGTACCGGTCGAGGGCGCCGACTGCGTTGGGAATCCCGACCGAGTCGAGCAGCTCCGCCTCGCGGTCGCGGAGCTCGGCGCCGCGCAGGTGGAGGTGCCGGTAGAGCGGCTGGCCGAGCTGGCGGCCGACGGGGATGGCGGGGTTGAGCGCCGTCGTCGCGTTTTGGGCGACGTAGGCGACGCGGCGGCCCCAGACGGAGCGAAGCTTCGCGGCGGGTAGAGCAAGCAGGTCGACACCGTCGAGGCGGGCGCTCCCGCTCAGGATCCGGCTTCCCGGCGCGCGGTAGCCGATCGAGGCGAGCGCGGTCGTCGACTTGCCGCAGCCCGATTCGCCCGCGAGGCCGAGGATCGACCCGCCGGCGAGCGAGAACCCAGCCTTCCAGACGACGACGTTCTCCTGCCCGTCCGAGCGGGTGTAGCCGACGCTGAGCTCGTCGACCTGGAAAACGGGGTCACTCATAACGGCACCACCCCGCGGGCTGACTCGCGGGTCAGGTGCCGCGTGAGCGCGTCGGCGATGAGGTTGAACGAGACGGAGAGGGCGGCGATCCCGAAGGCCGGTGCGAGCGCCGCCCACGGCTGCGCCGCGAGGTAGGCCCGCGAATCGGCCACCATGAGGCCCCAGTCGGGCTCGGGCGGCTGTGCGCCGAGCCCGAGGAAGTTGAGCGTCGCGACGAAGATGACGCCGTACGTGATCCGGAGCGCGAGGTCAGCGATCGCCGGCGCGGCGATGTTCGGCAGGACCTCCCGAATCAGGATCGCGGCGGTCCGCTCTCCCCGCGCCTGCGCGGCGGCGACGTAGTCGCTCGTCACCACCGCCTGGGTGGCGCCGCGGACGACGCGGCCGATACGCGGGATGAAGACGAGCGCGACGGTGACGACGAGGACGATCGAGCTGGTCCCCAGCCCGGCGATGAGGACCAGGACGAGCAGAAGCGGCGGAAGCGTGAGCAGGAGGTCGAAGGTGCGCGTGATGAGCGCGTCCGCCCGGCCGCGGAGGTAGGCGCCCAGCATCCCGAGCCCCCCGCCGACCACGAACGCGAGCGATACCGCTGCGAGCGGGATCAGGACGATCGTGTCACCGCCGGCCAGGAAGCGGCTGAAGACGTCCCGGCCGAGATGGTCGGTGCCGAAGAAGTGATCGGCCGACGGCCCCTGTGTGGCGAGCCCGACGCCGAGCTCGGTCGGCGAGTAGGGGGCGAAGAAGCGGCCGAAGGCGATCACGCCGAGCATCACGAGGCCGACGCCGAGGCCGATCCGCCCTTCGACGGTGCCGATGACGGTGCGCCACGCGGACGGCGGTGGAGCGCCTTCTTCCTCGATCTGCTCGGGGATCGCGATCTCGACGGCTGCGCCGGAGGTGGCCATCGGTCAGGCGGGCGCGGTCCGAAGCCGCGGGTTGAAGTAGACCGCGAGAAGGTCGGCGGCCAGGCTGATTGCGATGAACATCGCGCCCATGACGAGGGCGATCGCCTGCACGGTGATCACGTCGCCGCCGCCGATGGCCTGCACGAGCGCCTGGCCGATCCCCGGGAAGGCGAAGACGTTCTCGACGACGATCACCCCTGAGAGCAGGTAGACGATGTTGATCGCGACCGCGTTGACGAGCGGCACTGCTGCGTTCCGCATGCCGTGATCCCAGGTCACGCGCCGGCGGGAAAGGCCGCGGAGGACGGCCGCCTGGACGAACGGCGCGCCGAACGCCTCCCGGGCCGAGACGCGGGCGATCCGCGCGATGTGCGGGACCATTGCGAGGACGAGCGTCAGCGCGGGGAGCACGTAGGCCTTCGCCTGAGCGTCGAAGCCGCCGAACGAGATTCCGCTCGAGTCGACGGGTAACCAGCCCAGCGTGACGGCGAAGAGCATGAGCAGACCGATCCCGACGACGAATTCGGGCATGGCGGCGACGATCACCGTCCCGATTAGGAGCGTGAAGTCGCTCCACTGTCCTATGCGCCTCGCCATGAAGACGCCGAGCGCGACCGACAGGGGCAACGCCACCGCGAGCGCGATCAGCGAGAGGAGGAACGTCCGCACGAAGCGGGGCCCGATGTCGTCTCGCACGGGGCGGTCGGTGACGACCGAGGTGCCGAAGTCGCCGCGGACGAAGTCGCCGAGCCAATTGCCGTAGCGGACGTAGATCGGCTTGTCGAGCCCGTGCTCCTTGAGGTAGGCGTCGAGCTGGACCTTCGCCGCTTCGCGTCCGAGCGCCTGGCGGGCGACGTCCTCAGGCGACTTGTAGTTGGTCGCCGCGAAGGTGACGATCGAGATCACGAGCAGCGTGAGGAGCGCGACGCCGAGCTGCCGGAGCACCGCCTCGACCCACGCGAGGCGGGTCTTCGGCGGCACGGGAGTGAGGGCGGGCCCCGGCGGGAGCGCCGGGGCCGCGGGCGCCGGACTCTCGACCGGTGGGTCGCCGTCCGCCATCGGGTTAAATGGTTGACCGGAAAGTGTGGGGCCGCCGGGGGCGTCCGTGACCGAGCATGACGACGCGATCATCCGCAGCCCGTACCTGGAAGGTACGGGCGAGGAACGAGCGTGGCGTCATGCTCGGTCACGGGCGTCATCCGGCGGTGCCACGGTTCTCCGGTCAGTTTCCGGTCAAGCATCTATCTACGCGATGTACGCCTTCTTCATGATCATGCCCCTCGAGAGCTCGAGCTCCTCGCCCTGGACGGTCTTCTTCTTGATCCAGAGCTTGCTGACGAAGGCCGGGATCGAGGTCCCGTGCTTGTCGTTCACGAGGCTCAGCGCGTCCTGGTAGATCTGCTTCTGCGCCTCGCGATCCGTTGTCTTCAGGCCCTCGGAGAGGAGGTCGTCGAGGTCGGGGTCCTTGAGCTTGCACTCGTTCCAAGGCGCGTTCGAGGCGTAAGTGATCGAGAGGATCTCGTTCGGGTGCCGGCGGCTGTAGTACGAGACGTACATGGGCTTCACCAGCCACACCTGGTCCCAGTACGTGTCCGGTGAGCCCTGGTTGATCTTCACGCGGATGCCGGCGGGCTCGACCACCTGCTGGAAGGCGACCGCGAGATCGACCATGCCGCCGTACGAGTCCGACGTGTTGAGCTCCAGGTCGATTCCGTCCGGGTAGCCGGCGTCCGCCAGGAGCTGCTTCGCCCCCTCGATGTCCTGATCCGAGGACAGATCCGGCGGATAGAAGAAGTCGTCCGGCGGGACGGGCACGTCGGCGGTGACGTCGCCGTAGCCCTGGAAGACCGCCTGGAGGACCTGCTGGCGGTCGACCGCCATCTTGATCGCGTCGACCACGCGCTCGTCGTTGAAGGGCTCCTTGGTCTGGTCCATGGCCACGAGCAGGTACGTCGAGCCCTTGAACTCGAGGATCTCGGCGTTCCCGGTCACGGTGGACGCAGCCGAGTAGTTGATCGGGTCGGCCATGTGCGCCTCGCCTGATGTGACCGACTGCACCTTCGTCGACTGTTCGCCGATGACGACTCCGCGGATTCCGTCCAGGTAGGGAAGCCCTGACTCCCAGTAGGACGGGTTCTTCTCCACCTCCCAGCTCTGGCCGGGCCGGAACGACTTCACCTTGAAGGGGCCCGTGCCGAGGGCGTTCGCGACCGAGAAGTCCGTCGTCCCGTCCTTGACGATCATCGCGTGGCGCGCGCTCAGCGCGAGCGGCATGAGCGAGTCCGGCCGCTTGAGCGTGAGGACGAGCGTCGTGTCGTCGGAGGCGTCGATGCCGTCGGGATCGAGGCTCGCCTCGAGGCGTGAGAAGAGCGCCGAGCCGAGGTCTTTGTCGAGCAGTCGCCCGATGCTGTAGGCGGCGTCCTTCGAGGTGAAGGGCGATCCGTCGTGGAAGGTCACCCCCTGGCGCAGCGTGAACGTCCACTGGCTCGCGTCCTCGTTGGCCTCCCACTTCTCGGCGAGGACCGGATGGACGCCCCAGTCGGTGTCCGCGACCGTCAGGCCCTCGTAGATCTGGCCCGTGTAGAAGGAGTCGTTGTTCAGCTCCGAGATCGCGGGGTCGAGGCTCTCGTCCGTGCTCGAGTCGCTGAACGAGATCTGGATGAGACCGCCGCGCTTCACCTGCCCGGTAGCGGTCCCGCCTGTGCCGACGCCGGTGCCCTCATCGCCGCCGCCGCACCCGGCGATGCCGAGCACGGTCGCGCCTGCAGCCAGCCCGGCGGCGCCCTTCAGGAGCTGCCGCCGTGTGAGCTCTCTCGTCAGTTGCTCCTCGTCGAACTCCGCCATTCCTCTCTCCTCCTTCGCGCCGTTGCGTCTCCCGAGACCGGCTGCCCGATCTGCCGGACGCCGGCCGATGGTATTCCGCTGCGATTTGGGAGTAAAGAGGCGCCTACCGAGCGGCGAAGGCGCGCAGAGCCGATCGGCGCGGCTCGAGGTAGCGCTCGGGGGTGTCGGACGCCTCCAGGAAGGCGACAGCCTCGCGGGCCAGATAGGCCGCTTCCTCGCGGCGGTCGGGCCAGAGGTTCACCTGCTCCCGGGGGTCAGCCTCCAGGTCGTAGAGCTCCGGCTCCTCCGACGGCCCGCCGAGGATGAGCGACCTCGTCCGCGTCGTGGCGGTGAGCGGCATGTACCGGGAGATCCTGCGTGGGCGTGAATCGACGGCCGTCGTCATCTCCCCTTCGGCGAAGTAGAGCGGCCACGAGCTGACGACGAACGGCCTGTGCTCGTCCTGTTCGCCGCTGAGCGCGCCACGGAATGAGCGGCCGCGCATCGTCTCGGGAGGCGTTTGCCCGGCGAGCTCGACGAGGGTGGGCGCGATGTCGGGCGCGGTCGTCAGCGCCTCTCTTCGGGACGGCTCCAGGCCGGGGCCACGCACCATGAGCGGCACGCGCGTCAGCTCCTGGTAGAGCGGCGACCAGCCGATCGTCAGCAGCCACGACTCCGGCAGCCACTCGGGGACGTCCGCGTTCGGCGCGAGAACGGCATCCGGGGCGTGGAACCACTCCGCCTTCCCGAAGTAGCCGTGCTCGCCGAAGTAGAACCCGTGGTCCGACGTGAAGAGGACGTACGTCCGGTCGCGCAGGCCGAGGACGTCGAGCTTCTCGAGGAGGTGACCGACCCAGCGGTCGACCATCGTCACCTCGCCGCAGTAGGTGGCGCGGACGGTCTCCATGTCCTCCTCGGTCAACCCATGCTCCTCGAAGCGGCCGTAGCAGGGATAGATGTGGCGCCCGTCGTAGTCGGGCTTGTAGAGGGTCGCGTAGTAGTCGGGCGCGTCCCACGGCTCGTGGGGATCCCAGGTGTCCACGTAGAGGAAGAACGGCTCCTTGTAGTGCCGCTCGAGCCAGCGTTCCGCTTCGTTCATCGTCCGGGCGACGAGGCGATCCTCCTCTCCCCGCCAAGTGAGCCGCGCGTCCGAGCGCTCGTGGGGACGCGTGTCGTCGCCTTGGCCCCGGATCCAGATGAAGTCGTCGAAGCCGCGGTCGTACGCGTAGCCGTTCCGGATGAAGAACGGCGTGTCGACGACACCCACGGTGAGGTAGCCGTTCGCGGAGAGGTGGCCCGGCAGCGTGGCGAGGCCGGCGGGGAGCGGCTCCCAGCCCATGAAGGTGAAGGCGAACTGCCCCGTGAGGAAGTCCGCGCGGGCCGGCATCGTCGGAAACGACCCGACGAGGTGGTGGTCGAAGACGACGGACTCGCGTGCGAACGCGTCGAGGTTCGGCGTGCGGATCGTCCCGTTCCCGTACGCGCCGACGTGATCGCGCCGGAACGTGTCTGAGACGACCATGACGATGTTGGGCCGGTCGGTCACGCTGCTGACGATAGTGCACGGTGGGACCGGGGGCTAGAATCGGCTCCCGGCGCGCCTTGATCGACTGCGACGTCCACAACCAGTGGCCTTCGGCGGAGGTCATGCTCCTGTTCCTGAAGGGACTGCCGGCCGCTGCCGGACTCGCGTCTGCCGCAGCCGGGTGAGCGGCGGGCGCTTTCCCGTCTGCAAGGCCGACGAGCTCGCCCCGGGTGAGCGGCTCGTCGTCGACCTCGGCGGCTGGAGCGTCGGCGTCTTCAACGTCGGCGGGAGCTTCTACGCGCTCCACAACCGGTGTCCGCACCGCGGAGGCCCGCTCTGTCTCGGCCCCATAACGGGTCTGACGCGGTCGACCGAGGACTTCGGTTACTCCTACGGTGAGGAGGGCCGCATCCTCCGCTGCGCCTGGCACGGCTGGGAGTTCGAGATCGCGACCGGCCGCGCCGTCGCAGATCCCAAGCTGCGCGCGAAGAGCTTCCCGGTCACACTCGAGGACGGCGAGGTCGTCGTCCACATCTGATGACGCTGGCGTCCGACGCTAACGCCGGAAAGGTCGTCCTCGTCACCGGGGGCGGGACGGGCATCGGCCGTGCGACCGCGCTCGCGTTCGCGGGCACCGGTGCCCGAGTCGCAATCTGTGGCCGCCGTCCGGAGCCCCTCGAGTCCGCTCGAGCCGAGCTCGAGGCGGCGGGGACCGAGTGCCTCGCCGTCCCCGCCGACATCCGCGAGCCCGATCAGGCGGAAGCGCTCGTCGCCCAGACCCTGGACCGCTTCGACCGGCTCGACGTGCTCGTCAACAACGCCGGCGGCCAGTTCGTCGCCGCCGCGGAGGAGATCTCGGCGAACGGCTGGCGTGCGGTTCACCGGCTGGCCGTCGACGCTGCCTGGGAGCTGACTCGACTCGTCGCCACACGTTCGATGATCCCGAACCGGGGCGGGCTCGTCGTCTTCATCGGCTTCAGTCCCAGGCGCGGGATTCCCGGCATGGCCCACGCCTCAGCGGCCCGCGCGGCGCTCGAGAACATGGCCGCCTCGCTCTCGAACGAGTGGTGCCGCTACGGCATCCGCGCCGTGTGCGTCGCGCCGGGCAACATCCTCACGGAAGGGCTCGAAGGCTACGGCGCCGAGCAGGTGGCGGAGTGGAAGCGAGAGGTTCCGCTCGGGCGCCTCGGCACGCCGGAGGAGGTCGCGGCCGTGATCGCGTTCCTCGCCTCGGCCGGCGGCAGCTACGTGACCGGGTCGACCGTACTCGTCGACGGCGGCCTCGACGCCTGGGGACTCGCGACGCAGCCCCCACAGCCGCAGTCGGGCTAGCGTTTTTCGAGGAACGCCTGGGCGGCCTGGTCGGCCTCCTTCGTCTGCGCCCGCATCCCGTAGGCGAGTCGTTCGATGAGGATTCCCGCGTCGCGTGAGGACTCCGGCAAGCGGTCGACGGCCTGCTTCGTGACGGAGCTCGCCGGAGCGGGCAGCTCGGCCAGTTGCGCGGCGATCTCGAGGGCGCGCTCGAGCGCCTTCCCTTCCAACACGACCTCCGTGAGTACCCCGTAGTCGAGCGCCTCGCGCGCGCCGAAGCGGGGGCGCAGGAGAAGGAGCTCCTTCGCGCGCGCAGGGCCCACGAGGCGAACGAGGCGATGTGTTCCTCCCGAGCTGGCGAAAGATGCCGAGGGCCACCTCCGGGAAGCCGAACGTCGCCGTCTCGTCCGCGATCCGAAAGTCGGTCGCCAGCGCGAGCTCGAGGCCGCCGCCCAGGCAGTAGCCGTGGACGGCGCTGACACTCGGCTGCGGCAGTGCTCCGATCTGCTCGTAGACGTCCCCGGTGTCGCGGTAGTACGCGGCGATGGCGTCGGGATCGTTGTCCCGCAGCTCCGTGATGTCGGCGCCCGCCGAGAACGCGCGGCCCGCGCCCGCAAAGACGACGCAGGAGCTCTCCCGCACCTCCGTGCTCCGGAGGGCCGCGAGGAGCTCACGCTCGACAGGCGTCGAGAGCGCGTTCAGCTTCTCGTCCCGTTGCAGCAGGACGACGCAAGCTGCGCCTTCTCGGCGAACCTCGCCGAGCAAGTCGGCAGGCAAGGAGGGAAGACTAGCGGGGTGCCGACGACGGCTCTCGTCCTCGCGCTCATCGCCGCCGTCGGCCATGCGGTCTGGAACATGCTGCTCGCGCGGGCGCGCGATCCCGAGGCGGCGACGGCCGTGGCCATGCTCGTCGGGGTGGTTGCGTTCGCCGCGCCCGCAGCGATCGACTGGCACGTCGAGCGCTCGGTCTGGCCCTACGTCGTCGGGAGCGCAGTCTTCGAGCTGGTCTACATCGCGCTCCTCGCCGCCGCTTACCGCCGCTCCGACCTCTCGCTCATCTATCCGGTCGGACGGGGCGTCGCGCCGGTGCTCGTCCTCGTCGTCGGCGTGGTCGCGCTCGGCGCCGGCACGACAGTGGCCCAGGCGGCGGGGATCTGCCTCGTCGCCGCGGGTGTCTTCCTCGTTCGCGGGCCCAGGCGGGATGCCGATCTTCGCGGCGTCACCTTCGGACTGGCGATCGGGGCTTGCATCGCGGCCTACACGCTGATCGACAACTCCGGCGTCGAGCGGGCGAGTGCACTGTCCTACCTCGAGCTCGTCATGATCCTGCCCGCGTTCGGGTACGCGCTATTCGTCGCCTTCCGGCGGGGGCCGGGGGCGCTGCGTGCCGAGGTGAACGCGGGCTCGGTCGCGGCCGGCCTCCTCATCCTGACGCCGTACTCCCTCTTTCTCATCGCCCTCGATCTCGCGCCAGCGGCCCCCGTCGCCGCCGTCCGGGAGACGAGCATCGTCGTCGCGACCGCCCTCGGCGCGCTCGTCCTCAAGGAGCGGGTCGGCCGCGGCCGCTGGGCCGGCGCCGTCCTCGTCGCCGGCGGCGTCGCTCTCGTCGCTGTCTAGAGCGCTCCCTTGGAGGTACGAAACTTTGTGCAAGTGAGTCACAAGCTCGGGTTTTTGGCGGTACATAGGCCGTCGCGTCCAACGGTTCCCACGGGCTTAGGACGTCGCTTCAGGGTTGTTGGGAATCCGCGTGCGGGCTACGCTGGCCGTGCCGTATAGAGGGAGGTAGAGGTCCAGATGAGCGTTGTCGTGTCCCAGCACAAGAATTTCGTCGGCGGGGAGTGGGTCGACTCCGCCGGCGGCGAGACCATGGAGGTCGTCAACCCTTCGACAGGGGAGGTGATCGCGGAGGTCGCGAGCAGCACGGCCGAGGATGCCGATCGCGCCGTCCACGCCGCGAAGACGGCTCTGCCCGAATGGCTCGAGACCACTCCCGGCGAGCGCGCGGAGCTCCTCTTCAAGCTCGCCGACCTGATCGACGAGAATGCCGACGAGCTCGCCGCGCTCGAGTCGAAGAACGTCGGGAAGCCGCTGTCGTACGCGAAGGACGAGATGCCGGTCGCTGCGGACAACATCCGCTTCTTCGCAGGCGCCGCCCGCGTGCTCGAAGGCCGTGCCGCCGGCGAGTACATACGCGGCTACACCTCGATGCTACGCCGCGAGCCGATCGGCGTCGTGGCCGGCATCGCGCCGTGGAACTACCCGCTGATGATGGCCGTTTGGAAGTTCGCGCCCGCGCTGGCCGCAGGCAATGTGCAGATCCTGAAGCCTTCGGAGCAAACGCCTCTGAGCCTGCTTCGCTTCATGGAGCTGGCCGAGGGCGTCATTCCGGCCGGAGTCCTCAACGTCATCACGGGCGACGGCGTGCCAGTCGGCGAGGCGCTCGTCAAGCATCCCGAGGTGCGGCTCGTGGCCCTGACCGGAGACGTCGAGACGGGCAAGACCATCGCCCGCACGGCCGCGGACAACCTGAAGCGCGTCCATCTCGAGCTGGGTGGCAAGGCGCCCGTCGTCGTCTTCGACGACGCCGATCCCGCCGCGGTGGCCGAGGCGATCAGGACCGCCGGTTACTGGAACTCCGGCCAGGACTGCACCGCCGCCTCGCGCGTCGTCGCCGGGCCCAAGATCTACGACACGCTCATCGAGCAGCTCGTTCCCGCGGTCGAGTCCCTGCACGTCGGCGATCCCGCCGAGGGGGACGACATCGAGATGGGACCCGTGATCTCGAAGGACCAGCAGGAGCGCGTGTTCGGCTTCCTGGAGCGGGCAAAGGACGCGAAGGCCACGATCCTCACGGGCGGCGACTCGAACGGCGACCGCGGCTTCTTCGTGAAGCCGACCGTCGTCACCGACGTCGGCCAGGACGCCGAGATCGTCCAGCGCGAGGTCTTCGGCCCGGTCGTGAGCGTGCAGCGCTTCGACGACGACGATCAGGCGATCGCCTGGGCGAACGACGTCCGTTACGGCCTCGCGTCCTCGGTCTGGACGCGCGACGTCGGTCGCGCACTGAACGCGGCCCGGAAGCTCCAGTTCGGGACCGTCTGGATCAACGACCACATTCCGCTTGTCTCCGAGATGCCGCACGGCGGCTTCAAGGAGTCCGGCTACGGCAAGGACCTGTCCGTTTACTCGCTCGAGGACTACACGCAGATCAAGCATGTGATGGCAAAGATCGACTGACATGGCGAGCCAGAGGGGCAACCGGAAGCTAGACCCCCGGAAGATGCGGAGCATTTTTCGGGGGTTGAAGCATGTGATGGCGAAGATCGACTAGGAAGCTGTTCTGAATGGCGGTCGAGGAACGAGTAGCGGCACCGAACGGGACCGGCGGGGCCACGGCCCCGCCGGACGTACGCCTGGAAGCGGTCACGAAGCGGTTCGACGACGTCGTCGCCGTCGACGGCCTCACCCTCGAGGTCCCGCATGGAAGCTTCTTCGCCCTGCTCGGGCCCTCCGGCTGCGGGAAAACGACAACGCTTCGAATGATCGGCGGGTTCGAAGAGCCCACCGAAGGGACAATCTTCCTCGGCGACCGCGACGTAACAGGCCTGCCCCCGTACCGCCGCGACGTGAACACCGTCTTCCAGAGCTACGCCCTCTTCCCCCACCTCTCGATCTTCGAGAACGTGGCCTTCGGGCTTCGCCGCCGAGGCGTGAAGGGGCAGGACCTCCGCAAGCAGGTCACCCGGATACTCGAGCTCGTGCAGCTCTCGGGTTTCGAGCGGCGTAAGCCGCGGCAGCTCTCGGGAGGCCAGCAGCAACGCATCGCGCTCGCCAGAGCCCTGGTCAACAGCCCCCGGGTACTGCTCCTCGACGAACCCCTCGGCGCGCTCGACCTCAAGCTCCGCAAGGAGATGCAGCTCTTCATCAAGGCCCTTCAGCACGACCTCGGCATCACGTTCATTCACGTGACGCACGACCAGGAGGAGGCCATGACCATGGCCGACTCGATCGCCGTCATGAACGCGGGCCACATCGAGCAGCTCGGCTCGCCTGACGACCTGTACGAGCGGCCGGCGACGCCGTTCGTGGCTCGCTTCCTGGGTGTGTCCAACCTTCTCGGAGGCGAGGCGGCGGGCGACGGTACCGTTCGGCTCTCGGACGGGACGATCGTCCGCGCTCCCGGCGCGCACGCCCGACGGGGCAAGGTCGCCGTCGGCATCCGGCCCGAGAAGATCCGTCTCGGAGCCGGCGAGGACAACAGTCTTGCCGGGGACGTGCGCGAGCGCGCCTACATCGGCGTCTCGACGCAGTACATCATCGATACCGCCCACGGTCCCATCACCGTCTACGTCCAGAACACCGACCCGCGCGCGAGCGCGGTGCAGGCCGGCGACCAGGTGACGCTGAGCTGGAGCCCCGAAGCAACGTTCGTCGTCGACCCAGAGGAGGAAAGAAAGGAATGACCGATCCACGGTTCAACGACCCCATTACCCGGCGTCAGTTGCTCCGGCGCGCCGCCGCCGGCGGCGCTGTGCTCTCCCTGCCTTCGATCCTCGCGGCCTGTGGCGGGGGAGAAGGCATCGAAGGCGCGGCCAACACGCAAACATCGGGCACGACGAGCGTCAAGCAGGTGCTCGCGGACACGCTCGTCTTCGCCAACTGGCCCCTGTACATCGACGTCAAGAAGAAGAAGCACCCCACCCTCGACAAGTTCACCGCCAAGACCGGTGTGAACGTCAAGTACATCGAGGAGGTCAACGACAACGAGGAGTGGTTCGGCAAGTTCCAGGCGCAGCTCGCGCAGGGCGACGACATCGGCCGCGACATCACCGTCCTCACCGACTGGATGGCCGCCCGCATGATCCGGCTCGGCTACTGCGAGAAGAAGGACAAGAGCGCGATCCCGAACGAGGCGAATCTCACGCCCACGCTCCAGCATCCGGCCTGGGACCCCAATCGCGATTACTCGCTCCCGTGGCAGTCGGGCATGACCGGCATCGCCTACAACCCGAAGCTCACCGACGGTCCGATCACGACGGTCGAGCAGCTCTTCACCGACCCGAAGCTCAAGGGCAAGGTCACCTGCCTGACCGAGATGCCCGACACGATGGGGCTGATCATGCAGGCGAACGGTGACGATCCGACCAAGGTCGAGGCCGACGCCTTCGACCGTGCCATCCAGACGCTTCAGGACGCGGTCGACTCGGGCCAGATCCGCCGCTTCACCGGCAACGACTACCTCGAGGACTTCCCGGCAGGGAGTGCCTACGCGGGGATGACGTGGTCGGGCGACGTCGCCCAGCTCCAGAGCGACACGCCCGGTCTCGAGTGGGTGATCCCGGACGACGGCGGAATGATCTGGACGGACAACATGCTCATCCCGATCGGCGGAGACGTCTTCACCGCCTCCACGTACATGAACTTCGTCTACGACCCCGAGATCGCCGCGGAGATCGAAGACTGGGTCAACTACATCTGCCCGGTCGTCGGCGCGAAGGAGGCGATGGAGAAGCTCGACCCGCCTCTGGCCAAGAACCCCCAGATCTTCCCCGACGACGCGACGCTGGCCAAGGTGAAGCTCTTCGACGCCGAGGCCGCCGACAACACGGACTTCAAGGAGAAGTTCCAGGCCGTCATCGGCGCATAAAGGCCGCCAGGGATGACGTTCCTCCACCGGCACCGCTGGGTAACTCCGTATCTCCTGCTCCTGCCGGGGCTCGCTTTCCTGGCCGTCTTCTTCCTGGTCCCGACCTACTACCTCGCGAACACGTCGCTCCAGAGCGGCGACCTCTTCTCGGGGTACATCTTCTCGTGGGCCTGGGACAACTACAGCGACGCCGTCTCGACCTACAAGCCGCAGTTCATCCGCTCGCTCGAGTACGCCGGCCTGGCCACTCTCATCGCCTTCCTGATCAGCTACCCGCTCGCCTACTGGATCGCTTTTCGCGGCGGGCGCTGGAAGAACCTTCTCCTCCTCTTCATCATCGCCCCCTTCTTCGTCACCTACCTGATCCGCACGATCGCGTGGAAGACGATCCTCGGCGACGACGGCTTCGTCGTGCAGACGCTCCAGAGCCTGCACGTGCTCGGGAGCGACGGTCGCCTGCTCGCCACCTCAACCGCGGTCGTGGCGGGCATCACCTACAACTTCCTTCCCTTCATGGCCCTGCCGCTCTACGTGAGCCTCGAGCAGATCGACTACCGGCTGATCGAGGCTGCGCAGGACCTCTACGCGTCGAAGACGAAGGCGTTTCTCCGCGTGACGCTGCCGCTCTCGCTGCCAGGCGTCTTCGCGGGCACGCTTCTGACCTTCATTCCGGCGGCCGGTGACTTCATCAACGCCCAGCTCCTCGGGACGCCGCGGCAATCGATGATCGGCAACGTCATCCAGTCCAAGTTCAAGGTGATCGCCGACTACCCGGAGGCGGCGGCGCTTTCATTCGTTCTCATGGCGGCGATCGTTGTCGCGATCCTCGCCTATACACGGGTAATAGGCTCCGAAAGGCTGACGGGATGACGGTCGCCGCCGAGCGTCTCGCCGTTCGCAGGCAGCCCGGCGTGCTCGCACGGTTGCTCCGCTTCGCCCGTGGGCACCTGCTCACGGTCTTCGCCATGCTCGCCTTCGCGTACTTGCTGCTTCCGATCGCGGTCGTCGTCGTCTTCTCCTTCAACGATCCGACAGGCCGCTTCAACCTGACGTGGCAGGGGTTCACGCTCGCCAACTGGGCCAACCCGTTCGGTTTCCCGGGTGTCCAGGACGCGGTCGAGGTCAGCATCGAGATCGCCGCCCTCTCGAGCGTGGTGGCCACCGCGCTCGGCACTCTGATCGCCCTCTCCCTCGTTCGCTACCACTTTCGCGGCAGCGGAATCACGAACCTCCTCATCTTCTTGCCCATGGCGACTCCGGAGATCGTCATGGGCTCGTCGCTTCTCACGCTCTTCCTGAACTTCGGCATCCCGCTGGGCTTCAAGACGATCCTGCTCGCGCACATCATGTTCAACATCAGCTACGTCGTCGTGACCGTGAAGGCGCGGCTCGTCGGCTTCGATCGCCACCTCGAGGAGGCCGCCATGGACCTCGGCGCCAACGAGTGGACGACCTTCACGCGCGTCACGCTTCCGCTGATCGCGCCCGGCATCCTGGCCGCCGCGCTCCTTGCGTTCGCGCTTTCGGTCGACGACTTCGTGATCACGTACCTGAACTCCGGCTCGGTCGTCACCTTCCCGCTCTTCGTCTGGGGAGCCGCCCGTGTCGCCATCCCGCCGCAGATCAACGTCATCGGGTCGGCCATCTTCTTTGTCGCCGTCCTCCTCATGCTCGCCAACGTCGCCCTCCAGTGGCGTCGCCAACCGAAAGGAGCCGTGTGAGCATCCCCGCCACCACGATGTCCCCCTCCGAGCTGCAGACAGCCGCCCGCGATCACCTCTGGCTGCACTTCACGCGCATGTCGAGCTACCGCGACGCGGAGATTCCGGTGATCGTGCGGGGCGACGGTTGCTACCTCGAAGATTCCAAGGGAAACCGCTACCTCGACGCGCTCGCAGGGCTCTTCGCCGTCAACATCGGGTACGGCTTCGGGGAGGAGATGGGCGAGGCCGCCGCGGCGCAGATGCGGGAGCTTCCCTTCTACACGAACTGGAGCTATGCGCATCCCCGAGCGATCGAGCTCGCCGCCGAGGTGGCGTCGCTCGCCCCGGGCGATCTGAACCGCGTCTTCTTCGTCTCCGGCGGGTCCGAGGCGGTCGAGTCCGCCTGGAAGCTGGCACGGCAGTACCACGCCGTCCGCGGCGAGCGCCGCTGGAAGGCAATCTCCCGGCGGATCGCCTACCACGGGACGACGATGGGGGCGCTCTCGATCAACGGAATCGCCTCGCTCAGGACGCCGTTCGAGCCGCTCGTCCCCGACGTCCTCCACGTGCGCAACACGAATCGCTACCACCGGCCGCCCGAGGAGACGGAAGCGGAGTTCACGGCGTTCCTCCTCGAGGACCTCGAGTCGACCATCGAGCAGACCGGGGCCGAAACGGTCGCAATGGTGATCATGGAGCCCGTGCAGAACGCCGGCGGATCGTTCACGCCGCCGGAGGGCTACTTCCAGGGCGTGCGGGAGATCTGCGACCGCTACGGCATCCTCCTGTGCTGCGACGAGGTCATCACCGGGTTTGGGCGGATCGGAGCCTGGTTTGCCTCCGACCGCTACGACATCCGGCCCGACATCGTCACCTCGGCGAAGGGGCTCTCTTCCGCCCACGCGGCCATCGGCGCCGTGATCGTCCGCGACGCGGTCATGGAGCCCTTCCTGGAGGGGACGCAGATGTACGCCCACGGGATCACGTTCGGCGGCCATCCGGTGATGGCGGCCATCGCGCTCAAGAACATCGAGATCATGAAGCGGGAGCGGATCGTCGAGCACGTCGCCGAGCAGCAGGACGCCTTCCGCTCGACGCTGGCGCAGCTGCTCGATCTGCCGATCGTCGGCGATCTGCGCGGGACGGGCTTCTTCTACGCGCTCGAGCTCGTCAAGGACAAGGAGACGCGCGAGACCTTCTCGGACGAGGAGTGCGAGACGCTCCTGCGGGACTTCCTCTCCCCGCGGCTCTTCGAGCGGGGCCTCATCTGCCGCGCGGACGACCGCGGCGACCCGGTGGTGCAAATCTCGCCGCCGCTCGTCGCGGAGCAAGTGGAGTTCGACGAGATCGTCTCCATTCTCGGCGACGTCCTCGCCGAGGCGTCCGAGCGAATGTCCGCCGCGTAGCCCCGGGTCTCCGGTAGCGTCGTGCCATGCGCGCGATGGTGCTCGACGCGCCGGGAGCAGAGCTCCGGCTCGCCGATCAGCCCGAGCCCGAGCCCGCGGCGGGAGAGGCGCTCGTCGAGGTCGCGGCATGCGCGGTTTGCCGCACCGACCTCCACGTCGTGGACGGCGAGCTGCCCGACCTCAAGCTGCCGCTCGTACCGGGACATCAGATCGTGGGTCGCGTCCTCGAGGGAGGCGGGCGCTTCGAGCCGGGGGAGAGGATCGGCATCCCATGGCTCGGCTGGACGGACGGGGACTGCCGCTACTGCCGCTCCGGCCGGGAGAACCTCTGCGATCGGGCTCGCTTCACCGGCTACCAGCTTGACGGCGGATACGCGGAGTACGCGGTCGCGGACGTACGGTTCTGCTTCCGGCTGCCCGAGAGCTACTCGGACGTTCACGCAGCGCCGCTCCTTTGCGCGGGGCTGATTGGCTACCGGTCGCTAAGGCTGGCGGGCGACGCCGAGCGGCTCGGCCTCTACGGCTTCGGCGCGTCCGCCCACCTTGTCGCCCAGGTCGCCCGCCACCAGGGCCGGCGCGTGTTCGCCTTCACGCGCGCCGGTGACGAGGAAGGTCAGCGCTTCGCGCGCTCGCTCGGCGCCGAATGGGCGGGAGGCTCCGACGAGCGGCCACCGGAAGAGCTCGACGCCGCGATCATCTTCGCTCCCGTCGGCGCTCTCGTCCCGGTCGCGCTCAATGCGCTCGGCAAGGGCGGTGTCGTCGTCTGCGCCGGCATCCACATGAGCGACATCCCGTCATTTGCGTACGAGCTCCTGTGGGGCGAGCGCGCGGTGCGCTCGGTCGCGAATCTCACCAGGCTCGACGGCGAGGAGTTCCTGGGGCTGGCGCCCGAGGTGCCGGTCAATACCGAGGTCGAAGCCTTCGCGCTCGACGAGGCGAACGAGGCGCTTCGACGGCTGCGGGCCGGAGAGATCCGCGGTTCGGCGGTGCTGACCCTCTAAGAGCCCGTCTCAAAATGAGGACCTGAGCCGCCGAAGGCGCGCTGGATCGGCGCAATGCGTTGTCCTCGGTCGCACGCTAACGCGTCGATTTGATTGCCTGTTCGTCGGTCACTGCAAGACCTCCGCGATGCGGGCCGCCGCGCGGGCGGCGCCGTCGGTCTCGACCGGCTCGTAGTCGACGTCGCGCCCGATTTCCTCGGCGATCGCGGTCGCGATCGACTCCGGCGTCGACTCGTCGAAGTCCATGCAGCGGCCGGCCCGGTAGCGCTCGAGGCGGTGCCGCACGTGGAAGTTCTGCTCGAAGTGGTGACGCAACGGGAAATAGAGGAAGGGCCGTCTGTTCGCGGTCAGCTCCATCGCCGTTGTCAGTCCACCCTGCACGACCGCGAGGTCGCAGGCGGCGAGGTGGCGATAGAGGTTGTGGACGTACGAGCGCACATCGAGGCCATCCGCCTGAGGCAGGGAGGCCGGGTCGATGCGCGGGCCGGCGACGACGACCATGCGAAGCGCGGGAACGAGCTCCTTGGCCGCTGGGAACGCTTCGATTACGCGGCGCAGGAGATGGCCACCGACGCCGGAGCCGCCGACCGTGACGATGCAGACCTGCTCGCCCGGGCCATAGCCGAGCTCCGCCCTTAGGCGTTCGCGGTCGGCGAGCGCCTCCGGGTCGAAGCCGGACACGTAGCCCGCGAAATCGTAGTGCTGCTCGGTCCAGTCCCTGATCAACGGGAGGTCGCCGCCGAAGCTCTCCGGAACGACATCGTCTGCGTTCCCGACGAAGATCGCCCGGTCCCGCAACCGCGGAAAGCGAGCGATGTGCTCGATCATCTCGGCGTTGTAGTCGGCCGTCAGGAACGACTCGCGCTTGCCGCCGTCGGGCATCGGCAACCAGCCGACAAAGTCGGTCAGCCACACGTAAGCCGCTCGCTTCTGCTCGGGGTTCTCGTGCAGGTAGTAGTCGAGCTCCCAGGCCTCGTCCCCGATCCAGAGGTCGTATTGCTCCTCCTGGACCAGGTCGTGGAAGACCATGAAGTTGGCGAGCAGGATCTCGTCCATCCGCCGCCAGGCCTGGAAGCAGTGGAGGTCGTGCTCGGCCGACTCGCTCTCGATGTGCGTCGACTCGTTCGCGAGCTCGCCGCTGGCGGGATGGATGCGCTCCCCCTCACCCTCCAGCACCTTGGTGACCGGATGCTGAGCGAGCCAGTCGATCTCGAGGTCGGGCACGAGCTTGCGCAGCTCCTTCGCGATTGCGATGTCGCGCTGCGCGTGACCGAGCCCGATCGGAGAAGAGACGTACAGCGCGCGCCGTCGCCTCGATTTGGCACGGGTCCAACGGGCGGGCGCAGGCGGGGAGAGGAAGTCCCGCAGGACAAGGTTGACCTTGACGGGATCACGGACATGCGGCGCGTGGCCCGACCCTTCGAGCACGACGAGCTCCCCGCGGGTCTGCTCGGCAAGCGCCACGCCGCGCGTGACCGAAGTGATCGCGTCGTCCTCTCCGTGGATCACGAGGGTGGGGCAACGCACGCGCCGGGCGAGATCCCGCGCCTGGTCGGGGTCGAGACCGCCTCCTAGGTGAGTAAGCGCGAGCGTTTCACCGTTCGTCTCGAGCGCCCAACCCACTGTGTCCTCGATTGGCTTGGTCGAATGAGGCTCCACGAACATGCGGGACATGAAGAACTCCACGAAGCCGCGATAGTCGCGCAACCAGTAATGCTTGTTGTACTTGGCCCAGCCCTCGTCGGTCTCGAGCTCGTCCTCCCAGGAATGCTCGGTGCGCTCGACGAGCGGGTTCCCCCCGCCCGGGAAGGAGGGACCGACGAACACCGCTGCGTCCACACGCTCCGGGTGCTCGGCGGCCAGGATCAAGCCACGCTGGGCCCCTTGCGAGAATCCGACGACGGCCGCGCTTCCCGTCCCCGTCGCATCCAGCACCGCGAGCGCATCGGCCGCAAACTCGTGCTCATCGTAAGACTCCGGTGTCTGCGGCCTGTCCGACTTGCCGTTGCCACGCCCGTCGAAGGTGACCACGCGCACGTGCCGCGCAAGGTATGGAATCTGCATCTTCCAGTGGCGGGAATGGACGATCGACCATGTGGGGAGGAGGAGCACCGTGGGCTCGCCCTCGCCATAGACCTCGTAGGAGATCCGAACGCCGTCGCGCTCGACGTAGCCCTCCTCGTCCGGATAGCGGGCCCGCGTCTGCTCGGGCGGAGCCGCTATCGCTTCCGTCGTCTCCATCATTCCCTCTCCTTTCTCTCGAGCCACGCGTCGATCCACTCGAGGAGCCCCTCGTGGCCAGTCGTGATCCCGGAGAGCCGCTCGAGAATGACTCCCTCGTTGAAGGTCATCACGAGCGAGACGAGCGCGTCGAGGGGCATCTCGATCCCGTAGCGTTCCGTCGGCTCGGCGAACGCCTCCGTGAGAACCGCCCGCC
Source organism: Gaiellaceae bacterium (assembly GCA_035601195.1). GTDB lineage: Bacteria > Actinomycetota > Thermoleophilia > Gaiellales > Gaiellaceae > JAIBJP01. The sequence goes on along the minus strand of DATNOU010000154.1, from coordinate 39,380 downwards.
ACTCGTCGTTGACGCGCGCGAGTGGCTTGCGCAGCTCCGGCCGGTTCCAGGCGAGCGCCTGCAGCTCGAGCCAGATCTTTTCGTAGGCCACGTCTTCGGAGACCAGGTAGAGCATCGCCTGCCGCCATTTCTCGATGAAGGGCACGTCCGCGGCCGCGTACATGGCCCGCTGGCGCACGGTCAGGTCGGCGGTGAAGCGCTCGAGCACGCGCACGAGCAGGTTCTCGATCGAGCCGAAGTAGTAATGGACGAGCCCGTGATTGACACCCGCTTCCTCGGCCAGGCGGCGCGTCGTGATCCCCGCATGGCCGACCTCGACGAGCAGCCGCTCGGCCGCGTCGAGGAGCGCTCCCTCGGCGGCCGAGCGGGCTACTTCCGGCGCAGCCACCGAATGAAGGCCCCTACTTTGGCCCGCCAGACGAGGACGATCGCGTAGCCGGCCCCGCCGCCGCCGGCGAGCGCGTAGATGACGAGCTCCTCTCCGTATCCGTGGTGGGCGAGGATCACGGGAAGATCTCCGTCGTGCAGTCGCCGCCCTGGAGTCGTACCTCATGCGCGCGGGCGGGGCCGTTTGGACGGTCGTGGAAGTCGACGAAGAAGTCGCGGTCGACCTCCATCGACCCGTCCTCGCCGATGTCGACCTTGAGAAGCCACGAGCGCAGATCGGGATAGAACTGGTTGTCCCAGGTGGAGTAGAGGGAGTTCGTGACGTAGAGGCGGCGGCCGTCGAGCGAGAGTTGCATCATCTGCGGGCCGCCGTTCACCTCCCTGCCGGCGTCGCTCTTCTGTCCGAGAAGGCCGCCCAGCCAGAGCCTCCCGGTCAGCTTCGGGTTTGCGGGATCGGAGACGTCGTACCGGTGGAGGTCCCCGTGCAGCCAGTTGGACACGTAGAGCGCCCGATCGTCCATCGAGAGGACGATGTCCGTCATGAGGCTGGGAACGGGGATGGGCCAGCTCTCGAGCTCTACCGGCTCTACCGCAATGACTGGATCGGCCGCCCACGAGCCGTTCGAGCGGTAAAAGCGCCAGATCACGCTCGAGAGAGCAGCGGCGACGAACCCCTGCTCCGCCTCGGGATCGTGCAGCCAGCGGATCTCCAGGGGGACGAGCCCCTGCTCGCCGAGGTCGATGGTCTGCTCGAGCGTCCGCTCCGCCAGGTTCCAGAAATGGAGTCGCTGCCCGTAGCGCCCGCGGCCGACGTCCTCGAGATCGAATCCCGGCTCGAAGGCGTTCGGCTCGCCGAACTCGCTGGAGACGAGCGTGTTTTTGCGCGGCTGGTACCAGAAGTCGTAGTTCATCGACGGCCGCTCGCCCCCGTTCTCCCAGCGGCCCTTGAGATCGAATGTCTTGGCGTCGAGGACGGCGAAGCCACCGGAGCCGTTACCCTCCGCGTCGCCGAGCGTCGAGACGACGACGTTGTCGCCGGGCATGCAGTGCACCGTATGCGGCCGGGTGTAGCCGGTCTGGCGAACGAGCTCCTCGGGCTCGATCACCTTCTCGATCCGCGGACGACGGGGGTCGTCGGCGACGTTGACGATGTGGATCCGAGAGGAGCGGAAACCGGGCACGATCAGGTGTGAGCGATCCGGGCCATGGCAGGCCGAGCTGCACCGGTTCCACCCATAGTGATGGAGCTCGTCCCCCACGTTCGGCATCGGCGTCTCGTGGACGACGGCGCCCGATTCGGCGTCGATGACCGCGAGGAAGTCGGGCCCGTCGACGCCGGTACCCTCGTGCAGGCAGGCGAGGTAGAGGAACTCTTCCGGCGGCGCGCCGCGAGCCTCTTCAGGCGAGCCGTAGAACGAAGGCGCAGGTGCCATGTCAAGCCTCCTTAGTCAACTGACTTAGTCATTTGACTAAGTACGGGCTCGTTTGTCAAGGCCCGTTTGTCAACCCTCCTAGCTCTCCTTGGCCCGCTTGCGCTCCTTGTCGTAGACCGGGTGCTCGACGACCTCCCCGGGGACTTCGTCGTCGCCGAGCCGGACCTGGATCCTCTGTCCGGGCTCCTTCAGGTCCTTACGGATCTTGGCGAGACCGAGGGTCTGGCCGTTCAGGTAGGGAGACTCGACGGCCTGCGTGACGAGTCCGACTTCCTCGCCATCCACACTGATCGCGCCGCCGGACGCCTCGTCCCCGCCCCTCTGGAGGACGACGCTCGTCAGGCGAAGTCTCGTCTCTTCCTTGTCACGCGCGAGCGCCTCGCGGCCCTGGAAATCACCCTTGTCCAGTTCGACGGACCAGCCGAGGCCGCATTCGTACGGGGAGACGGTCGGGTCGTACTCGACGCCTCCGATGATGAACCCGCCCTCGATCCGGAAGAGGTCGAGTGCCACCATGCCGATCAGCTTCATCCCGCTCGGTTCTCCCGCCTCCAGCAGGGCGTCCCAGAGCTCGAGCGCCCGATTGCGGTCGACCCAGAGCTCGTAGCCGAGCTCGGCGGTGTAGCCAAGACGGGTCATGAAGATCGGGATGCCGGCGATTTCCACGTCCTCACGGAACGTGTAGTAGGGGAAGTCCTCGTTCGAGAGGTCCTGGTTCGCGATCGTTTGGAGGATGTCGCGGCTCTTCGGCCCCTGGAGGCACAGGTGCGGCATTGCGTCGGTGAACTCGCGCACGGTGATTCCGTCAGGTGCCTTCTCGGTGAAGATCTCGTAGTCGCGGTCGTTTGCGCCGCAAAAGCGGATTCGATCCGGCGAGCGCATCATCGACGTGCAGTCGTCCACCATCTTCCCGTTCTCGTCCGTCAACGCGCCGTAGGCGATCCGCCCGGGGGTCAGCTCGGAGACGTCGCGCGTGACGATGGTGTTGACGAAGTCCTGCGCCCCTTCGCCCTCGATGTCGACCTTCCGGAGCATGGTGAAGTCCATCAGGCCGGCCGCCTCGCGCACGGCGCGGTACTCCTCCTCCGTGTTCGTGACCTCGGTGGGCGCCCAGTAGCCGAACAGGTCCATCCACCCCTCGGTCAACTCCTGCAAGCGGGGATAGAACGCGGTCTCCTTGCTCAAGTCGTCTCCTTTCGGGCTCGGACGGCGGTACCCTAAGCGCGATGGCTGTGCAGTCCAAGCAGGTACCGCGGGCGGAAGCCCGCGTCGGGCCGGCGGACGCGAAGGCGTACGAGCTTCGCGCCGGTGAGTACGTCCAGATCGAGGACCTGCAGGGCTGCCAGGTGTCGGACTTCCTCGCCTTCCACCGCGACCGTCCGGGCCTAGGGATCTCGACCACGGTCACGCGCGCGCTGGTGGATGGGCTCTTCCCGCTGCCGGGACAGGGCATCTACGACGGCGAAGGGAACCGACTGCTCGAGCTCGTTGAGGACACAGTCGGGCGCCACGACACCTTCGGGATCGCCTGCAACCGCGAGTACTACGAAGCGCTCGGGTATCCCGACCATCTCAACTGCACCGACAACTTCAATCGCGAGCTGGCGGCCTTCGGCTACGAGCCGCGGCCGTTCTGGGAGCCGATCAACTTCTTCTACAACACGAAGATCGGGCCGGACCGGCGCGTGATCGAGGTCGAGCCGGCGCTCTCGAAAGCCGGCGACTACGTCCTGATGCGGGCCGAGAGGGATCTCGTCGTTGCCTCTTCGGCCTGCCCGGACGATCTCGGCCCGACGAACGGCGGGAACCCCACCGACATCATGGTCAGGGTTTTCCCGGCCTGAGGCGCCTCTAATGGCGAAGGTCGCCGTTGTCGGGCTCGGCGCCATGGGAAGCCGCATCGCCCGGCGGCTCCTCGACTCGGGCCACGAGCTCGTCGTCTGGAACCGCGATCCGGCCAGGACAGAGCCGCTGACCGCAGCGGGTGCGGTTGCGGCCGAAAGCCCAGCTGATGCGGCGCGGCAGGCCGAGGCCGTGATCACGATGGTGTCGAATCCGGACGCGCTCAGGGACGTAACGGAAGGCCCCGCAGGCGTGGGCGAGGGACTCACCCCTCCCACAGCGCTGATCGAGATGTCAACCGTCGGTACGGAGGCTACGGAGCGGCTGGCGGCCGCGCTGCCCGCCGACGCGGGGCTCCTGGACGCTCCCGCGCTCGGGAGCGTGGCCGAGGCCGAGACCGGAACCTTGAAGATCTACGCCGCCGGAGAGGAGCCGCTCGTCGAGCGCTGGACCCCGCTCCTGTCCACACTCGGATCAGTCATTCACGTCGGGCCCGTCGGTGCCGGCTCGGCCGCGAAGCTGGTAGCCAACGCGGTGCTCGTCGGCGTGATCGGCGTGCTCGGCGAAGCGCTGGCGGTGGCCCAAGGGCTGAACCTTCCCCGCGAGGTGGCCTTCGAGGTCCTCGAGACGACGGCGCTGGCCGATCAAGCGAAGCGGCGTCGACCCTTCGTCGAGAGCGGCGAGTATCCGCCACGCTTCGCCCTTTCCCTTGCCCGCAAGGACGGCGATCTGATCCTCGAGGCGGCCGCTTCGTCAGGTCTCGATCTGCGCGTCACTGAAGCGGCCCGCGAGTGGTTGGTAGACGCCGAGGCGGCAGGGCTCGGGGACGAGGACTACTCCGCCGTCCTCGTGCAGATCCTGAGATCGGCTCCGTGAGCATCGATTACAGCAAGCTGCCGGCCGGCCTTCCTGTGCCGGAGGACGATGACAGGGCGTCCCACCTCCCAGGAGCAGCCATGCCTCCAAATGCTCTCCCTGCGACGGACGGAGCGCTTGTGCGCGTTGACGTGGTGCCCGACGGCATGGAGAGGCTCGTCCTCTACGCGTACCCGCGCACAGGACGTCCGGATGAAGAGCCTATAACGCCGGACTGGGATCTGATTCCGGGCGCCCGCGGCTGCACACCCGAGTCGTGCGGCTTTCGCGATCACAGAGCCGATCTCGAGCGGGCCCGTGCGGCGGTTGCCGGGGTCTCGACCGAACCGACCGACGTGCAGCGCGGGCTCGTCGAGCGTCTGGGGCTTCCCTTCCCGCTGCTCTGCGACGCAGACCTCGGGCTGACCCGTGCCCTCGATCTCCCCACTTTCACGGTGGCCGGGCACACGCTGCTCAAGCGGCTCACAATGGTGATCCGAGACGGCGTGATCGAGCATGTGTTCTATCCGGTCTTCCCGCCCGACACCCATGCCCAGGCGGTGCTCGAGTGGGTGCTCGCCCACCCTGTCGAGCGCTGAGCTAGTCGAGACGAAGCGGGTGCCGACCCTCGATCTGCGTGTTGCCGAGTCAGCCCGGAGTTGGCTCACCGAAGCGGAGGACGCCGGTCTCGGCGAGTACGACCACTCAGCCGTCCTCCCTCGGATTCTTGGGCCTAAGGGGTCAACCGGGCTCCCAGGCGAACTCGACCACATAGCCGTCAGGGTCCCTGCACTTGACGCTGACGTAATCCGGCTCGTCGGATTCCTCCACGATCTCGATGCCGTCGCCTGCGAGACGGTCCCGGAAGGCGCTTACCTCCGCCGGGCTGCCGGCTGCGCGAAAACCGAAGTGCAGGAAGCTCGGTAGCCGGATCGCCTCGTCTGTCTCCGCCAGTGCGAGCAGGACTCCGTCGGGACCCTCGATGAGAAGCACGCCGTCCTCTGCGACCCGGGCCGTCAGCGGGTCGAAGTCGAAGTATTTCTCGTAGAAGCCTCGGGAACGCTCCTGATTCCTGACCGCGAGCGCGATGTGGGCCATCGCTACAGCGCCAGCGATTCGAGCACGAGCTCGGATAGCTCCCGGAGCTCGATCTCGCCCTGGTGGCCCGAGGTCTTGATCGCGTCTTCGTACATGGTCACGTCCTTCGGGCAGGCGACGACGAAGTAGTCGACCTTGCTGAGGGACACCGCCTCGTCGATCCGCAGCTCGCTCGGCCGCGGCGCGTCCTCCGCCTTCAGCTCCTTCATCCAGATGCGCCCGCCGCCGGCCCCGCAGCAGAGAGCGTTGTCGCGGTTCCGCGGCATCTCGACGAGCTCCGCGCCCAGCGCGGCGAGCACCTGGCGCGGCGGGTCATAGACCCCGTTGTAGCGCCCGAGCGTGCAGGGGTCGTGGTACGTGACCCGATAGCCGAGACCCTTGCGCGGTTTCAGGCGCCCGCGCTCGAGCAGCTCGAGGAGGAGCTGGGAGTGGTGGAGGACGTTCCAGCTGCCCCCGAACTGCGGGTACTCGTTCTTGAGTGTGTTGAACGTGTGCGGATCGGAGGTGAGGATGCGATCGAAGCTGCATCCCGAGATCGTCGCGACGTTCGCCTCGGCGAGGTCGGCGTAGAGCCCCTCCTCGCCGACGCGGCGGACGTCGTTTCCGGCGGTGCGCTCGCCGTCGTAGAGGATCCCGAAATCGACGCCGGCGCGGCGGAGGATGCGCGCGAGCGCCTGCGTGATCTTCTGGTTGCGCGGGTCGAAGGAGGCGTAGTCGCCGACGAACCACAGGTACTCAGCCGGTTCCTTGCGTATGTCCTTGACCTCGAACGGGAGGTCTTTCGCCCAGCGGCCGCGCTTGCGCTTCGGCTCCCCGAAGGAGTTCCCTGACGTGTAGATCGTCTCCAGCGTCTGCTGAAGCTGCCCGTCCATCTCGCCGCGCTCGACGAGGGCGCGCCGCATCTGGTTGATGATCGGGACGTGCTCGATGCCGACCGGACAGATCTCCACACACGCCATGCATTGCATGCACGACCAGAGCGTCTCCGGCTTGATCGTGCCCAGGATCTCGGCATGCTCAGGGAAGCGAGGCGGAATGCCGAGCGCGGCTCGGTTCCCCATTGAGCCCTCCGCCACCTCGCGCAGGTCCAGAATCAGATCTCGCGGCGACAGCGGATACCCGGTCGCCGTCGCGGGGCACGCGGCGTGGCACTTGCCGCACTTCGTGCAGGCGTCCAGGTCGAGGAGGTGCTTGGGCGAGAGCGCGTCGATGAACGCGTACCCGACATCGGTGGCTTTGGCGTCGGCGTGGAGGGGCGGCAGCCGGTTGCCCGCCCGTTCGTCCTTGACGGCCACGCCGATGGGGGCCATGAGCATGTGCACGGCCTTCGTGAACGGGATGGATGACACCCAGAAGAGCGCGAAGACGCCGTGCACCCACCAGTCCGCGAAGCGGGCGTCGTCTGCGGCCTTGCCGTCGAAGCCGATGGCGATGAACCCCTTCCCCACGAGCCAGCCGACCGGCGACCACACTTCGAAGTCGGGATCGTGGGCCGCGATCCGGAAGGCCTCGAGGAGGAAGCCTGTCAGTGCGAGGAAGAAGAGGCTTCCGAGGAAGACCCAGTCACCCAGCTCATAGCGTTTCGGCTGGTCGCGGAGCGGCTCGGCCGGCTCGACGGGCCGCCAGTAGCGGAGGCGGAACGGACGCAGGATCCCGCGCTTCACCGCGAAGATCGCCAGCCCGACGACGAGGCCGGCCCCGAACAGGTCGAGGAAGAGCGAGTAGCCGAGGTAGAACCAGCCGTGCCAGAAGTCGAAGCTGAGCACCGGGTTCGCGAAGTCGTCCTGGAAGGCGAGGATGGCCGTGCCGGCGAAGAGGACCAGGAAGCCGTAGAAGACGAGCAGGTGCCCGAGCCCCGCGAGCGGATCGCGCCGCCGAATCCAGGCATGGGTGGCGATGATCCGCGCCGTGTTCTTCGCGCGCTCGAGACGATTCCCGATCATCGCTTGCGTGCGCCCGCGCCGGTACTTGAGCACCAGGCGGGCGACCCCGAAGAAGAAGATCGTCACCGAGACGACGATCAGCGAGTACCAGAGGACGATCTGCCACGTCTCTAGCCCCGCGAACGTCTCGCGCGTTTCCACGCTAGTAAAGCTTCTCGAGTTCCTCGGCTACTTCGAAGAGATCCGCCACTGCTCCGTAGTGGGCCACGTTGAAGATGGCCGCCTCGGGATCCGAGTTGACCGCGATGATCGTGCCGCTCGTCTTCATGCCGGCGAGGTGCTGTACAGCGCCTGAGATTCCCAGCGCGAGATAGACCTTGGGCTTCACCGTCTTGCCGGATTGGCCCACCTGGCGCGAGTTTGGCATCCAGCCCTGATCGACCAGCGGACGCGAGACCGAGAGAATCGCGCCCATCTTGCCGGCGAGCCCCTCGAACTGCGGCAGGTTCTCCTTGTCGCCGACTCCGCGGCCGATCGAGAGGAGGAAGTCGGCAGTCGTGATGTCGACGTCGCCGGTCGCCACGTCGACGAACTCCTTGTGGCGGGCGCGCGAGCAGGAGCTGGAGACGGAGCCCTCCTCCTTGACCGCCGAACCCGCCCCCTCCGCGGGCGGCCAGGCCGTGGGGCGGAGGAGCAGCATGACGCGATCGTGGCCCGGGAACTCGACCTCTGCCTGCACTTTGGAGCCGTAGAAAGCGCGGGTCGCGACGAGGCCTCCGGCCGTGCCGTCGATGGAAAAGACGTCGGAGGCGAATCCGAGCCCCAGCTTCGCCGCCACCGCCGGCCCGTAGCCCATGGAGTTGACCGTGAACCCGAGGAAGGTCACCTGCGGCTCCCGCTGCTCGATCAGCTGCTCGAGAGCCTGCTGGTAGACGTCATTCTCGAACTCCTCCGGGTCGACCTTGACCGAGAGGATCTCGTTGACGCCTTCGACGTCGACCGCGTCGGTGAGCACGGAGGGATCCTTCGCGATAACCGCGACGGCCACCGGGCCTTCGAGCTCCTGCGCAGCCGAGACGAGCTCGAGCGTGACCGGCCGCAGCTCGCCGCGGAGGTGCTCGGCGACGATTAGGACGCTCACCCTGTGTGCTCCTCGACGATCTCCTTGATCTTCTGCGCGACGTCTGCCGCATTGCCGTTCAGCATCTCGGCGCCCTCGCCCTTCGGTGGCACGAACATCTTCTTGACCCGGTACGCGGGCTCGCCGAGATCGCCGGGTTGCCGCACGTCGATCTCCTTCTCCTCCGCCTGCTTGATCGCGCGTAGCGTTGCGTAGCGGGGTTCGTTGATCCCCGTCTGAATCGTGAAGAGCGCCGGGGTGTCCACCTCGACCACGTCGAGGAGACCGCCTTCAAGCTCGCGGTTGACCGTCGCCTTGCCGTCTCCCAGCTCGATCTTCGTCACGACGGCCACGCGAGGCAGGTCGAGGAGCTCGGCGAGCGCCGTCCCGGTCGCGGCCTGGACAGCGTCCGCCGACTGGACGCCGGCGAACACGAGGTCGGGATTCTCGGCTCGAACGACCTCCGCGAGTGCCCGGGCGACCTGAATCGGGTCGAGCTGGTCCTCGGAATCGACGCGGATGCCTCGATGGGCGCCCATGGCGAGGCAACGCCGCATCGCCTCTTCGGCGTCCTCGGGCCCGACAGAGACGACCACGACCTCGCCGTCACCCGCGGCTTCGCACAGGCGCAGCGCCTCCTCGGTCGCGTAGGTGTCCCACTCGTTGAGCGCGTAGTCGAGGTAGTCGGGATCGACGTCCCGCTCGTCGTCGGTGAATTCGACTTCGTCGCCGAGGACGGCGACCTGCTTGACCGCTACGACAACCTTCACGCTAGGCCGGTACCGCCTCGCGCTCGATCACGTGGCGCTCGCGCTTGAAGGGCAGCGGCACCTCCGGGTTGTCCGAGTCGATCTCGCGGGCAAGCCGGTGCCCGTCGAAGATGCAGTCCGCGGTGAGCCGCGGCGCGACGCAGTCGCCGATCCGGTAGAAGCCGGTGATGCCCTCACTGCGGAGCGTGTCGATCCCGACCTTGTCCTTCAGCTCGCGGTAGAGCGCCTCGTTCGAGCGCCGCTGCGTCACGAGGACGACGGCATCCGCTTCCCACTCGGTCAGGTGCTCCTCGTCGTAGACGTGCGCGGAGGTGAGGCCCCCGTTCCCGATCTGCGTCGGCATCTGGTACGTGACCATCTCCACCTTGAGCTGGTGGAGGCGCCGGTGCATGTTCGGCGCCTCGAGGGTGAAGTGCATATAGGGAGCGTGGTGCCCGAGGTGGGTCATGATCGTGACCTGCTTGCCTTCGGCGGCAAGCTTCTCGGCGAGTGAAACGCCCATGTAGTAGCCGTCGTTGTCGACGATCACGACGCGTTTGCCGGGCACCTCCTTGCCGTCTCGCATGATCTGCTCCGGCGTGAGGATGTTCGGCTTGGACGCGTCGGCACCGGGGATCGTGTCGTGCGTCGCGCCGTTCAGGCCGTCCGTCGCCCAGTAGCCGCCGGTCGCGATGACGACGAGCTCGGCTCCGTACTCCTTGACTCCGTTCGCGTCGAGCTCGGTGTTCGGGATGAACTCGACGTTCCTCAGCTTGTCGATCTGAATCTTCCGGTAATTGACGACGCGCGCCCATTCGCCCAGGCCGGGGAGCTGGGGGACCCAGCGCATGATCCCGCCCATGTCGTCGGAGCCCTCGACCAGGTGAACGCGGCGCATGCCCCGCTTGCCGAGGATCATCGCGCACTCCATTCCGGCAGGCCCGGCGCCGACGACCAGGACGTCATTGTCCGCGTTCGTGGCCGGATCGAACTTCTCGGGATGCCAGCCGCGGCGGTACTCCTCGCCCGCGGTCGCGTTCTGCGTGCAGATGAGTGGCGGGCCGCCGATCTCCCAGCGAGAGATGCAGATGTTGCAGCCGATGCACTCGCGGATGTCGTCCAGACGCCCCTCGTCGATCTTCAAGGGAAGAAAAGGATCGGAGATGGACGGGCGGCAGGTGGCGATGATGTCCAGCGAGCCGCCGTTGATCGCCTCGACCATCAGGTCGGGGCTTGTGAAGCGGCCGACGCCGAGAACAGGTTTCTTCGAAACGTCCTTGACCGCCTTCTGCCACGGGAGCATGCGGCCGGAGGGGTAGAAGCGCGAGGGGGTCGCATCCTCGCCCCATTCGGAGATGCCGGACACGTTGATGTCCCAGACGTCCACCATGTCGTCGACCAGCTCGACGAAGGGAAGGCAGTCGCGCTCCAGCTGCGTGCCCGCCTCGCCCATGAACATGTCGGTCGACATGCGGACGGCGATCGCGCAATCGTCCCCGACCGCGTCCTTCACCTGCTCGATCGTCTCGCGCCAGAAGCGAGCGCGGTTCTCGAGCGAGCCTCCGTACTCGTCCGTGCGCCGGTTGTAGTACGGCGTCAGGAACTGCTGCGGCAGATAGGAGTGCGAGCCGTAGACGTAGACGATGTCGAAGCCCGCCTCGCGCGCACGCTTGGCTGCCTCGACGTAGAAGCCCTGCACCTCCCGGATGTCGTCCTTGTCCATCTCCTTGGGATAGGTGAGGTGCTCGAAGTCGCTCGGAATCTGCGACGGGGCGCGGGGAACGGCGCGCGACTCCATGCAGGGCGCGTGCGGGCCGCCGTACCAGAGCTCGGCGGCGGCGAGCGCTCCGTGCTCGTGGAGCATGTCGCACATGAGCCCCAGGTTCTTGATGTCGTCGTCGTCCCAGAGCCGCGCCGAGACGCGGTGCGTGTCGTCGGATTCCGGATGGATGGAGCAGTACTCGGTGCAGCAGGCGCCGTAACCCCCCTCCGCCTTCATGGCGCGAAAGTAGGCCTGGCTCATCGGTTTCTCCGACCCGAATCCGTTGCAATGAGGGATCTGGTAGAAGCGATTCTTCATCGTCTTCGGGCCAAGCTGGATGGGCTCGAAGAGAATGTCGTACTTGGGGTCACGCGCCATTTGTCGCAGCCTCCTTTAGACGGCGGGGCAGATCGCGATTCTCCAACCGTTGCGCCTTTTCCGCAAGCGGCAGGGGGAACGAGAAAGGGGCGGCCGGAGCCGCCCCTTTCTCGCGTAGACCCGCGTGGAGCGGCTAGGTGGCTACTGGGGGATGGGTCGCCACCTCTTCTTCGGCCAGGAGTGGTTCGCGCAGGTGGACCGGCGCCTTGTCCTGGACGGCGCGGCGGTAGACGTAGAGCACGACCGAGATGAGCAGCACGCCGATGCCGATCCAGGTTTCCTTCCTGCCGCCGTAACCGGTGAGGCTCGGGTTGGAGGCGCCGATGATGATGAAGAAGGCGTTGATCGCAGCGATGAGCGCCGCGACTCCGACCCATGGTCGGGCCAACCTGATCGGGCGCGGCCAGTTCGGCCGATCCTTGCGCAGGAGCAGGAACCCGGTGAGCGCGAAGAAATGCGACGACATGTAGCCGAGGTTACCCGCGACCAGGATGGCGAGGATGTTGCCCACCAACAGCACGAGCAGGATGTTCATGACCATGTCGAGCGTCATTGCGCGGGCCGGGACGTGGAACCGGTTCAGGTGGTACAGCTGCCTGATCGTGACGCCGTCCCGCGCGATGCCGTAGAGCGCACGAGAGCCGTCTGCCGTCGCGGTGTTCATCGAGATGAACAGGCTGGCGATGAGGAGGGCGACCATGACGTCTCCGCCGCCGCCGAGGATCTTGTCGAAGCCGTCGACGAGATAGAGGATTCCGCTCGCGTCGCTCGCCGCTTCGGTTCCGACCGTCCCTCCGACGCCCAGCGGCAGGAGGATGTAGACGGCGAGCGAGAACACGGCGGCGGAGCGAAGGGCCAGCGACGTGTCGCGCACTGTGTCCTTGTACTCGGGGGCGAAGGCGGCACACGTCTCGACCCCGTAGGCCGACCAGCCCATGATGTAGAGCCAGACGACGGCCGTCTTCCAGTCGTGGATGCCCCAGGTCATGTTTGAGCTGTGCCAGTCTCCGGTGAGGTACGTGAGGACGATGAAGACGAAGAGCGGAATCATCAGCAGGCCGCCCGTCGCATAGGCCATCCAGACGGCCGGCCGGATGCCGAAGAGGTTGATCGCCCAGACGATCGCGATGACCACGATCGCGATGACGTGCGGGAAGCCGACTCCGGCGGCCAGGGGACCCCAGGACGTCGACCACGTCTCGCCGGTCGCCCACTCCGCCTGGATGAGTCCACCAATGATGATCCCGAAGAGCGCGAGCACGCTCGACCAGGCGAACCAGTAGCCGAAGGTGGCGATCGGGCCGATGAACGTGAAGTACCGGCGCCAGCCCTCGTTCGCATAGAGGGCGATGCCTCCCGGCTTGTCCGGGAACATCGCCGCGCTCTCGGAGTAGATCCAGTTCGAGAGCGTCCCGATGAACATGGAGACCCCCCAAAGGAACATGGCGCCCCAGCCGCCAAGGGCGCCGATGGAGAAGCCGAGGGAGCCGATCAGGAAACCGGGGTTCGCGAGCGCGACGACGAACCCGTCGTACCACCGCATCGCCTTCAAGAGCTGTCGTTCTTCGACGACTGCCTGAGCCACTTAATCCTCCTTCTGACCGAGCGATCGAAGCAGTTTCGACGGCGGCGGGACGGTACCACCACGCGCGGACAACTTCAATCGGGCGCGTAAGATCTGCGTGTGCGTGCGCCCCCAATCACGGTTGCGTGCGACTGCGGCCAGATGAAGCACGTCCCCTACGGCGAGACCTGGACGTGCGAGGCCTGCGGGCGGCGCTGGAACACCACGCAGATCCCGGCCGAGGAATACTGGGGGATCATGCGCGACATGCGGCGGATGCGCATGACGGTAATCGGGATCGCCCTCGGATTCGCCGTCGTCTTCGGCCTCCTGGCGCTCTTCGTCGCGGAGTCCCTCTTCGTGCTCCTGCCCGTCGTGCTGGCGGGATGGTTCCTCGGCTACATGCCGTGGTGGCGGCGGAAGCTCCGCCGGCAAGCCAGGAGCCTGCCGAAGTGGAAGCTGCATCCCGAGTAACCGAGGGCGTGCGGGCCCCTCCCGGCCGGCCCGTCCTGCTCGCGACGATGGGCGTTCCGTTCGATCCGGATGCCTCGACGTTCGCCGTCGATGCGGCGGTCGAGGCCGGCCAGGCCCTGATCGTCGTCAACGTCGTCGAATTGCCGCCGCTCACGATGTCGGTGCGAATGGGCTACGACCAGCTGCCCGAGACCGATGAGGACGCAGCCGCGTTCCGCGCTCCGGCCGCCCTCGCGCACTCGCTCGGGGTCCGGGTGGAGCGGCTGCGGGTACGCAGCCCCCGGCCGGTGGAGGCGCTGCTCGAGCTGACCGCCGAGCGGGCCCCGAGCGTGCTGGTCTTCGGCCCCGACCGAGACCGCATCAAGCGGCGCGTCTACCGCAAGGCCACGAAAGCCATTCGCGACCGCGTTGCCTGTCTCGTCTGGGTACCGGACTAGGTCCTCAGTGGACGACCAGCACGTCGCAGGTCGCTCGGCGCACGAGCCGCTCCCCGACGGAAAGGCGGAGCGGCAGGCGTCGCCGTGCCTTCCCGATCACGATCGTCCCCGCACCGGCGGCCGTGGCCGCCGCGAGAATTTCGGCGAAGGGATCGCCGATGACCCCGACGAGGTCGGTCTTCACCCCCTTACGGTCGAGCAGCGCACGTGCCTCTTGGAGAAGACGCCGCTGCTCCTCGTCCTGCGCGTCCCCGATCGTCTCGAGGCGCGCGCTCACCCCGTGAACGGGGATGACGTTCACGACAGTGATGCGATTCCCCGGCGCCACGATCGCGGCGGCGTGCAGAAGCGCCGTTCGGGCTTGCGGGGAGCCGTCATAGGCGACGACGATCTTGCCCGGGGCGGTCTGCCGGCGTTGTCCGAGCGCTTTCACGGCAGGTGGAGAGGGACGCTGGACAAGAGCACGCGCGGCTCGAACAGCAGGAGCCGTTTGATGTAGAGGGCATTCTGGTTGTGGAGAAGGGCCCGCCAGCCGGAGAAGACGAGCTCCGGCATCACGACCGAGACGACCACGTCGGGATCGGCCGTCAGCCCCCGCAGGTGCTTCAGCAACGGATCTCCGAGATCGCGGAAGGGCGCCTCGACGATGTCCAACGGCATCTCGAGGTTCTCACGCTCCCAATCGATGCGCATGCGTCGCGCGTCGTCCGCCTCGAAGGCGAAGAACACGGCGCGGGTATCCGGGAGGCCGAGCGACTCCGCATAGCTGAGCGCCCTGAGGGAGGCCGCCTGGATTCCCGAGACGAGGACGCGCCCGACGGCGCGCAGCTCCGCGCCGGGCATCCTTTCCATCGCGCCTGCGACCAACGGAACGTCGGCGATGACTACGCCCGGCTCGGCGAGGAGCCGCAACTTCATGGAGAACGTGTTCCGCCGGGCCATCGCCGCGACGAGCGACGGGCGCTTGAAAAGCTCCGACGACGGTCACGAACTGCGAGTCGCCGTGCGGCAGCGACCAGACGTAGTCGAGTAGGGCTTCGGCCGGGCCCTCGGGCGAGTCGAGCGTCTGAATCGGCACCCCTCCGACGTCCCACCAACCGCCGCGCGGGTCAGGGCCACGGTCGCTGCGGACGTAGACGGCGCGGAAGTCCCGGCCCGAGATCTGCTGTGCATACCAGGCCGCCAGCGACGTCGCCGGGTCGAGAGCCTCGACGTACACCACGACCGTGTTCTTCGCCTCCGGCGCCGACCGGACCGCCGCGGCGCCGGCGCGGAGGCGCCGGCCGACCCGCCGATAGTGGCGGTTGACGAGGAGGAACAGCCCAATCAGTACCGGGACGGCAACCACGACCATCCATGCACCCGCGGCGAACTTCGCCTGGATCACGAGGATGGTCACGATTCCCGTCGCCGTCGCGCCGATGCCGTTCAGGACGGCGCTTCTGCGCCAGCCGGGCTCTCGAAGCCGTAGCCACCGCCGAACCATTCCTGCCTGCGACAGCGTGAACGCGGTGAAGACGCCGACGACGTAGAGGTGGATCAAGGAAATCACGTCGGCGTGAAAGACCCAGATGAGAAGCGATGCGACGCCGGCGAGGACGACGATCCCATTCGAGTAGACGAGCCGGTCTCCCAGGTTGACGAACTGACGCGGGAAGAAACTGTCGCGTGCAAGCACCGCCGCGAGACGTGGGAATCCCTGGTACGAGGTGTTTGCCGCGAGGACGAGGATGGCGAACGTCGTCGCTTGGACGATGTAGTACATGACGCTGGCCGCCGACGAAGTCGGGAACACTGCGCGTGCAATCTCCGAAACGAGCGAAACGCTCTCGCTCGGTCGGGCGCCCATCTTGACGGTCAAATACGAAACGCCCAGGAAGAGCGTGATCGAGATCACGCCCAGGATCACGAGCGTCTGCGCCGCATTCCGCCCCCTGGGCTGGCGGAAGGCGCCGACCCCGTTCGAGATCGCCTCAACTCCGGTGAGGGCGACTGCGCCTGAGGCGAACGCCCGCACGACGACGAAGAGGCCCACCGCGCCGAAACCGGCTGTGACCGGATCCGGTACGTTCGCCTGAGGACACGTGCCGGCCATGCACTTGCCCACACCCGCGGCGACCATCACGTACATGGCTGCCACGAACGCATAGGTCGGGACGGCGAAGAGAATGCCCGACTCTCTGACTCCGCGCAGGTTGACGAGCGTCAGGAGCCCGACGAAGCCAAGTGAGATTGCCACCTTGTGCGCTTCCAGTCCAGGAGCCGCCGAGGTGAGAGCGAGAACGCCGGCGGCGACCGAGACCGCGACGGTCAGGATGTAGTCGACGAGTAGCGCCGCCGCCGCGAGGAGGCTGGGCGCTTTCCCGAGGTTGTCCTTTGCCACCACGTAGGCGCCGCCGCTCGTCTCGTACGCCTTCACTGTCTGCGTGTACGAGACGACGACGATCGCCAGCACCGCGGCGATGGCGATCGAGATCGGCATGATGAGCCCTGACGCTGTCGCGGAGGCCGCGAGAAGCACGATGAGCCCAGACTCGGTTGCGTAGGCGACCGAGGAGAGCGGGTCCGAAGCGAAGATTGGCAGCGCCAGCTTTTTCGAGACGAGGGTCTCGCCCATCTCGCCGCTCGCCCGCGGCCGGCCGATGAGTGCACGCTTCAGGGCAACGGGGCGGCTCGCGCGCTCCTGCACCTCTGCCATCGCTAGCTCTCCTCCAGGTCCGCGAGGATCGCGGTGATGAGTTCGTTCCGGCCTTGTGCGCGTGGTCCGTAGTCGCGGACCGGGGGTGGTTCCGCGATCAGGTTGTCGAGGCGGCGGAGGCCGTCCGCGGCGAGAGGGCGGGCGATGTCCTCGATTCGCTCGGCGATCCTCTCGTAAAGCGCCGCGCGAGCGGCGACGGAGTCGAGCTCGAGCACACCGGCCCGGTGGTACTGCTCGTGCTCCGCTTGTGCGTAGGCGCGCACCTCGCGCGCAAGGCGCCGCCGCTCCCTGGCAACCGAGCGGCGCTGGACGAACGTGAACATGCTTCGACCGTAGACTCGCGCTCGTCAAGGAGGGCTCAGGATTCGGGTCGGAGCCTCAGGAAATGCTCAAGCAACGAACCTGTACCCGGCGCCGGGCTCCGTGAGCAAGTGGCTCGGCCGGGATGGATCGGGCTCGATCTTCCTGCGCAGCTGAGACACGTAAACGTGGAGGTAGTGCGACTCCTTCTGGTAGGCGGCTCCCCACACCTCGCGCAGGATCGTCTGGTGCGTCAACAGCTTGCTCTCGTTCAGCGCGAAGAGACGGAGCAGCGCGAATTCGTGCGGCGTCAGCTGAAGGAGCTCGCCGTCGCGAAAGACCGCGCGCTTCTCCAGGTCGATGCAAAGGTCGCCGATCGCGATCACCGGCTCGCCGGATGTGGTCGCGCGTCGAAAGGTGGCGCGCAGCCGGGCGAGGAGCTCGTCGACTCCGAAGGGTTTGGTGACGTAGTCATCCGCGCCAGCGTCGAGCGCGGCGACTTTCTCCCGCTCCTCGCCGACCGCCGAGAGGATGAGGACCGGAGCCTGGGTCCATTGACGGAGCTCGCGGCAGACGTCGGCGCCGCTCTTTCCCGGCAGGACGAGGTCGAGGATGACGGCATCCGGTGGATGCACTGCGGCCTGCGTCAGAGCGGACTCCCCCGTCG
This sequence comes from Gaiellaceae bacterium, assembly GCA_035601195.1. Lineage (GTDB taxonomy): Bacteria > Actinomycetota > Thermoleophilia > Gaiellales > Gaiellaceae > JAIBJP01. The sequence continues at coordinate 21,733 of DATNOU010000154.1, read as the reverse complement.
CCGCCGTGTCGACGTCGTACCCGGCGCCCCGCAGCGTCGTCTCGAGCGCACGCAGGATGTGCGGCTCGTCGTCCACGACCAGCACGCGCTGGCCGGTCATGTCTCTCCTCGAATGGGAGCCGGCGCGACCGGGAACGCGAGCATGAACCTTGACCCCCGACCAGGGCGCGACTCTGCCCAGATGCGCCCGCCGTTCGCCTCGGCGAACCCTCGCGCGATCGCGAGGCCAAGTCCGGTTCCTCGCCGCTCGTCGCCGTCGGTGACGCGCTCGAAAGGCTCGAAGATCCGCTCGAGGTCACGCTCTTCGATGCCGGGCCCTCGGTCATCCACGCTCACGATTGCCTCGATCGGCGACGTGGTCACCCGCACGATGACGCTTTCGTCCACGGGCGAAAAGCGAAGTGCATTCTCGATCAGATTGACGAGCACCCGTTCGACCTGGACGGCATCGACCTCAACGAATGGGATGTCGGGGGGCAACTCGATCTTCACGCTCGGATCGTCTCTCGCCAACTCGGTCAGCGCCTGGCCGACCAGTTCGTCAACACCGACTAGCTCACGCCGCGGGCTCGCAGCGCCTGTCTGCAAGCGCGAGATGTCGAGCAGGTTGGCGACGAGTCGGTCGAGACGGCGCGATTCTTCCCGCACTGTGTCGAGTTGGCGCCTCCGGTCAGCGTCGCTCAGCCGAAGCGCCGACGAAGCGAGGCTCTCGGCAGCGACGCGGATCGCGGTGAGCGGCGAGCGCAGGTCGTGACTGACCGCACGGAGGATCGCCGTCTTGATGGAGTCGCTGAGCCGAAGGCGCTCCGCCGCGAGCGCCTCGCGTTCCAGCTCCTCGCGGTCGATTGCGACGGCGAGGAGGGAGGCGAGCGCAGGAAGGAAGCGGCTTCTGATCGAGGGATCTGGTTGGGATCCGGCCGGCATCAAGAGGGTCCCAACCCGGCGCGCGCCGACATCCAGGGCTAGCACCTTCTCGCCGACCGCGGGCTCAGCCTCGGCCGTGAGCTCGAGGCGCGCGCGTTCGACACCCAGCACGCGCGCCGCCGCCTCGGCGATCCGATCGAGGCCTGCGGTCAGCTGTTCTCCTTGCAGAAGCGCGATCGACAGTTCGGCAAGGAGCGCCTCCTCGCGCTCCCGCTGCTCGGCCTCAGCAGCGCGGTGACGGGCACGTGCGGCGAGCTCGCTGACGACGATTCCCGTCACGAGGTAAACGGGCGAGTGCGAACCAATTCTCAGTGTCCTCGAGCCGAAACGTGTGCTTCGGCGGCAGGAAGAAGAAGTTGAACGCGAGCATGCTCGCGACCGCGACCAGGATCGCGTATGCGCGGCCCCAGACGACCGCTACCGGCAACACGGCGAACAGGTAAAGAACCCCGAGGCTCAGAACCGGCACGGCCTCGCGGAAGAGGTAGACCGCACCGGTAACGACGGCGAGCGCCGCGATGCTTCCGCAGAGAGCCTGCGAGTGCCGCTTTCGAGACGAGAGCGCTCTCACGTACCAAGAATGCCGCATAGCATGGGTCCTGGCGTGCCGGGAAGTCTGGTCGGCGTGGTTAGCCCATGACCGAGATCTCAGACTTCGGAGCCATCGTCCTCATCGTGACCGGGGGCTTCGCGCTCGCGGTTCTCTCGACGAAGCTCACCGAGCGGATTCCGGTTCCGGGCCCCGCCATCTTCTTGCTGGCGGCGGCCGTGGTCTCCGATGTCTGGCCGCGCGCCTACCAGGTGGTTCCGATCGAGACCGTGGAGCGGATCGCGGTCGTCGCGCTCGTCGTGATCCTCTTCAACGGGGGGATCGACCTCGGCCTCCGAAGCTTCCGGGCCGTTGCCGGCCCGATCCTAGCTTTGGGCGTGCTCGGGACGTTCGCGACGGCGGGCATCGTCGCGGCCTTCGCCCATTACGCACTCGGATTCGACTGGATCCTCGCGGGCGTCGCCGGAGCGGCCCTCGCCCCCACGGACCCGGCCGTCATGTTCTCGGTGCTCGGCTCGCACGAGATCGGAGGGCGCTCAGGGGACACCCTCGAAGGTGAAGCGGGGGTAAATGATCCCGTCGGCATCGCCTTGATGGTCGGGATGATCGAGCTCGCGACCCACGACGACGCCTCGTTCCTTGTCGTCCTGCGGGAGTTCGCGGTCGAGATGGGGGTTGGTACCGCGACCGGCCTCGCGGGTGGCTTTCTGCTCGTCCACCTACTCCGGCGTGTGCGACTTCCCAGCCAGAGCCTTTACCCCGTACTGGCGCTCGCCCTCGCTGGAACTCTCTACGGAGTCACCGCCCTAGCGCACGGCTCGGGCTTCTTGGCCGTGTTCATCGCGGGGCTCTTCGTCGGCAGCGCGGGCATGCCGTACAAGGACGAACTGGAGCGCTTTCACGGCTCGCTGGCAGCACTGGCCGAGCTGGTCGTCTTCGTCGCGCTCGGCCTGACGGTCAGCATCGGTTCTCTGAGCGGCCGTGTCTGGCTCGAAGGGATCCTCCTCGCCCTCCTCCTCGCTTTCTTCGCACGTCCGCTGGTCGTTGCCGCGACGCTCGCGCCGGGCCGGTTCCGCTGGGCCGAACGTGCCTTCGTCGCCTGGAGCGGTCTCAAGGGGGCCGTTCCAATCCTCCTCGCTGCGTTCGCGGTTCTCGGTGATGTGGCACGAGCCGATCGGGTGTACGGAATCGTCTTCGTGGTCGTTCTCGTTTCCGTTGTCGGCCAGGGCACCCTGGTCCCCCTCGTGGCGCGGGCGCTCGGCATCGCGATGCGCGAGAACACGTCGCCGTAGGATGCCGGAGCGCCGTGACGCTCTCCCAGCTGGCCCTCACCATTGCGATCCTGGGTTGCCTCGGGCTGCTCGCGAGCCGATTCGGCCTTTCGGCCATTCCCGCCTATTTGCTCGCCGGGCTCCTGCTCGGGCCGAACGAGCCCCGCGCTCTGAGCGTCATCGAGCCCTCCGATGTGACCACGTTCGTGGCGGAGCTCGGGATCATCTTCCTCCTCTTCTTCCTGGGGCTCGAGTTCACGTTCGAACGGCTCCTGCGGAGTGGCCGGCACCTCGGCCTGGGGGGATCGATCGACCTTCTCCTGAACGCCGCCGTCGGTCTTCTCGTCGGCCTGGTCGCCTTCGGGCTCAGCTTCGCTGCCGTCATCCTCGCCGCCGCCGTGTACGTCTCCTCGAGCGCGGTGACCGTCAAGGGTCTAATCGACTTCCGCCGGCTCGCTGACGACGAGACCGACGTCATCCTCGCCATCCTCGTGATCGAGGACATCGTCATCGCCGGCGTGCTCGGATTTGCCGCCGCCGGCGGCGGAGGTGTCAGCCCGACGCTCGTCGCGGTCGGCAAGGCGCTCGGCTTCATCACCGTCTCGCTGGCCGCTTCGCGCTACCTCGCGCGTGCGGTCGACGCGATCCTCGACCGGCTCCCGAGCGAGTTCTTCCTCCTCTTCACCTTCGCCCTCCTCGTCGGGATGAGCGCAGGGGCCGACGCGCTCGGCCTCTCTGCGGCGATCGGGGCTCTGATGGCGGGCGTGGTGCTGGCGGAGACTTCGGTCCGACGCGAGATCGAAGAGAGGTTTCTCTCCTTCCGGGACATCTTTGCGGCGCTCTTCTTCTTCGTCTTCGGTCTCACGATCGACGTCGGGGCGGTCAACGACATCGGCTGGATCCTCGCGCTCGCGGTCGTGCTTTCGGTTCTCGCCAAGCTCGTGGCGGGCTACTCGGCGGGCGTGGTGGGCGGCTTCAACCGGCGTCAGAGCCTCAACGTGGGCGCCGCGCTGGTCGCGCACGGCGAGTTCACGATCATCCTCGCCCAGATTGCCGCGGGGAACTCGGCGATCGCGGCCGGCGATCGCGAGGACCTCGTGGCTTTCGCCGGCCTGTACGTGCTCGCCACCGCCACCCTGGGCGTCATCCTCATGAAGGAATCGAAACGAATCGGCCGCTTCTTGTTCCCCCCGCCTACACTGGAAAGGACGAGCAATGCCGTCTGAGCTGCGAGAAACCCGCCTTCCCGGCGTCGGGACGAAGTTCACCTTCGAGACCGCGCACGGGAACAGAGTGGCCGTGATCCAGCACGTCGACGGCACCCGTGAGCTCTACTTCTTTGCGCGTGCGCACGACGACGAGCCGCGCGCGGTCCTCCAGCTCGAGGACGACGAGTCGCGGCAGCTCGGCGCCGTTCTCGGCGGAGCCTACGAACGGCCCAAGATCGTCGAAGACCTGGAGATGGCCCTGGGCGAGCTCGCGATCGAGTGGGTGCCCGTCCCCTCAGGGAGCCCGGCCGTCGGCCATACGCTCGCCGAGTGCGGCTTTCGCGCGCGGACGGGCGTGACCATCATCGCCATCCTCCGTGAGCCCGAGCCGGTCACCGGCGCCCAGCCGTCGGACGTGATCCAGGAGGGCGACACGCTGGTGACGGTTGGGAAGCTGGGCCAGTACCCGGCGTTCCGGCGCCTACTGGCCGAAGGCCCGATCGGAGCGACCTAACTCCGCGGGCGCGTCTTCTCGGGGTCGTAGATCGGAAAGTCGGAGACGGTTGCGGTGGCCGTACCGTCGCCGACGGCGACGTCGACCTGCTCGCCCTTCTTGGCGAAGCGCGTCTCGAGCACCGCCATTCCGATCACCTGTCCGAGCGTCGGGCTCTGGCACGGGCTCGTGAGCGTCCCCGCCGCTCCGCCGTCCTTCGTGACGGCCGCGCCGTACTCCGGGATCTCGCTCCCTTCGAGAGCGAGGGTGACCATCCGCCGCGGCGGCGCCTTGGCCGTCTCCGCGAGGGCCCGCTTGCCGTGGAAGTCGCCCTTGTCGAGGCGGATGACCTTGTCGAGCGACATGTCGAAGGCATCGGTCTCGTGCTGGAAGTAGTCGTAACCGATGAAGATCAGCCCCGACTCGATGCGCAGCATCTCGACCGCGCCCAGCCCGTACGGCTTCGCGCCCGCGCCGATAAGCGTGTCCCAGAGCTCCTTCGCATAATCGGGGTCGGTGAAGATCTCGTAACCGAGCTCGCCCGAGTAGCCCGTCCTGGAGACCCAGCACGGCACTCGTCCGACGTGCACCTGGTGCGGGAAGAAGCGGAAGTAGCCCAGGTTCTCCACCTCTTCGTCCGTCAGGTCGGCGAGTAGCTCGCGTGACCGGGGACCCTGGAGCTGGACGTGCGGGAGCTTCTCCGTGATCGGCTCGATCTCCACGGACATGCCGGACACGACGTCGTTGAAGTGATCGAGGTCGGAGTCGAGCGCGGTGATCACCCAGCAGCTCGAGTCGGTGAACTTGAAGACGGTGCCGTCACCCACCATCTTCCCGTTCTCGTCGCAGAAGGGGGCGTAACGAACCTGGCCGATCTCGAGGCCGGCCATGTCGTTCGTGAAGATGCGGTCGGCCGCCTCGAGCGCGTCAGGGCCGCTGAAGTCCCACTTGCGGAGCGGCGACTCGTCCCACACGCCTACGTCGCGGCGCACCGCGTGGTGCTCCGCCACCGGGTCGCCGAAGTGGTTGGGCCAGTACCAGCCCTCCCAGTCCATGAACTCGCAGCCGAGCTCCTCCTGCTTGCGATGGAACGCCGTCTGGATGATCTTCGCCTCGGTGCTCATGGCGCCCAGCCTAACGCCTTCGAGACGGCGTTCGCACGCCCGATGAGGGGGTCGACCGCGGCCCGCCTGGCGGGGCGGTCGAAGCGGCCACCGGGTCCCTGCAGCCCGAGAATCCCGGCCAGGCGGCCCTCCGCGCCGAAGATCGGCGCGGCGACGGCGTTGAGATCGCGCTCGCGCTCGCCGGCGGCCTCCGCCCAGCCCTGCGCGCGCACGCGCTCGACGGCAGTCGCGAGCTTGCGGGGATCCGTGAGGGTGCGCGGCGTGAAGCGCTCGAGCGGGCCGGTCGGCAGGGGCACGCCGCCGAAGGCGAGCAGGACCTTGCCCGTTGCCGTGGTATGGGCGACGCTCGGCCGGCCGAGCCGAGCGACGCTCTGCACAGAGGAGCCGCTCTGGACGAAGTCCACGGTCACGGCGTCGCGCTCGCCGGGGACGGACAGGGTCGCCGTCTCCCCGGTTTCCGCGACGAGGCTCTCGAGGTGGGGGCGAGCAACCCGCCGAAGGTCGAGATTGCCGAGCACGACATTCCCGAGCTGCAGCAGGCGCAGGCCGAGGCGATAGCGGCCCGTTTCCTCGACGTGCTCGACGTACCCGCCGGCCGCGAGCGTCGCGAGGACGCGCGAGACGCTGCTCGCGTTGACGCCCGTCCTCCGCGCGAGCTCGTTCGTGCCGAGCTCGCCTCCTTCGTCCGCAAGCGCCTCGAGCACCCCGATTGCCCGCTCGATCGCGGCGACGTGGCGGACGGCTGGCTTTCCGGTACGGGCCATGCTACGGTCAGCATGACAGATTTGAAACACTATTGCCGAGGAGGCAATCGATGGCCGACCTGCCCAGCTCCCGTCCCTACGTCGTCGTCGGCGCCGGCATCCACGGTCTCTCGACCGCGTATCACCTCGCAAAGGAGCTGCGCGACCGCGGCCTGGGCTCGGGGCGCGACATCGTCGTGCTGGAGAAGTCCGAGCCCGGCGCGGGAGCCTCGGGCATCGCGTGCGGGGTCGTCCGCAACAACTACTACCAGCCCGCCATGAGCGAGCTGATGCAGGCGTGCGTCGAGGTGTGGGAGTCCGACCCGGCGGCCTACGCCTACAACCCCGTCGGCTACATGGCCCTTGGCCCTGCGGTGCAGGAATCTGACCTCGTGGAGGTGTACGAGCGCCAGGAGCGGATCGGCTACAGCTCGACCCTCGTCACCGGAGAGGCCGAGGTCGACCGCTACATGAAGGAGCTCTTTCCCGACTGGCGGGCGCAGGGAGTCACGGTGTGCCTGCACGAGCACCAGGGCGGCTTCGCCTTCAACCGGGAGTCGGTCCTGGGGCTCGTCGGCAAGTGCCGCTCGGAGGACGTCGAGATCCTCACCGGCGTCGAGGTCACCGGTCTCGAGTTTGGCCCGGACGACGCGGTCACAGCCGTGGAGACGAACCAGGGCCGCATCGCCGTGGGAGAGCAGCTCGTGATCGCGCCAGGCCCGTGGGCGCAGCGCTTCTGGGAGCTGCTCGGGCTGCCGCCGACGATCGACATCCGCACGCCTTCGGGAGAGGTCGTGCGCGACCGGCCAATGTGGACGTACTGGAACCTCCAGGAGGGCGAGATCCAGGTTGATCCGCAGATGTTCGCCCTGGCCGACGGCGGAGCGCCGCCGGTCATCCACCTGGACAGCGATGCCCCGCTCCACACCGACGAGGGCAAGCCCGTCACCGACGAGCTCTGGGGGATTTACTTCAAGCGCGACCGCCGCGGGGTCCAGGGCGGCGCCTCCCCGCTCGTCGTCGACGGAGACGTCGAGCTCGACCCATACCCCTCGACAACCGACGTCGACCCGGACTTCCCGGACATGTGGTGCGCGGCCCTGTCCCACTCGATGAGCCGCTTCGAGGGCTGCCGGCCGCTCTACAAGCAGGCCCGCTCAGGCGGTGTCGGCTCGTTCACCGCCGACAATTTCCCCGTGTTCGACTACATGAAGCCGAACGTCTACACGGTGCTCGACTCGAACCACGGCTACAAAATGATCGGCGTGGGGCGCGAGGTCGCGAAGGTGCTCGTCGGAGAGCACTCGAGCCTGCTCTATCCCTTCCGCTTCGAGCGCTTCTCCACGGGCGACCTGCACCCAGTCTCCCATTCCCCGTATCCGTGGAGCTAGCTAATACGCTTGGGCGGCGCTAGCCGGCGGGTGGACGCCGCTCCAGCGCCGCCTCGGCCGCCTTGGCCAGGTCGTTCGCGGTGATGAGCAGGATGACGACCAGGAGAGCTGCGATCACGCTGACCGCGATCAGCAGCCGCAGAGCGTCCTTGCGAGCGTCCTTGAAGGCCCTGTCCTGGGTCGTGACGCGCGCCGCTTCGTAGGCGGACAGCCGCTGCGCGGCTGTCGCCGCCCGGTCGAAGTTCTCGAGCTCCGGGCCCAGGAAGAGCCGCTTGACTTCTTCGGTGCGGCCGGCCTGCAGAGCCGCGAACGCCTGGTCGTCGAGCTCCATGAAATCGTCGAACGCAGCCTCGATCTCGTCGAGAGCCCGCTGCTCCTGTGGCCGGGTGAGCTCGTGCCTGGCCCGACCGAAGTCGGCGCGGAAGCGCCGGACCGAGTCGAGAAAGATCGGGCGGCTCTGGCCGTTGTCGTAGCCGTAGGCGGTTTGCCAACCGTTGAAGTCGGTCACGTCGAACTTGAGCTGGAGCGCGAGAGCCCGGGCCTCCGAGGCCCGTTGCACCTCGTCGAAGCGGTCACCGAGCCGGCTCATGCCCGAGATCCCGACTCCGGCCGTGACGAGGAGGCCGGCGACGGTGACGGCGAGCGCCGCGTAGAGCTTGGCCCTGATCGTCACGCCGAAGCCTCGGAGGCGGACGCTTTCGGAACCCCCGGAGAGGGTGGGCCCACGTACTCGCCGTCCTCGAGCAGGTCGAGACGGCGCGCGAGCCATCCCTTGGTGGTCGTCTGGACTGCGAGCGTCACGACCACGGCGACCGCGACCGTCGTCACCACGAGGTCGGCGTGGTTGATCCCCATGGCGACGATGATCCCGGCCAGGGCGGCCGGAACGACGCCGGTCTCACGGGTCCAGGCGAGAAAGATGAGCTCCTCCTTCGACCAGCGGCCGCGTCGGTCCGGAAGCAGGCACGCGAGGATCGCGAGGGGGCGGGCGACGAAGAGGAGGACGGCCAGGACTCCCAAGGTCGGAAGCAGGTGATCTCCGATCGAGGCCCACGGAAGGTTGGCCCCGAGCGTGATGAAGACGAACATGACCATCACGTCTGCGACGTTGCCCACGAGGATGCGCATCTCCCGCTCGTGCTCCGTATGCATACCGAGCTTGAGGAACTCCATGTTCCCGACGATCAGCCCGGCCAGGAAGGCGCCGAGGTAGCCGCTTCCGCCTGCCGAGTCGATCGAGAAGAAGCTGCCCGTGATCACCGCCATGACGGCGATCGCGGCGGACTCGCGCCAGATGCCGGAGCGGCGGCTCGACACGGCCGCCGAGAGCACGATCCCATACACGCAGCCGAGTGCGGTCGAGATTCCGAGATCAACGACGAAGTCCGTCATGGGCTCGGTCAACGAAGCGCTTCCGCTCGCGACGACGCCCGCGAAGGCGAGCGCGAGCACGGCGCCGGTGGGATCGTTCAGGGCCGACTCCGCGATCACGGTCTGGGAGATCTTCGGGCGCATCCGGATCCGATCGAAGAGGGGCACGAGGATGGCCGGGTCGGTCGGTGCGAGCACCGCGCCGATCAGGAGGCCGGTCGTCAGAGGCAGGCCGAACAGGGCCGCGGCAGCCACGCCGGTGACGACCGCCGTGATGATCACCCCCGGGATGACGAGCAGGGTGAGCCCTACCGCGACCCGCTCGAGGATGCGCGCCGAGAGCTGGAGCCCACCGTGGAAAAGGATGAACGAGACACCGACGGTCAGGACCAGCTGGGCGCCGAGCGAGTCGAGCGGCACGTCGATGGCGTCGAGCGCCGCCGGGCCGATCAGAGCGCCCGCACCGAGGAGGACGAGCATCTGCGGCAGGCGGGCCAGGTCGGCGACCAGCTTCGAGACCAGCCCGACGCCGAGCATGATCGCGACGGTCTGGATGACATCCTGCGCAGTCACTGCCGCCGATTGTGACTTGCGCGACCGACTGCGTCATGCCCGGGTTGCGCAACCGGCTCCTCTGTTACAGACTTGGCCGGCGTGCTGGTCTTCCTGATTCTCGGGATCTATCCGATCGTGCTGCTCCTGACGTGGGGGGTCGCGATCTACTTGACCTGGATCGAGACTCGCGAGCAGCGCATGGACTGGCGGCACAAGCTCTGGTGGATCCAACTGACCTTCCTGACCCACTTCCTGGGATACCTTGCACTCCGCTTCTGGGTCTTCTTCCGGCGGCACCGCGTCGCCGCCTAGCCTCGTAGACCGGCTGCGGCGGGTCACTTGGAGCCGGGTGGCGTTCATGGTCGCGCTCGTCGCGATCGGGCTTGTACTGTCGCGCGTCCTCGACCGGGGAGGCGCGCGAATAAGCGAGGAGCGCGCGGTCGCGATTGCACGTCCACACATTGACTTCACCCCCAAGGGACACAACATTCGCCTCGTTCGTAGAGGCGTACCCCCTCGGCCGTATTGGGCCGTCTCGTTCTGGATTCGGAACGCGAGCGGCGAGCTGACTCGGGTCACGGTCGTGCTCGTGAACGCGGACAGCGGTGAGGTGACCGAAGTGAGGAAGGGCACGTAGCGCCGCCTTGTGTGCGATTCGCACAGCCGCAGACGGCCAAAGTGTCGCGAGCGGCCATTGTGCGGCTCCATAGGGCTTTCTAGCCTCGCGCAGTCCCCGGAACGGCGGGTCGCACGCTCATCGGAGAGGTGACGCGATGGTCGGGTCGATGGTAGGCACTCTGGCGACGCTGCTCGCGCAAGCGCCGACGCCGCAGGAGCTCTCGGACAAGCTGACGCTCGACAGTCAGATCCTTTCCGAGCAGTTCTACTACTACACCGTCGTCGTCATGTGGCTGATCCACGTCGGCTTCATGTCGTACGAGGCCGGCGCGTCGCGCCGTAAGAACGTCATGTCGACGGCGATGAAGAACATCCTCACGATTGCCGTCGTGACGCCGACGTTCTACTACTTCGGCTGGTGGATCTACGGTTGCTTCAGCACGGGCATCGTCCCGTTCTCGCCGAGCGACTTCCTCGGCGAGGCGCATTCCGCGAGCGAGAACTTGATGGCGAACTTCTGCTCGACCACGTACCCGTGGGCGGCGAACTTCGGCCCCAACCTGCAAGACCACATCTCGGGCGTCTTCTGGGCGGCGTTCCTCCTCTTCTCGTGGACGACGGCTTCGATCCTCTCCGGCGCCATCATCGAGCGCGTGCGCCTCTCCGCCTACCTCATCCTCGGCTCGATCCTCGGCTCGGTCATCTGGATCCTGGACGCCTCGTGGGGCTGGAGCCCCTACGGCTTCCTGAACGTCCGCTACGGCTTCCACGACTCGATCGCAGGCCTCGTCGTGCACGGCGTCGCCGGGGCGTTCGCACTCGGCGTCCTCCTCAACCTCGGCCCGCGCATCGGCAAGTACACGCGGGAAGGCCTGGCGCGAACCTTCAGGCCGCACAACCTGCACCTCACGCTGATGGGGCTGATGCTCATCTTCACGGGCTTCTACGGCTTCTACGCCGCCTGCCTCGTCATCCAGTCGACGACCTTGCCGGGCTGGGGGAACATCTACCTCAACCCGACGACGCTCTCCTCGATCATCTTTGCGATCACGATTGGGTTCGCCGGAGGATTCACGGGAGGCTACTTCGCCAGTCGCGGCGACCCGTTCTGGACGCTTTCGGGCGGTCTCGCCGGAGTGATCTCGGTCTCGGCCGGGGCGGACATCTACGCCCCATCGCTCGACTACCTGATCTCAATATTCGGCGGCGCGCTCGCGGTGTATGCGGGCAACTTCATCGAGAGGAAGCTCCGCATCGACGACGCCGTGGGTGCCGTCGCGGTTCACGGAGTCGCCGGGTTCTGGAGTCCGCTCGCCGTCGGCCTCTTTGCGGCCGGTTACCCCACGGGTCTGAACAATGTCGACTCGTCGCTCACCGGCCAGCTCTACGGGATGATGGTCTTCCTTCCGCTCGGCTTCTTCGGCGGCTACATCCCGTCATGGGTCCTGAAGAAGCTCAACCTGTTGCGTGTGCCGCCCGAGGTCGAGCTCGAAGGTCTCGACATGGCCGAGTTCCAGGCCGACTTCTATCCCGAGTTCGACCGCCCCGTGGAGGTCGTCGTTCTCCCGGACGGCACAGAGGTGCCGTCCGCGCCCGTCCTGCTCGAGGGCTATCGCGAGATAATGACCAACGGTGACGGCCGTGTCAGGGCCGGGCCTGGAGAGAGGGTGCAGCCGTGACGGAGCTCACTCTCAGCATCATGCTGCTCGTGGTCGTGGTCGGTATGCTCGCAGGATGGGCGTTCCGCGAGGACCGGCGTCGGCGCCGGGCCGAGGGGCACTGAGGAGGGACTGAGATGGCACTCGGATGGGATACGGCACCGGGATGCATCCAGCACGGCGTTCCGGGTTCTGACGGGGTCTACAAGTCGTACGAGAAGTGCGCCGACTTTTTCACCATGGGTCCGGGGTCGACCTTCGGCACGGCGACCGACGGCGTGAGCGGGACGTTCTGGGGCCTGACCATCATCGGGATCCTCGTCATGGTTGCCGCGTTCGTCGCGTGGGTGGTGACGGAGGATCGAAAGCTCAAACAGCAGGCGGCTCGGCTGCTCGTCTCAGGGCAAGCCGGCCAGGTCGTGATCAAAGATCAGGACGTGCCTCAGCCCGGAGTGGGCGGGCCGGCCACGTAGGCGAGGAGGTCGGATGGCTACACGAGAGCGAATGACCCGCGGACGGCAGGTCGTCTTCGGTCCCATGCAGCGCCATAGCCAGACGTTCGAGCTCGGATTCATCATCTTCTGCCTCCTCTGCATCGTCGTCGCGGTCATCATCGCGAAGGCGACCGACTGGGGAGTTACTACCCGGCCGTAGCGGTTGTCTAGGCTTCGGGCTCGAGCACCCGCCGGCTGATCCGGCGGCTCATCTCGACGAGCTCGCGGGCTCGCTCGATCCGCTCGTCGTCCTCGCGCATGCCAAGGTTGATCTCGACGAAGTTCGCCGTGGCGCGGACCGCTGCCTCGGCGAGGAGGACGGCAGTGGCTGCGTCGCCGCGCACGTTCTGATTCCCGCGCTCGGCGAGCTCGCAGGCGAGTGAGGCAACGTCGAGGGCCGCTTCCGCGATGGCCAGGGGCACGTCTGCCGCACGCGAGAGTGCCGCTCCAATGGCGGCGTCTCGTACCTCTGTCTCGATCTCCTTCGGCATGCGGCGCGCGAGGAGGAAGCTCTCGTAGGCGCGGGCGTCCTCGTCTGCAAGCGGAAGCACGCGCGCCCGCAGCGCCTCCGCCTGCGCAACCGCCCCCGCGGCGTCCTCCCAGTGCTCCGCGGAGAAACGCCCGGTCTGTGCTGCGAGTGAGGCCGCGAAGCCCGTGACGATCGCCGCCACCGAGCCGCCGCCGGGCGCGGACGTCTTAGCGGCGACGCTCTCGCAAAGCTCCTGAACGGTCACGTCCTGAAAGGCCACTTCGGGGTCAGACCCCCACGTGGCCGAAATGGCTCACTTCTTGCGTTCGATTCTCGCTCTGAGCGGTGGAACCTGTCACGAGAGTGCGCCGGCGACCGATGGCCAAAACGGACACCGCGGGGTCAGACCCCGTCGTGGCCGATCTTGGCATGACTAGAAAAGACCAACTGTGCGGCCGTTCTCGTCGATGTCGACGTCGAAGGCGGCGGGGGTCTTGCCGAGGCCGGGCATTGTCTGCATGTCCCCGAGGAGCGGCACGAGCCAGCCGGCGCCCGTGTATGCCCGGATATCGCGAACGGTGACGGTGAAGCCCGTCGGCGCGTTCAGGAGCAAGGGGTCGGTCGAGAGCGAGAGATGGGTCTTTGCCATGCAAATCGGGAGTTTGTCGAAGCCGTTGGCGGTGAACTGCTCGATCTTCTGCTGCGCGGCCGGAAGAAAAACGACGTCATCCGCGCCGTAGACGCGCTTGGAGATCGCTTGGATCTTCTCGTCGATCGGCGCCTCGAGCGGATAGATCGGCGAGTACGAGGAGCCCTGGTCGGCGGCGTCGACGAGCGCCTCGGCGAGGTCCGATGCCCCTTCGCCGCCGCGCTCGAAGGCGTCGTTGAGCTCGGCCGCGTGGGCGCCGCCTTCGAGCGCCAGCCGGCGCACCGCCTCCACCTCTTCCTCCGTGTCGTCCGGGAAGCGGTTGATGGCGACGACCGCCTTCAAGCCGAACTCGGACACGATGCCGAGGTGGCGCTGAAGGTTGGCCGCGCCAGCTTCGACCACCTCGACGCCGCCGTCCGGGTCGCCGCCGTGGTGCTTGAGCGCGCGCACGGTCGTGACCAGGCAGATCGCGCTCGGTTGGATATTCCCTACGCGGCAGACGATGTCGAGGAACTTCTCCATGCCCATGTCCGACCCAAAGCCGCTCTCGGTCACGACGTAGTCAGCGAGCTTCAGGGCGACGAGGTCGGCGACGAGCGAGTTGTTGCCGTGGGCGATGTTGGCGAAGGGGCCGCAGTGCACGAAGGCGGGCTGTGCCTCGAGCGTCTGGACGAGGTTCGGCTTGATGGCGTCCTTGAGGAGGACGGTCATGGCGCCCGCCGCTCGGATCTGCTCGGCGGTCACCGGTTCCCCATCCCACGAGTATCCGATGGTGATCGCGCCGAGGCGCTGGCGTAGGTCGAAGAGATCGCGGGCCACCGCGAGGATCGCCATCACCTCGGAAGCTGCGGTGATGTCGAAGCCCGTCTCGCGCACGTAGCCGTTCGCGCGGCCGCCGAGTCCGACGACGATCTGGCGCAACGCGCGGTCGTTGATGTCGACGCAGCGCCGCCAGCTCACGGTCAGCGGATCGATCCCGAGCTTGTTGTCGTGCAGCAGGTGGGCCTCGATCATCGCGGCGAGAAGGTTGTTCGCTGCGCTGATCGCATGAATGTCTCCCGTGAAGTGGAGATTGAGATCCTCCATCGGAACGACCTGCGCGTAGCCCCCGCCGGCGGCGCCGCCCTTGATCCCGAAGACAGGCCCGAGGGAGGCCTCGCGCAGGCAGAGGGCGACTTTCTTGCCGATGTGCCCGAGCCCCTGGGTCAGCGAGACCGAGGTGGTCGTCTTCCCCTCGCCGGCCTTCGTCGGCGTGATCGCCGTGACGCAGATGAGCTTCCCGTCCGGGACGTCCTTGAGCCGCTCGAGCACGTCGAGGCCGACTTTCGCCTTGTACTTTCCGTAGAGGTCGTACTCATCGGGCTCGAGGCCGGCATCCTCCGCGATCTCGCCGATGGGCCGAAGCTCGGCCTCCTGGGCGATCTCGAGGCTCGAGGGCATGTGAGTGGCCATCAGTGCGAGACCGCCGCGGCCGCCAGCTCGCTCACGAGCTCGTCCTTGTAGAAGCGTTCAAGGGCAAAGGGAGCAATCAGGGAGGGAGTTTGCTTCGTCGCGACCAGCTCTGCAAGCGTCGTCCCCACGATTGGAGCGGCCTTGAAGCCGTACGTGCCCCAGCCGCAGCTCACGAGGAAGCCGTCTACCTCGGTGACGCCCAGAATCGGGCTGTAGTCGGGCGAGAGGTCGCAGAGGCCCGTCCACGAGCGCAGGATCTTGGCCCGCTCCAGCTGCGGGAAGAGCTCGAGCGTGTGCTTGGCCGAGTATTCGAGGAATGGGAACGTCCCGATCCCCTTGTAGGTCGTGTACGGCTCGATCTCCGCGCCGATGAGGAACTCGCCCCGGTCCGTCTGCGACACGTAGATGTGCATCTGCGAGGAGACGATGATTACGTCGAGGAACGGCTTCACCGCCTCCGTGACGAAGGCCTGGAGGATGTGGGTCGTGATCGGCAGAGGGACGTCCGCCAGGTCGGCGACGAGCGTCGACCAGCCCGCCGTGCAGCTGATGACCGTGTCGCACTCGATGTCGCCGCGAGTCGTCTGCACGCCTCGCACTCGTCCGTTCGAGCGGTCGATTCCCGTCACCTCGGTGTACGGATGAATCTCGACGCCGCCGCGGTCGGCTCCGCGCGCGTAGCCCCAGACCACCGCGTCGTGGCGGATGATCCCACCCGGCGGGTGGTAGAGCGCCGCCATGACGGGCCAGGTCACGTCCTCCGAGAGGTTCATCTCCGGGCAGAGCTTCGCGATCTCGTCGGGGTAGATCACGCGGCTGTCGATCCCGAGCAGCCTGTTCACCTCAGCGCGCTCGTTAGCGGTGATGATCCCGCGGTCCGAATGCGCGAGGGTCAGGTGGCCTTGCTGGGAGAAAAGCAGGTTGAAGTCGAGGTCGGCGGCGAGGCCCTCAAAGAGCTTGACGCTTGCCGAGTAGAACTCTGCTCCCTGGGGCGTGCGGTAGTTGGCGCGGATGATCGTCGTGTTGCGCCCGGCCGCCCCCGAACCGATGTAGCTCTTGTCCAGCACGGCGACGTTGGTGATGCCGTGGTTCTTCGCGAGGTAATACGCGGTCGAGAGCCCGTGCGACCCGGCGCCGACGATGACGACGTCGTAGCGGCGCTTCAGCTCCCCGCGGGGCCGCCACATGCGCCGGACGCGGAAGATGTCCTTCATTGCCGGAGGCCTTCGGTCGCATCGACCACGACTTCGGCGAGGTAGTGCCCGTATTCCTGCGGGAAGAAGAGGCGGAAGGTCTCTGGGTCGTCCCGGAGCGCGTAGGCCTGCACGTGCGCGACCGCGCCGACCGCCGGCAAGGAGTCGAGATCGAGGTCGGTCAGCCGGCGCATGAGCGCTTCGCCGCGAAGCTGCAGACCGGCCAAGGCTGCGCTCAGGTCGACGACGAGGAAGCGGTCGGCCAGCCTTGCTCGCACGTTCGCCGTCTTCGTGAAGTCGCAGAGGACGAGCCCGCGCTCGGGCGTGATCCTGACGAGCTCGACGCCCTTGGCGTCGAGCGAATCGAGGTCTCCGCGGACATCGAGCTTGCCCGTGAGCGAGAGGTCCGCGATCTCGGGAGGCGCATGCTCCAGCCCGCGCTCGAGCGGCGAGCGCCACCGGGCCTCGGCGTCGGCCCGGTCCGGCGAGAGGAAATCGAGGAGCTCGGTCACGAGCGCAGCCTCTCGCCCTCGGGGTCGAAGAACGGAGTGAGGCGGACGGACGCCTTGTCGAAGCCGCCGTCGATCGTGACGAAGAACTCGGCGCCGTCGCGCGCCAGCTCGGTGGGCACCCAGGCCATTCCGATCACCTTGCGCAGCTCGGGACTCCAGCGCGCGCTCGTGATCCGGCCCACCGGCCTGCGCTCCTTGATGACGACCTGGCCCCCCTCAGGCGGCACGCGGCCGTCCTCCATCTCGAAACCGACGAGCTGCTCGCGGGGGCCGCGTGCTCGGACATGCTCGAGCGCCCACTTGCCGACGAAGTCGTCCTTGTCGAACTTGACGATCCAGGGCATGTTCGCCTCGATCAAGTTCGACTCCGAGTCCGTGTCCTGGCCGACGAGGATGTGCATCTTCTCGAGGCGGAGGATCCGCTGCGGCTCCAGGCCGAAGGGTCGGATGCCGAGATCCTCGCCGCGCTCGAGGATCGTGTCCCACACGAACTCACCGTAC
Organism: Gaiellaceae bacterium; assembly: GCA_035601195.1. Lineage (GTDB taxonomy): Bacteria > Actinomycetota > Thermoleophilia > Gaiellales > Gaiellaceae > JAIBJP01. The sequence goes on along the minus strand of DATNOU010000154.1, from coordinate 4,557 downwards.
GGGCTCGGGAAATGGAGCTCGTAGCCGAGCTCGCCGACGAAGCCGATTCGCAGTACGAGACTCGGGACGCCAGCGATCTTCCCCTGGCGGGCATCGAGGTAGGAGAGCGCCTCGTTGGAGAGGTCGAGGTCGGTGAGCCTGCTCATGAGCTCGCGGGCCCGCGGCCCCGCGACGTTAACCGCGGCCAGTGCGCCGGTGATGTCGGCGATCTGCACGTCCATGCCCCAGACCGCGTTCCACCACTCGAACCACTCGACGACCGCGCCGGCGCCCGTCGACGTCGTCGTGACGTAGTACGCGTCGTCGGAAAGCCGCGCGATCGTCCCGTCGTCCATGATCCGCCCCGCGTCCGTATTGAGGACGGCGTACCGGATGCGGCCCGCCTTCATGTCTCCGAAGCGGTTCGGGTACAGCCGCTCCAGGAACTCCCCAGCATCGGGCCCGATGACGAGCAGCTTGCCGAGCGTGGAGACGTCGATCAGCCCGACTGCGCCGTGCACCGTCTGCACCTCGGCCTCGACGTCGCCGTAGGAGTGGGGCCGGCGCCAAGTCCCGGTCCACATCATGCGGCCGCCGAGCTCCTTATGGCGGTGGTGGATCGAAGATCGCTGGGCGGGCTCGTGCGGTCGGCCTGCGAGGACGCCGAGCGTGACAGGGCCCCACGGGGGGCGTGCCGTCGTCGTCCCGATGGTCCCCGGGTCGCTCTCGTTCTCTCTTGCATAGACGCGGATGGAAGGCACGTGGCAGAGCCGCCCCTGGCACGGGCCCATCGTCACCGTCGTGTAGCGCTTGGCCAGCTCGAGGGAGTCGAAGCCCTCGGCGATCGCGCGCTTCAGGTCCTTGTCGGTCACGTCTTCGCAGACACAGACGAAGCACTTCCCCTTGCCGGACGCTCCGTTGTACGTGGCGGCGGGTATGGCCGCGGAGAGCCCTTCGCCGGCGACCGACCCGACCGCCTCGACGCCCTCCGGGATCTCGGTCGGAAGAAAGGCGCCGCTCTCCGGAACGTACTCGACGCGCGCACCGGCCTGGGCCAGCAGCGAGTAGGCGGGCTGCCTTCCACCCGACATCACGAGCAGGTCGCAGTCGATACGGCGGCCGTCGAGCTCGACCGAGCGGAGCACGCCCTTGCGTCCGCGCGCGACGATCTCGCGGATCCGCTCGCGGCGCAGGTCGTAGACACCTCCGATCTCCACTCCGATCCGCTTGAGCCGCGCAGCTGCCTCGCGCCCGTTCTCGTCGACCGTCACGACGACGGCGCGCCGCCCCGGCCGGATCGCCCAGTCGTCGACGAGGCGACGAACCGCTTCCGGCAACATGACGCCGACGAGATCGTTCCCCGGGAAGACGAGCGGCTGCTCAATCGCCCCCGTGGCGACGACGATCTGCTCCGCCCGGTAGCGGTAGAGGACGTTGCCGGCGTCCACCGGCACGAGCCCGCCCTCCCAGATTCCCAAAGCCCTTCCCGGAGCGATCACCTCGACGCCTGGAATCTCGGCCGCGCTGCCGTTCTCGTCGACCAGGACCACGCGCCGGCCTTGCTCCGCCAATTCTGTCGCGCGGGCGATGCCTGCCTCACTCGCACCGATCACGAGCACCTCCGCGCGGCGATGCTCCGTGTCGTACCGGTCGCTCCGCACGGCGTGCGGGTCGATTCGGCCGAGGCCGGCGGCGTTGCGGAGGAACTTCTCGTACAGCGGCCACGCGCGCCGCGGGCGGATCATGGTCCGGTAGTAGAAGCCGACAGGCGTGAACGGCCCGCCGATCTTGTCCGTGACCGCGAGGAGATCGTGCTCGAGCGAGCCCAGGACATTTTGCGGAGTGAGGTTTGCGCCCTGGCGCACAGGCTCCGCGCACACGCGGACGTTCGGCGTTCCGTCGACCGTCATCATGCAGTTGGGGCAGCTGCCGGAGCAGCAGAGAAGCCCCCGCGGGCGGTGGTACTTGAAGCTTCGGGAGAACACGCGCTGGCCGTTCGCGAAGAGAGCCGAACCGAACGTATCTCCTCGGAAGGCGCTGACGGGCTTTCCTCGGAAGGTAAAGACGACCTCCTCGGTCCGGTCGATCCGTTCGTCGGGCTGGGGAGGGAGCCTCATACGGCCGGCATATCCGGCGTTTCGGTGACTTCAGGCGCCGCAATTCCCTCGCGTAGAGATGCCGAAGGTATCTCCACGCTAATAACCTCGTTCGTACGCGTGTCCCGGTCCGCCTGGAACCAGACCTCGCAACCGAACCGGTGGTACCACCACTCCCGCTGCACGCCGGCGACGTTCTCCCGGAAGTAGACGTACGAGGTCAGCTCGCGAAGGGTCGGCGATCGCTTCGGCCTCTTCGTGACCTCACCGGCGTACGAGAACTCATTCACGTCACGCAGGCCGCAGTTCGGACAGGGAAGGAGGAATGACACGGCTACGACTGATTATCGACGCCTGGGATCCAGCTCGTGCCGGCAAGCGGCACCCGCGCCATGGCAGCGGCCTCGACCGTCAGCGCGACGAGGTCTTCGGGCTCCAGGTTGTGGACGTGGGATTTCCCGCACGCGCGCGCGAGTGTCTGCGCTTCGAGCGTCAGCACGCGCAGGTAGTTGGCGATGCGGCGGCCGCCGAGCAGCGGGTCGAAGCGGGCTGCCAGCTCCTCGTCCTGCGTGGATATCCCCGCAGGATCGCGCCCGGCCTGCCAGTCGTCGTAGAACCCGGCCGCGCTCCCGATCTTCGCGTACTCCTCCTCCAGCTCGGGGCTGTTGTCGCCCATGGCGATCAGAGCCGCGGTCCCGATCGAGACGGCGTCGGCTCCTAGCGCCAGAGCCTTCGCCACGTCCGCTCCCGTGCGAATCCCGCCGGAGACGATCAGCTGGACCTGCCTGTGCAGGTCCAGCTCCCGCAGCGCATCGGACGCGATGCGCACAGCCGGCAGGGTGGGGATGCCCACATGCTCGATGAAGACGTCCTGGGTCGCCGCCGTCCCGCCTTGCATCCCGTCCAGGACGATCGCGTCGGCCCCGGCCTTCACAGCGAGCTGCACGTCGTAGTACGTCCGCGTCGCGCCGATCTTGACGAAGACCGGCTTCTCCCAGTCGGTGATCTCGCGGAGCTCACCGATCTTGATCTCGAGGTCGTCCGGCCCCGTCCAGTCCGGATGCCGCGAGGCGCTCCGCTGGTCGATGCCCCGAGGGAGACTGCGCATCTCCGCCACGCGATCGGAAATCTTGTGACCTAGAAGCATTCCGCCGCCCCCGGGCTTGGCTCCTTGCCCGACGACGATCTCGATCGCGTCGGCCTTGCGCAAGTCGTCAGGGTTCATCCCGTAGCGCGAAGGCAGGACCTGGTAGACGAGGATCTTCGAGTGCTCGCGCTCCTCCGGTGTCATGCCGCCGTCGCCTGTCGTGGTCGACGTGCCCACCTCGCTCGCGCCGCGGCCGAGCGCTTCCTTGGCCGGAGCCGAGAGGGCTCCGAAGCTCATCCCGGCGATCGTGACGGGGATCTTCAGCTCGAGCGGCCTCTTCGCGAAGCGCGTGCCGAGCGTGACATCGGTGTCGCAGCGCTCCCTATAGCCCTCCAGTGGATAGCGGGAGATGCTCGCGCCAAGGAAGAGGAGGTCGTCGAAGTGGGGGACCCGCCGTTTCGCGCCGAAGCCGCGGATGTGGTAGATGCCCTCGCGCGCGGCGCGCTGGATCTCGGCGATGACGGTGCGGTCGTAGAGGTAGGACTCGCGCAGGCTCCAAGGGTTATGAGTGTCCATCGTGGCCATCAGTAGGCGTTGTCGACGTGGAAGTTGTAGAGACGACGCGCGGAGCCGTAGCGGCGGAAGTCCGACGACTCCAGGTCGTCTATTCCGGCCTGCAGCAGCAACTCCGCCAGCTCGGCGCGGTGCTCCGCGCGCAGCTCCTTCTCGACGCAGTCGGCTCCCAGCTCGGGAGCCTCTCCACGTACGTAGATCCGCGCCTCGTAGATCGAGTCGCCGAGGGCCTCGCCGGCGTCCCCGCAAACGACCAGGCGGCCGGTCTGGGCCATGAATCCGCTCAGGTGGCCCACGGAGCCGCGAACCACGATGTCGACCCCCTTCATGGAGATCCCGCAGCGCGCAGCCGCGTCGCCGTGGACGACGAGCAGGCCGCCTCGTCCCGTCGCGCCCGCGGACTGGCTGGCGTTCCCATCCACAACCACGGTTCCGGAGGTGATGTTCTCGGCGAGGCCGGGACCGGCGTTTCCGTGCACGCGCACGGTCGCGAGCTTGTTCATCCCCGCGCAGTAGTAACCCACGTGACCCTCGATCGCGACGTCCAGCTCGGCGTCGATTCCGCAGGCCACGGCGTGGGCGCCGTTGGGATTGAGGATGCGCCAGCGGCGTGGCCCGTCCGCACCGCCCGCGAGGTCGTGGAGGCGCTGGTTCAGCTCGCGGAGAGACGTCGAGGCGAGATCGACGACCTCGACTGCCGTCGTCTCGGGCGCCTCGGTCACGCTCATACCTTCTGTCGTTGCCACGCGTAGACGACGCCGGGGGCCGGCTCCCAGGCGGTCGCGTCGGCGGCGCCGGGGAGGACTGCGATCGCCCGCCACT
>DATNOU010000153.1:0-15393 GCA_035601195.1 Gaiellaceae bacterium | reverse complement strand
CTCGATCACGCTCTGGTAGACGACCGAGCCCGGGAGGTCGCCGGCGCTCAGCGCAGCCTCGACGGCGAGGAGCATGGCCGCGATCCCGCCCTTCATGTCGCAGGCTCCCCGACCGTATAGCCGCCCGTCCTCGATCGCGGCACCGTAGGGCGGCTTCGTCCAGCGGTCGGCGGGCTCCTCGCTGACGACGTCGACGTGCCCGTTCAGGAGGAGCGAGCGTCCGCTACCGCTTCCCTGCGTGCCGACGAGGCAGCGACGACCCTCGTAGGAAAGGAGCGGGATCCCCGAGTCAGGGTTCTCGACAAGCTCGGCCTCGTCAGGCACGAGCGAGCGGACGTCGAAGCCGACGTCCCGCAGGCGTTGCTCGACGAGCGCTTGCGCCGGCTCCTCGTTGCCGAGCAGGCTCGACACCCTGACCAGGTCTTGCAGGAAGGAGATCGTCTCGGGCAACGCGCGCTCGACCGCCTTCCGCGCTTCCAGGGATGAGAAGATCGCCATCGCCGATGGACCCTAACCCGGCCGATCTCCTCCTCACAGGCGGCGCCGTGCACACGGTGTCGAGCGGAATCGCCGAAGCGGTCGCGGTCCGGGGCGGCCGGATTACGGCCGTCGGCTCGGCATCGGACCTCGCGACCACTGCGGGGGCGACGACGCGAGTCGTCGAGCTCGAGGGCCGCACGATCCTATCGGGCTTCCAGGACGCCCACGTGCATCCGCCGCACGGAGGCCTCCTGGCGATCGAGTGCAACCTCCACGAGGCCAAGACCGCGGAGGAATGCCTCGACGCGATAGCCCGCTACGCAGCCGAGCACCCTGAACGGGAATGGATCGCGGGCAGTGGCTGGTCGATGGACTCCTTTCCGGGTGGAACGCCGGACAAGGAGAGCCTCGACGCGATCGTTCCCGACCGGCCAGTGTTCGTCACGAACCGGGACGGCCATGGCGCCTGGGTGAACAGCAGGGCGCTCGAGCTCGCGAGCATCGACTCGTCGCCCTCGGATCCGCCCGACGGACGGATCGAGCGAGGCCCCGGTGGAGAGCCGTCCGGAACGCTTCACGAAGGAGCGATGCGCGCCGTTCAGGAGCTCGTACCTGCAACCACCGCGGCCGAATGGGAGCAGGCCATCTTGAACGCGCAGGCGCAGCTGCACGCGCTCGGGATCACCGCCTGGCAGGACGCGACCGTCCTCCCGCACACCCTGAGCGCCTACCGGACGCTTGCCGAACGAGGCGAGTTGACGATGAGGGCGGAGGGGAACCTTCTCTGGGACCGTACTCGGGGAGAGGAGCAGATCGACGAGCTGCTTGCGATGCGCGAGCAGGGGAGCCTCGGGCGCCTACGCATCCGAGGAGCGAAGATCTTCCAGGACGGCGTGCTCGAGAACTTCACCGGAGCGCTTCTGGAGCCGTATGTGGATACTGACAACCGCGGTATCGGCATGCACGAGCCGGATGAGCTCTCGTCCATCGTCACTCTCCTCGACGGCCACGGTTTTCAAGTCCACCTGCACACGATCGGCGATCGCGCCGTGCGCGAGTCGCTCGACGCGATCGAAGCGGCGCGGAAGGCGAACGGCCGCCGCGACGCCCGCCACCACCTGGCCCACATCCAGCTCGTCCATCCCGACGACCAGCCCCGCTTCGCCGAGCTCGCAGTCGTGGCGAACGCGCAGCCCTACTGGGCCGCCACCAGCCGCTACGTGACCGATCTGACCCTCCCTTTCATCGGGGAGGAGCGGGCCTCGTACCACTACCCGTTCGGCAGTCTCCACCGCGCGGGTGCGCGACTCGCCTTCGGAAGCGACTGGACGGTCTCGACTCCGAATCCGCTCGAGATCGTCGAGGTCGCCGTCACCCGCGTCGAGCATCCGAACCGCGACACCCAACCCATGCTGCCCGACGAAGCCCTCGACCTCGAGACCGCTGTCGCGGCCTCCACCCGAGGCTCGGCCTATGTGAACTTTCTGGAGGACGAAACCGGCTCGATCGAGCCCGGGAAGTTCGCCGACCTCGTCGTGCTCGACCGGGATCTCTTCGATCCAGGCGCCGGGCCGGTCGGGGACGCCAGGGTCCTCCTCACCCTCGTCGAGGGCGAGGTCGTGTTCGACGCGCTCTAGGCGACCGCTACCTCTCGGCTCCGCATCCGATGGGCGAGAAACGCCGTCGTCAGAAGTGGAGCAAGAAGCAGAACGATCCCGAGGGCCGCGCTCAGGATTGGGGTGAGGGCCGTGGAGGACGCCGCCACCGCAAGGCCCAGAGGTAGTACAAGACCGCCCGGCACGACCAGCGTACCGATCAGCTTCTCGCCGGTCGTCCACGCCGACGAGGCCCACAGGAGGACGACACCGATGAACCAGCCGATCACGGGGAGAATGAGGCCTCCGACCAGGAGAAAGACGAGCGCTGCGATGTCGAGCCAGTTGCTCTGCCGCCTTTGCACTCCGAAGCGCTCGCGGGCTTCCGCGGCGATCTCGGCCGGATCTCCGAGCCGATCGAGCAGCGTCCGAATTTCCGCTTCGCGTTCATCCTCGAGTCCCGCCCGCGCTTCGGCGATGTGCTCGGAGATCTCCTCGACGAGCTCGTTTCGGCGCGTCCGCGGAACACCCTCGAGCTCACGATTCAAGCGCTTGAGGTAGTCCTCGACCAGCCTGTCAGCCGTCGATTTCATGGTCATGCCGTCCTCTCTACGAAGTGATCGACTGCGTCACGGAACCGGCGCCATTCCAGCCGGAACCCTTCGAGCGCCGCCCGCCCGCTGTCGGTCAAGCGGTAATAGCGGCGCGGCGGGCCGGCAGGCGATTCCTGCCAGGTGGACTCGACGAGCCCGTCCCGGCGCAGGCGGCTCAGCAGGGGATAGATCGTGCCCTCGCTCGTGACCATCCCGTCCGTTTCGGCGAGACCGCGGACGAGATCGAACCCGTACCGCTCCTCATCCGCGAGCAACGAGAGCACGCAGTACTGGAGTGTGCCCCGCCGCATTTGCGCAAGAAGGGCGTCTTGCTGAGCTACCATGTACTACAAGGTACCTGGGACTACCTTACAAGTCAACGAGAACACGCTCGCCGTCGACCTTGGCCGGGTAGACAGCGACGCGGAACGCCGGATCGTCGAGGCAGGCACCCGTGACCGGGTCGAACTCCCAGCCGTGCCAGGGACAGCGCAGGACCAGCTCCCCAGTGAGGTCGTAGCCACCCGGCCGCCCCGTGACGCGCTGCTCGACGGTCCCGAGACAGAGCGGACCGCCATGGTGCGGACAGCGGTTGCGCACGCCGCGAAGCTCCCCACCCACCGCCACGACGCCGACCTCACGCCCTTCCACTCGGGCTACGACGTGGCCGTCTCGCTCGAGATCGGCGAGCGAGCCGACGTCGTGCCAGCCGCTCATGCCGCGACGAGGCCAAGGCGTTCGCCGTAGAGCGACGCCGCGTTCTCGTGCAGGATGCGCTCGCGCCAGGCCTCGGGCAGCCGCTTGAGCAAGAAGCCCGGGTCGTCGAAATCCCAGTGCGGATAGTCCGAGGCAAAGCAGAGGACGTCGGGAGCGCCGGCGGCCTCGAGCATCTCCCAGAGCAGCTCGTCGTGGCCGTCGGTGTGCTCGAGCGGCTGCGTGGAAAAGCGGACGTACTCCCGCGCCACCTCGCTGGGCTTGCGCTCTAGCCAAGGGGTGTCAGAGCGGAGCGCCCGCCAGTTGGTGTCCAGCCGCCAGAGGATCCCCGGCAGCCAGGCGATCCCTCCCTCGATCAGGAGCACGTTGAGCGACGGCAGCCGCTCGAAGGTCCCGTGGACGAGCAGGGAGACGAGGTGAGCCATGATGCTGCAGGCAGAGCCGAGGGTGTGCCACTCGATGTAGAAGGTGACCGGGCCGGCGCCGCCCGGAGGCGCAGCGATCCCCATCCCCTCGCCGCCGGCGTGGATCGCCACCGGCAGACCGAGCTCGGTCGCGGCCTCGAAGATCGGGAGGTAGCGAGGCTCGCCGTAGGGCCGTTCGGAGCCGCCACAGAGAACGACCTGGACGAAGCGCGAGTCCTCGCCGGCTCGACGGATCTCCCGCGCAGCCTCCTCGGGGTCTTGGGCCGGGCAGACGATCGCCCCGCGCAGGCGCGCATCGCGCTCGAGCCAGCGCTCCCGGATCCAGTCGTTGTGCGCCCGGGCGAGCGCTGCCGCGCGGTAGGGGCTCGGCATCAGCGAGACGAGCACGGCGTCGTCGGCGTTCAGCACTCCGGCGGCGGTCCCGCTGGGATCGAGCAGCTCTCTCTGCACGGCCTCCACATCCGCTCCCGGCGGGCGGCCGTCGGCAGCGAGGTCCTGCCGGTACCAGGACGACGGATGGCTCCACGAGTAGCCCGGGAGCCCGACGTACGGCTGGCCGCGGAACCAGTCCCGCTGCCCCGTCTCCACGTGGGCAAGGAGCTCCTCGGGATCTCCGATCTGCGGGTGGATATCGCAGTCGATCACGTAGCGACCCGCTCGAGGACGAGACGCTCGCGCCTGTAGGGAAGGGGAATCGCCGGATCGTCACAGTCGATCTCGCGGGCGAGCCGGTGGCCCTCGAAGACCGCCTCGGCGATCAGTCGGGGGGCGACGCAATCTCCGATCCGGTACACCGCCTCGATCCCTTCCGCGGTAAGCGCGTCTTCGTTCTTTTTCAGGCTGAGGAAGAGGCCCTCATTCGAGAGCCGCTGCGTCACGAGGACGACCGCGTCGGCTTCAAGCTCAAGCGGGTCGCCCACGTGATCTCGTGCCGTCAGCTGGCCCGGCTGGATACCCGTCAACAGCGTGCCGGTCCGCATCCCGATGCCCGTGTCATGGAGATGTTGGCGCAGGAGCGCGCCCTCGAGGGTCTCGTCGGAGAGCGGCGAGACGAGATCGTGGCACGTGACGAGCTCCACCTCGAAGCCGTCAGCGACCAGCTTCTCCGCGAGCCCCGGGGCCATGAAGTAGCCGTCCGCGTCGAAGACGACGACGCGCTTCCCGGACGGGACTTTCCCCTCCAGCATCACCTGCTCCGGCGTCAGCACGTGAGGGAGGGACGGATCGGCCCCGGGGATCGGCTCGTGCGTGAGGAAGTTGATTCCGTCGCCGGCCCAGCGGGCGCCCGTCGCCACAACGACGATCTCGGCGCCGTACTCACGTATCGCTGTGGCATCGAGCCGGGTGCCGGTGATCACCTCGACGTTCCGAAGGTTCTGCAGCTGCACGGCGCGCCAGTTGAGGACGCGGCCCCACTCACCCAGACCGGGGAGCCGCGGGATCCAGCGCATGATCCCGCCGATCTCCTCCTCGGCCTCGAGAAGGTGCACGCGCCGCATGCCGCGCTTGCCGAGCACGATCGCGCATTCCATCCCGGCTGGACCCGCCCCGACGACGAGGACGTCCCGGTCCGCGTTCGCCGCGGGCTCGAACCGCTCCGGGTGCCAGCTACGGCGATACTCCTCTCCCGCGGTCGCGTTCTGCGTGCAGCGGATCTGGTTGCCGTACTCGGCTCCGGCGGCGCAGATGTTGCAGCCGATGCACTCCCGGATCTCTCCGTAGCGGCCCTCCTCGATCTTCTTGGGGAGGAAGGGGTCGGAGATCGAAGGCCGCGCCGCGCCGATCAGGTCCCAGGCGCCGCTCGCGACGATCTCGGCCATGCGATCGGGATTCGTCAGGCGGCCGACGCCGACGATCGGCTTGGCGGTGACCTCGCGGACGCGACTCGTCCACTCGAGCTGGTAGCCCTCGGCAAAGAAGCGCGAAGACCCCGAGTCCTTCGACCATTCGGTGATCGAGCCGATGTTGACGTCCCACAGGTCGACCAGGTGATCGGCGAGGCCGACGAAGCCGAGGCCCTCCTCCAGCTCGACGCCTGCCGGGCCGAGCGCTTCGATGCAGAAGCGGACGGCGATCGCGCATTCGTCGCCGATCGCCTCGCGAACGGCTTCGAGGGTCTCCAGCCAGAAGCGGGCGCGGTTCTCGAGTGAGCCCCCGTATTCGTCGCTGCGGTGGTTGTAGTAGGGCGAGAGAAACTGGAGCGGGAGGTAGCTGTGCCCACCGTAGACGTAGACGATGTCGAAGCCCGCGTCGCGGGAGCGCCGCGCGGCCGCAACCCAGTCGTCTCGGACGCGGCGGATGTCCTCCAGCTGCATCGCCTTCGGAATCACGAAGGGCTCGTAGTCGCTCGCGAGCTGCGAGGGCGCAACGGCCGGCACACGGGCGTCGCGCGCGCGGGCGTGCGCGCCGCCGTGGGCGAGCTCGATCCCGGCGAGCGAGCCGTGCGCGTGGGCTTCCTCGCACATGACCGAGAGATTGCGGAGGTCGTCGTCGTCCCAGATTCGCGTCGAGAAGACCGGCCAGAAATCCGAATCCACGCTGACGAGCGCCTCCTCGGTGCAGACGGCGGCCCAGCCTCCTTCGGCCTTCGTTGCGCGGAAGCGAGCCTGCGAAGCCGGCTTCTCGCTACCGAAGCCCGTGCAGTGCGGGACCGCGTAGAAGCGGTTCCGGAGCGTCTTCGGGCCAACCTGAAGGGGCTCGAAGAGGATGTCGTGGCGGGGATCACGCGGCATCGGCCGGGATAGGATCGCGCCTGTGGCGCAAGCGGTCAAAGCGCGTACGGGCGGAGTGCTCGTCGCGGAGACGCTCGAGGCACTCGGCGCCGAGGTCGCCTTCGGCGTTCCGGGCATTCATGCGCTGGCTGTCTGGGAGGGTCTGCGGACCAGCTCGATCCGGACGATCGGCTTCCGTACCGAGCTGAACGCCGGCTTCGCCGCCGACGGATACGCCCGCACAAAGGGCTCGCCCGCCGTGCTCCTGCTCTCGACGGGCCCAGGCGCGCTCGTCTCGCTTGCGGCGCTCATGGAGGCCGCGAGCGCCCACGTCCCCGTCGTCGCGATCGCAAGCCAGATCCCACGCGAGCTGATCGGGCGAGGCCGCGGTTATCTTCACGAGCTCGGCGATCAGCTTGCGTCGTTCTCCCCGGTCGTGAAGTGGGCCGCCCGAGCAACCTCCGCCGAGGAGGTTCCCGAGCTGCTGAGCAACGCCTGGGCCACGGCCCTTCTCCCGCCGAGCGGGCCCGTGTTCGTCGAGATCCCGGTCGACTTGCTCACCGAAGAAACTGACGTCGCTTCCGTGAAGGGGCTCGCCCCGATCTCACCGGACCCGGCCGTTCCTCCTCACACGCTCGAAGAGGCGGCACGGCTGCTGAACGAGTCCGAGCGGCCGGTGATCTGGGCGGGGGGCGGCACGCTGCGCTCCCATGCGTGGGAGGAGCTCGCGGAGCTCGCCCGGGCGCTCGATGCTCCAGTCGCCACGACCTACATGGGCAAGGGGGCGTTTCCGGCCGACGATCCGCTCTCGCTCGGCTCCGCCTGCGACGAGGCCGCCTTCAAGGAGGTCCTCGAGAACGCCGACGTGGTTCTGGCGGTCGGCACGGAGCTGGGCGCCGAGACGACGGCGCAATACCAGCTGGCGCTGTCAGGGAAGCTGGTGCAGATCGACGCGGCGAGCGAGCGCATCGGCTCGACGTACCCGGCGCTCGCTCTTGTCGGCGACGCCAAGTGGACGCTGAACGCCCTCCTCCCTCACGTCGAGGGGAAGGCCCGCGACGGCGCTTCGAGGGCCGCGCGAGCCCGGGAGCGGGTCGAGAACGGCCTCGTCGAGCAGGACCGCGAACTCGAGCGCAGTCTCCTGAAAACCATCCGCGCCGCGGTTCCCCCCCAAACCGTAACCGCCTGGGACATGACCATCCTTGCCTACTGGGCGGCCGCCCACTTCCCAGTCTCGGAGCCGCGGCGCTTCCTCTACCCCCTCGGATCCGGCACGCTCGGCTACGCATGGCCGGCGGCCCTGGGCGCGTCGGCGGCCGGCTCGCACACCTTGGCGGTCGTCGGCGACGGCGGCTTCCTCTACGGGATCCAGGAGCTGGCAACGGCGCGCCAGCACGGCCTCGACACAGTCGTGCTCGTGATCGACGACGGCGGCTACGGGATCCTGCGGGAGTACCAGCGCCACTCCTTCGGGGAGACCACCGCCGTCGACCTGGCGGAGCCCGACTTCGTCGCGGTCGCGGAGGCCTTCGGCGTGCCGGCCGAGCGGACGACTCCCGACGACCTGGGCGAGGCGCTCGAGCGGGCGTTCGCTCAGGACGGCCCGGCGCTCGTCCATCTTCCCGTCCTGCTTCGGATGTGGGCTCCCACTTCGTGACCGACTGGAGCCGGCTCGTGCGGCCTTCCCTCATCGGGGTCGACCCGTACCGTCCCGGCCCGAGCGTCGACGAGCTGAAAGCGAGCTACGGCTTGCAGGACCTCGTCAAGCTGAACTGGAACGAGGGCTTGCTCGGCCCGTTTCCCAACGTTCGAGACGCGGTGCTCGGCGAACTCGACCGGGCGTGGATGTACCCGGAGCACGCCTATTCGGACTTCAGAGAGGCCGTCGCCGCGTGGCTCGGAACACGCCCCGAGCTGATCGTCCCCGGCCACGGCATCCAGGCGCTCATCGCCACCGTTGCGCATGCATTCCTCGATCCCGGAGACGCGGTGGTCGTGCCGAGCACGACCTACGGTCTGTACGCGCAGGTGTCCACCGCGGCAGGCGCACGGGTCGAACGGGTCTCCGGCCGAGAGCATCGCCACGACCTCGAAGCCCTAGCGGACGCGGCCGGGCGCGTCGGAGCGCGGCTGATCTGGCTTTGCGACCCCAACAACCCGACCGGTTCGCTGGTGACGCGTAACGAATGGGAGGCACTTCTCAACGAGCTGCCGGAGCGCTGTGCTGTCGTCGTGGACGAGGCCTACGCCGAATACGTCCACCCGGAGAGAAGGCTGCGCCGCGAGGCCGATGTCGAGGCCGGCCGGCCCGTGATCGTCCTCCGCAGCTTCTCGAAGATCTTCGGCCTGGCGGGCCTGCGACTCGGTTACGCGATCGTCGACGAGCGGCTTGCGCCATTCCTCGACGTCGTCCAGGAGCCTTTCAACGTCAATCGCGCGGCGCTCGCCGCCGGGCGCGCGAGCCTCCGCCGGCCGGAACTGGTGGACGAGCGGCGCCTGGAGAACGAGCACGCTCGGGAGACGCTCGCCGGCCGGCTACGCGGGCTCGGGCTCGAAACGATTCCCTCCGAGGCGAACTTCCTGCTGGTCCGCGTCGACACGGACGATCTCGCGCTCGCCGAGGAGCTTGTTCGCCGAGGGCTCCTGATCCGTCCGGGGCACGACTTCGGGATGCCCGGCTACATCCGAGCCACGATCGGCCCAGTACCTGTGATGAACCGACTCGCAGACGAGCTCGCGCGCATCCTCGAAGAGGACAGCGAGGAGCCACTTGAAGGGGCGGGCCAGGCGTGAGAGGCTTCCCGACCCGTCGCCAAGGAGGCTGAAGATGACGCTGCATCCCAAGGAGCGACCCGACGGCTTTACCCGTCGAGACTTCCTTCTTCGTACGGCAGGAGCCGCGACTGTCGTCTCAGGAGCCGGGAGCATCCTCGCGGCGTGCAGCTCTTCAACGACAGCCGAAGGAACGACGACCGGCAAGAGCGGAGAGCCTCTCGGCCCCGGCGGGCTCCCCCTTGCGAGGCCCGACAAGCGCGTCACCATGCCCCTCTGGGAAGACCCGATCGCGTCAGGGCTCGAGCCGGAGACCGGCGGGACCTTTACGATCTTCAACTACCCCGACTACCTCTACAAGAAGCTCCTCAAGGACTTCGGCAAGAAGTACAAGGTCGAGGTCCACTACGGAGCCTTCCAGGACGTCACCTCCGGAATCCGGCGCCTCGCGTCCGGCGGCGTCAAGCCCGACGCTACGAACATCACGCCTGACCTCCTCGACCTGGCGGTGGCCGGCAAATTAATCAAGCCGCTCAACCTCGACTACATCCCGAACCTGCAGAAGAACGTCTGGCCTGAGCTCGTGAGCCCGTTCTACGACGTGGATTCTCACTACACCGTGCCGTACACCTGCTACGCGACCGGTATCGCGTGGCGCACCGACAAGGTGACCGAGGACATCGCCTCCATGCCCCAGCCGTGGGACATCTTCTGGGAAGCGAGCGCGTACAAGGGCAAGACTGCTCTGCTCACGGAGCCGCGCGAGACGATCGCGATGGCCCTCCTGCGCAAGGGGCACCTCGACGTCAACACGGAAGATCCGAAGCTGATCGACCAGGCGGTCGCCGACCTGAAGCAGCTCTCCGATATCTGCAACATCAAGGTCGACGACATTCAGTACGAGGCGATTCCGGAAGGGACGAGCTGGCTCCATCAGGCCTGGTCGGGCGACATGATCGCCGGCTACATCTACTATCTGCCCAAGGGGACGCCAGCGACCGCTCTGGGCTTCTGGAAGGCCGAAAAGGGCAAGGTTCCGGTCCAGAACGATTGCTGGGCGATCTGCAAGACGACGGACAAGCCGGTGCTCTCACACCTGTGGCTGAACTACCTCCTCGACAACGGCGTCGCGTACTCGAACTTCGTCGACTTCAACGGCTACCAGCCGCCGCTGAACGAGATCGATCCCGACGCCCTGATCGAGGACGGAATCGTGCCTGAGCATCTCGCCAATAGCGTCCTCACAAACGACGACTTCGGTCCGGGCTCGCTGCAGGAGATGACACTCACCACGCGGGGCCAGCAGCTCTGGGAGGATGGGTACTCCGAGTTCCTCGCAGGAGTCAGCTAGGGGCAAGCGGTGTACCGGCGCTGGCTCTGGCCCGGGTTCGCCCTTCCGGGCGTAGTCTGGCTCGTCCTTCTCTTCGTGGTTCCGTTCTACGCGGTCGTCGCCGTGGCGTTCGGCACCGTCGATCCGATCCTGTCGGGACCTGTCCCGATCTGGAGCCCGCTCGAGTGGAACGTCGGTTGGATCGTCGAGGTCTTGCACCGGCTGGCGCCGGGCGGCATCTTCTTCGGTGTAGCCGTGCGAACGATCATGTACGTCGCGATTTCGCTCGCACTCTGCCTTCTGATCGGGTATCCCGTCGCCTACTACATAGCGCGGCAGGCAGGACGCACGAAGCACCTGCTCCTGATCCTCCTGATCCTTCCCTTCTGGATCAACTACCTGATGCGGATGCTCGCGTGGAAGAACCTGCTCGCCCCGGACGGTTTCGTGAACAGGTTTCTCGTCTCGACGCACGTGCTCGCTCAGCCACGCGACTGGCTGGGCGGCCAGCCGTCGACCGTCATCCTTGCGCTCGTCTACGGCTACATCCCATACCTGATCCTGCCGCTCTACGCCGCCCTCGACCGGATCGACCGCAGCCACCTCGAGGCCGCCCGCGACCTGGGCGCGAGCCCGTTCCGCGGTTTCCTGCACGTGACGCTGCCCCTCTCGAAGATCGGAATTCTCGGGGGTGCAGTCCTGATCGCGCTCCCGATGTTCGGTGACTACTACACCCCCGACATCGTCTCCGGCGCCCCCCGCACGTCCATGATCGGGAACCAGATCGACTTCTACTTTCACGGGGGCCCACAGCCGACGATCGGCGCCGCGATCACCGTCTTGCTCGCAGCCTTCCTGACGGTGCTCATGGCGTACTACATGTGGACGATTCAGCGAGCGTCGAAGGAGCTCCGAACCACATGAGCGCGACCGCGTCGGAGGCGCCCGCGCGCTTCTCCGCGTGGAGCCGTTTTGGGGGATGGCTGGCCAACCCGTGGGGGCGGCCGCGCTTTCTCCTCGTGTTCACCTGGGCCTACATGCTCTGGGCGATCGTGCCCGTCCTGATCGCGATCCAGTTCTCGTTCAATGCGACGCGGTCACGCACCGCTTGGGCCGGGTTCTCGACGCGCTGGTACTTGGGCGACCCCGTCGACTCGGTCTGGCACGACCCGACCCTCCGCCACGCCATGGTGCAGAGCCTCAAGCTCGCGAGCGCGGACGTCGTCATCGCGACACCGATCGGCGTGCTCCTCGCGATCGGGCTCGCCCGCTGGCAGGGCTGGGGGTCGCGGCCCTCCAACTTCCTCATGCTCTTCCCGCTCGTGACCCCCGAGATCGTCATGGGGGTGTCCCTCCTCCTCGTCTTCACGCAGGTCTTCACGTTCATCGGCACCGGCACGACCGCCCAGATCTTTGGCCACGTCACGTTCTCGATCTCCTACGTCGTCGTGATCGTCCGCGGACGCCTGTTCTCGATCGGGAAGCAATACGAGGAAGCAGCGGCCGACCTAGGGGCTTCCCCAACTGTCGCTCTGACCCGCGTTCTCCTGCCGCTCCTGACCCCGGCCATCGTCGCCTCGGCCGCCGTCGTCTTCGCCATCTCGATCGACGACTTCGTCATCAGCCAGTGGCTCTCGAGCGGAGGGGACACCGATACCGTCCCGATCCGGATCTACAGCGCCGCCCGGGCGGCACCACTCCCGTCGACGAATGCGATCGCGACCGTGATGCTGCTTGTGACGCTCCTTTCCCTCGTGCTCGCGTTCGTCGCCTGGCGCACCTTCACCCGAGGCGAGCGGCGGGCCAGGGCTGCTCAAGACCTCAGCGTCTTCGAGATCTAAGGTAGCTCCGAGATGGCCCGCGGCGAGATACGGCTGATCGAGCTCACGAAGCGGTTCGCGGACGTGACCGCGGTCGATTCCGTCGACCTCGAGATTCCCGGGGGGGAGTTCTTCTCCCTGCTCGGGCCCTCCGGTTGCGGCAAGACGACGACGCTACGCCTGATTGCCGGGTTCGAGCAGCCTTCGGGAGGACGGATCCAGCTGGACGGCGCTGACGTCGCCTACACGCCTCCTCACAAGAGGAACGTCAACACGGTTTTCCAGAACTACGCGCTCTTTCCGCACCTGAACGTGTTCGACAATGTCGCGTTCGGGCTCCGGCGCGCGAAATGTCCCAAGGACGAGATCAAGCGGCGGGTTGCGAAAGCGCTCGAACTCGTCCAGCTGACCGGCTTCGAGAAGAGGAAGTCTTCGCAGCTCTCGGGCGGTCAGCAGCAACGGGTCGCCCTCGCTCGCGCGCTCATTCTCAACCCGGCGGTGCTGCTCCTCGACGAGCCTCTCGGCGCCCTCGATGCCAAGCTGCGCAAGACCCTGCAGATCGAGCTGAAGGCGCTGCAGCAGGAGGTGGGCATCACGTTCCTCTACGTCACCCATGACCAGGAGGAGGCGCTGACGATGTCCGACCGACTCGCGGTCATGAACGCGGGCCACGTGGAGCAGGTGGGCGCTCCGCGCGACGTGTACGAGGATCCGGTGACTCTCTTCGTCGCAGACTTCCTGGGCGTGTCGAACCTCATGGACGCCACCGCCCGAGGTACGAAGGACGGGAGCTGCCGGGTCTCTGTCGAGCGGTTCGAGTTCGACGCCCACACCGGCGAGACGGAGGTGACGGGACCGGCGAAGATCGTCATCCGTCCCGAGCGCGTCGAGCTCGAGCCTCATGGATCGCCATCCGGCCCGAACCGGCTCCCCGGGATGGTCGAGCGCCTCGTCTATGTGGGCTCGGCGGTTCAGGTGATCGTCCGCGCTGCAACCGGCGAGGCACTCCAGGCGCTCGTGCAAAACACGGGCAAGGGCGTCTCGTACGAGCAGGGGATGCCCGTGCAAGTCCATCTTCCTGCGGACGCATTGCGAGTCCTGCCCGCGGCCAAGCCCCAAAAGGGCCAGGCAGAAACGGCACCTGCGCAAGGATAGGCGTGCACACGAAGCGCATTGAGATCCGCTGGCGAGACCTCGACGCCTACGACCACGTCAACAATGCCGTCTACCTCACGTACCTCGAGGAGGCCCGCGACGAATGGCTGGAACGCACCCTAGGTCGGGAGGGAGCCGCCTGGGGTTATGTTCTCGCACGTGTGGCGATCGACTTCCGGCGAGAGCTTCGACAGGAGGACGATGAGGTCGTGGCCAGCTGTGCGCTGGCGCAGCTCGGCACCTCGAGTGTCACCACCCGCGAGGAGCTGAGAACCGCTAACGGAGAGCTCGCCGCCGAGGCGGAGGCCGTGCTCGTCGCCCAGGACCGTGAGTCCAGAAAGACCCGCCCGCTCTCGGAGGACGAGCGGCGAGCACTGGAGGAAGGCTAGCGTGGTCGTCCCCGAGCTTCCGGCCGAGATTCGCGACCTGAAGGCGCGCGCCGCCCGCTTCGTCGAGGAGGAGCTCTACCCGGCCGAGGCGCGCATCGCCGAGCGGGGCGAGATCGACCGCCATGAGATCCATGACCTGAAGGACAAGGCCCGGGCCGCCGGCTTCTCGAACTACAACGTCCCCGCCGAGCACGGCGGCCCCGACCTCCCGATGCTCGCCCAGGTGGCGATCGAGGAGGAAGGCGGCAAGGCGACGAACGGGCTCGGCTTCATCGTCTGCGAGCGGGCCCCGCGGGAGCTCCTCGAGCTGGCGAGCCCTGATCAGCTCGAGCGCTACGTCCTGCCGACCCTCCGACACGAGCGCATGGAGGCGTGGGCGATCACCGAGCCCGGCGCCGGGTCGGATGTGGGCGCCGTCGCGGCGACTGCCGAGCGCGACGGGGACGACTGGATCCTCAACGGCGAGAAGTGGTTCGTCACCGCCGGAGACCAGGCCGACTACCTCGTCGTGCTCGCCCTCGCGGACGGCGAGCAGACTCTCTTCTTCGTGGACAAGGACGCTCCCGGGCTCACGCTTACGCGCACTCCCCGCTTCATGCACGACCCCTATCTCTACGCTCACCCGGAGTTCCGGTTGGATGGCTGCCGCGTGCCCGAGGCAAACCGGATCGTCGGCGGCGGCGGCGAGGGCGCCCGGAAGTGGTTCACGGTCGAGCGCCTAATGATTGCGGCCCGCTGCTGCGGCGCCGCCGAGCGCCTCCTCGACCTGTCTCGGGCCTGGGCGCTCGAGCGCCGCGCCTTCGAGCAGCCGATCTCCCAGTATCAGGGAGTACAATTCCCCTTGGCGGACTCGCTCACCGAGCTTCTCGCGGCGCGCCTGATCACCTACCACGCCGCGCACGAGTTCGACGTGAACCCGGACGCCAAGATCGTCCATGGGAAGGCGGCGATGGCGAAGCTCTATGCATCCGAGATGGCAGGACGGGTCGCCGACAGGGCGGTCCAGATCCTGGGCGGGCGCGGCTACATGCAGGAAAACCCCGCCGAGCGCCACTTCCGCGAGCTTCGTGTCGACCGCATCTGGGAGGGCACCAGCGAGATTCAGCGCGTGATCGTCGCGGGCGGGCTCTTCAAACGCGGGATCGCGCCCTACACCGGCTAGGAGGCGCCGTGATCGACGACGTCCAGGAACTGCGCGACGCCCTCGCCGGAGGCGCCACGCTCCCCGCGAGCTGGTACTCGGACGCGGCTGTCCTCCGCCGCGAGCAGGAGGCGATCTTCAGGCGCACGTGGCAGTACGCCGGCCGGCTCGACCAGGTCGCGGAGCCAGGAGACTGGTTCACCACCGTCGCAGGGACGATTCCGGTCGTCGTCACACGCGACCGCTCCGGAACCGTCAACGCGTTCGT
>DATNOU010000152.1:0-1588 GCA_035601195.1 Gaiellaceae bacterium | reverse complement strand
GTGTCGTCGTCGTGCTCTGTTGAGGCTTGCCCTTGTCGGGCGGCGGCCCCGCAACCGCAAACGAGGCGAGGATGCCGGCGACGAAGAGGCAGGCCAGGAGAGAGATCGTTTTCATGGCCTTGGTTTCGGCTCGAGTCGCGGGCTTCGACATCCCTCGAATCGGGTAGGGGCCGGGCTTACCCCGGCCCCTCCCACACCACCGGACATGCGGGTCCGCATCCGGCGGTTCGCATCGCGTCCCGGAAACGGCGGTAGGGATTGCTGAAACCTTGGAGGCCCAGTTCGCTCCAGTAGGCGTTCGGCAGGGCACGGTTGAGGACAGCGGAGCCCGCGATGCGCCAGTAGCCCTTGCGTGAGCCCGCCCATTCACGGGCGGCTCGCTCGGGGATCCCGAGCGCACGCAGGTTGCGCCACCGCGTGCGGTAGCGCTTCCACTCCTTCCACCTGATCTGCCGTAGCCGCCTGCGAAGCCACTCGTCGAGCTCTCGAAACGGAGTCGCGGTGTCGGCGTACGCGAAGTAGGCCGTCCAGCCGACCGTGAAGCGGTTGATCGCCTGGAGCCGTTGCTCCATCGAGATGCTCCAGCTGCGCGCGGTCAGTTTGCGCAGGCGTGCCTTGGCCCGCTTGCGGGCGTTCGGATCGACCCGCACCTTCACCTGACCGTCCCGGACGAAGAAGCCGAAGCCCAGGAAGGGCCGCCTCGTCGCCGGGGCAACCGCCGACTTGCGGCGGTTGACGCACAGCTTCAGCCTGCGCTCGACGTATTGCGTGATGCTGTCCATGACCCGCTCGCCCGCCCGTTCGCTTCTGACGTAGACCATCAGGTCGTCGGCGTAACGGACAAAGCGGTGACCGCGCCGCCCCAGCTCCCGGTCGAGGTCGTCGAGCAGCACGTTGCCGAGCAGCGGCGAGAGCGGCGAGCCCTGCGGCGTCCCCTGCTCGCTCTCCTGCCTGACCCCGTCTGCCATGACGCCCGCGCCCAGGTAAGAGCGGAGCAGGCGCAGCACCTGCTTGTCATGCACCCGTCGCGCGATCCGCGCCATCAGCGCGTCGTGCTGGACGCGATCGAAGAACGCATCCAGGTCAACGTCAACCACCCACGCCGCACCATCAGCGATGGACTGGCGTGCGCGCTCGACCGCCTGATGCGCCGAGCGGCCCGGCCGAAAACCGAAGCTCGACTCGGCAAAGTGCGGGTCGAAGACCGGCGTCAGCACCTGCAACAAGGCCTGCTGGATCAGCCGATCCAGCGCCGTCGGCACCCCCAACAACCGCTCGCCGCCGGAGGGCTTCGGGATCGCCACCCTCCGCACCGGCTGCGGCCGGTAAGCGCCCGCCTCGAGCCGAGCGCGGACATCCGGCCAATGCTCGTGCAACCACGGCCGAAGCTCCGCGACCGTCATCCCGTCGATGCCCGCGGCACCGGCGTTCTGCTCGACGCGTCTGAGCGCCCGCGCGAGGTTCTCGCGGGACAGAAACCGCTCCCACAAACTCGCTTGGGCGGGGTGAGGCACGCTCTCGTCCGGCGCCGGCGAGCCGCTCCGCTCTCGACGGGCATCGTCGGGCTTCACCCTCCGACCCTCCCGCC